>JAKAPE010000034.1 GCA_021811945.1 Pseudomonadota bacterium | reverse complement strand
GTTCGCTTTCGCTCGTCTTTTGGACACGCACCTGCCCCAGGTCATGCCTGGGACTTTTGATCCGACGCTCACAACCACGGCTCTTTACCGCAGCAGCTCGGACTGGTTTGAGATCCGCTCCTGAAAGCCGATCCCGAGGGGCCCACCCTCATCTTCTGCGCAGCTGTACAACACGATCCTAGTTCATGACGAACTCCTTTCGTGCCTCTGCGGCACACCCTTCTTCTTGGTGTCGACGGAGATGACAGGTTCGTGCGCGGCCAGGAAGGAAACGGCCTGTCCGCGCAGGTCATGATCAGCATAAGATTCTCGAAGTTGCCGACGTCGATGCGCACCGGCGCGGAATAGCACAGGCTAACGAGCGAATGACGCGAGCGCTCCACTGCTTCTAAATTTGCCCTCACGCCGCGATTGTTGCCAAGGAGTTTCACTTCGTGCGGGCAATAGACCTTGCTCACTGCCGCGATTGCTTCGGGCGAGATCCGGCGTGGTCAGTTGCAATTTCGCTGCCGCTGCTGATGCCATCGTGCTCATTCCTGGCAATCAGATTGATCAGATAGAATCCCGGCGACTGGTCGCTCTTACCTTTATTGGCGCACACGTGCCTCGGATTTAATCCGTGGCTGGTTTCGGAAATCGGATAACGATGCGAAAAACGGATAGCGCCAATTTCCGCTTTGCTCTTCATTTTGCGACGGCGCGTTGCAATTAGCAACTTTGCTCACATCATGACGGCGAGGATCATGTCCGATATTCCGCAAACAATGACCACCATGGAAGCGGGCTTCACGGTGAATGAAGCCCATGCCGAGGAATTTTGGCGCGAGCAGGAACGCATGGGGCCGGTCGCAGCCGCATCGCCCGGCTTTCTAGCCGTCATCGGCGGCCCGATCGCGCGCTCGCCATGGCTGTATTTCTGCGGCAAGCGGCAAACACCCGATCTGATGGACCAGTGGTACCACGATCCAAAACATAGGCCGATGATGAAAGCGGCGCTTGACCGCTGGTTCGGCGCCGCCTACATCCGCAAGTGGCGCCTGCCGGCGCAAGGCGAGAGCATCATTGGCCCGGTCTTCTGCGAGACGGCGATCGCCCGCGAAGCGGCGGCGCCGGCCGACAAGATCCACACACTGCTGGATCGATTAATTGAAGAGATCAGCCGCTTTGATACGCTGCCGTTCGAGACGCTCAACGGCCAGCACGAGAAGTAGCCATTTCAGTTCGTCGGGCCGCTGCGGGAATTCCCGCAAATTGCACCAGTCCGTTATCTGTTGCTGACGCATTGGCGCTCCAAGCCCGATGCCGAGCGCTGGCTGCAATCGTCGGTAATGAAAGCCCTGGCCGAACTGGGCGGCACGTCGTCGACCCTGCATGTTTTGATTGCGCACCGGCCCCGGAGAACGTGAAGGCTTGCGACCGAATGGAACACAACGAGAATTTGGCCAATTGGCAGCAGCGTAGACGCTTCTGCCTCCGAAATCTCAATGACCGGGTTCCCGTCATTGATGAGTGAAGCAGACGATGAGCCTAGCGACCGCGCTGTCGTTGCCGCGATCGCTTCAATGCGCAACTCCGCGCAATGATGCGCTACCCCAGCGCGGCGATGACGTCGCTTGCTTTCGTCACCGCGGCGACGTTCTGCATAGCGTATTGGATCGAGGCGCGGTGCCAGTCGGCGTTCATCGTCGAGCAGCAGTCCTCCGGCACGATGACGAAATAGCCCTTGTCGGCGGCGGTGCGGGCGGTGTGCTCGATCGACATATTGGTCCAGGCGCCAGTATCGATGACGGTGTCACGGCCGCCGGCCTTGAGTACGGTTTCGAGCTTGCTGCCTTCAAAGGCGCACATGCGCATCTTTTCCACGACGATGTCTCCCGGCTGCGGCTCGAGACCGGCGACCGGCGCCGCGCCCCAGGTGCCGCGCACCAGCGCATTGGCGTCGACAACGCCTTCGAACAGCGGGGCGTTGAGGGTGAAACCCGGCGCGCCCGGTTCGACGACGAACCACACGTGGACGACGAGGACGCCGCGCGCGCGGCAGGCTTCGGCGAGGCGGTGGATGTTGTCAACGACCTTCTGCTCGCGGGCGTGCTGCGGCGAGCCGGACGAGGCGAAGGCGCCGCCGTCCATCATCACATCGTTCTGCATGTCCTGGATGATGAGCGCGCAACGGGAGGGATCGAGGGAAAGTCCGCCTTTGGCGTCGGCGCGGTGGGGAGCCGACGACGCCACCGGCGCAGCGGATGCCGCGGCGCCGGACGATGCGCTTGAGCGCATGAAAGGTTCGAGGCGGGGGCCGATCTTGGTGCGCACCACGTAGAGCGAGTTGGTAGCGCACATGAACAGCGTCCGCCAATCTGCCTTGCCCCAGTGCAGATTGGCAACCAGTTCCGGCACCCGCACCTTGCCGAGGAGGGCGCCGCCGCGGCCATAGACCCAGACGCCCCCCGGAGCCGTGACCCACACATTGCCGGCGCTATCGCATTTCATGCCGTCGGGTACGCCCGGTTCCAGTTCGGAGCGAATGCCGGAGGCGAAGATGCGGTCGGGGCCGAGCGTACCGTCGGCGTTGACGTCGAAGACGCGGATCAGCGCGCGCACGGTGTCGTTGACATAGAGCTGCCGCTCGTCGGGCGAGAAGCAGAGCCCGTTCGGCTGCTCGAAAAGGTTACGGTCAACCACGAGCTGCGGCTCGCCGCCGCCCGGCGGCACGCGGTACACGCCCTGGAAGCCGAGCTGGCGCGGCCGCTCGACGCCGTAAACCGGCATGCGACCGTACCACGGATCGGAAAAGTAGATCGAGCCGTCGGAACGCACGCAAACGTCGTTAGGGCTGTTGAGTTCCTTGCCCCCGAAATGCGAGGCGACGACCTCGCGCCGGCCGCCGCGCTCGCGGAGAAGGCTCGACGTCGCATGCTCGCAGACGATCAGCGAGAGGTCCGCGTCGTAGGTCATGCCGTTGCACTTGTTCGACGGCCGCATCACCTCGCGCACGCCGCCGCGCTCGTCGTAGCGCCGCCGCACGTCCGCCGGCATGTCGGAGAACAACAGATACTGATCGCGCGGGTGCCAGATCGGTCCCTCGGTGAAAGTGAATCCGCTCGCCAGCCGCTCGACTGGCGCGTCGGGATCGATCAGGTCCGAGAACTCGCGGCGCAGCGCGGAATGGTTCATCGGGCGCCCCCTTTGCTCACGCCGCGAACCACTGCCGCCGGGGCAAGGACAGGACCGAGGGACCAGGGACCGCGTCCTGCAGCCGGCCGACGACCTGTCCGCCCTCGATGATTGCCGGCCGGTCATGGACCGGCAGCGCGAAGCGAGAGGTGGCGAGGACCTTCTTGATCGCCGCCTTTTCCTGCCGCTTGGTGGTGCCGTGGTTGCCGGTGACGCGCGGCTCCATGTCGCCGATCTCGCGGAAGGGCTCGATTATCTGGTCGTTGAAGTCGTAGATGACGTCGCCGCAGATCGTCGCCACGCCTTCGGCGGTCTTGACGATGATGTTCATCGAGCCCTCGGTATGGGCGCCGGCCGCTTCGCAGGTCAATCCCGGCATCACCTCGATCGGCCCCGACAGTTCGAGATCGAGAAAACGTAGCGCGCCCTTGGTGTGCAGGCGGTCGATGAGGTGCTTGATGTCAGGCGCCGGATACTGCGGATGCATGAGACCGGAAACCGAGTATTCGAGCTCGCGCCGATTAACGACGACGGTGGTGTTCATCGGGAACAGGTCGTCCTTGCCTCCATGGTCGATATGCAGATGCGTATGCAGGACATAGCGCACGTCGCCGAGTTTCAGCCCGTGTTTCTTGAGCTGGTTCTCGATCAACGTTTCATGCGATTGCAGCCCGCGCATGCCGAGCGTTTCCATGATCTGGTTCGAGCGGTAGCCGGTGTCGACCAGCACCGGCCAGGTCCCGCCAAGAACGAGAAAACCGTAAACGGGCACCCGGCGGGTGCGGCCGCAATCGCGGCCGAGCACCAGAAAACTCGATTCGAGTTCGATGTCGCCGTAGTCGAGAATCTTGATTTCGAGCGCCATGTTGTCCTCCCTGCTTGATGTCCTGGTCGGCCGCGGTCAATCCAGTCGATAGATCCTTGTCGCGGTGTCGTGGAGCGCGGCGCGGGCGGCCGCTTCGCCGAACGGCGCGAGCGTGCGCCGGTAGGCCGCGACAAGATCGGGATAGCGGGTCCATAATTTCTCCACCGGAAAATTCGATCCGAACAGGCAGCGCGCCGGGCCGAAGATTTCCAAGCTTTCGCGCACGATCGCGGCGATGTGGCCGGGATCGTTGCGATGGATGAAGGTGCCGAGCGCGGAGAGCTTGCAGACGACGTTCGGCCGCGCGGCCAGGCCCTTCATGCCGGCGCGCCACGTTTCCCATCCTGCCGCCGAAAGGTCCTCGAGCATGCCGGCATGCTGCAGGATGAAAGTGACGTTGGGACAGGCGGCGGCGAGCTGCGCGGCGCCCTCCATCTGCCCGGCGAAGACCTGGAGATCGAAGCTCCAGCCGTACTCGGAAAGATGCGCCACATTCTTCTGCACGGTCGGATCGGTGGCGAGATCAGGCCGCGCCGCGAACCGGTATTGCGGGTTCTCATGCCAATGCAGCTGCATGCGTAGTCCGCGCATGCTGGAATATTTGCTCAGCCGGTCGAGCTGCGGGCGCACGTCGGCGGCAAGAAAATCGGCATAGCCCACGATGCCGTGCGGATAGCCGGTCTCGTCGGCGGTGCGCTGGACGTAGGCGACTTCGTCCTCGAAGGCGTCTTTCCTCCAATTGGCTTGGACGTAGACCGACTTCGTCACCTCGCAGCCGGCGATGTCGGCGAGGAATTCGTCGATCGGATAGTCGCGGCGGATCGCCTCGTAGGGGCCGAAAATACGCGCCTGCATGGGTCCGTCGAGCCACGGCAGGTCGGCCCGGCGCCAGATATGATGATGCGCGTCGACGATTGCGGTCATGCCGCCCTCTCATGCGCCAGATCGAGAACGTGGGCGCAGATGCGCTCAAGCGAGCTGCCGTCGCCGAGTTCATCAAGAAAGGGCTGCGCCGCAGCGAGACCGGCGGTACGCGGCGCAAAGCCGGGATCGGCAGCAAGCGGCGTAAGCCAGACAAGGCGCCAAGCGAGACGGGCCAAGCGAGCCACCGCGTCCCGCATGGCGTGCGGATCGCCACGCTCGAGCCCGTCCGAGAGCACCACGACCGCGGCTCCGCGTGCCAGCGCGGCAAAACGCGGGATGGCGAGAAAGGCGGCGAGCGCCTCGCCGATGCGGGTGCCGCCGTCCCAGTCGGGGACGAGCAGCGAGGCAGCGGCAAGCGCGCGCTCGCAGTCGCGCAGCCGCAGCGCGCGGGTGATGCGCGTGAGCCGCGTCCCGATGGTGAACACTTCCGTGGACTCGGCAGCGCGCACGACCGCATGGGCGAAGGCAAGATGCATTTGCGTGCGCTCCTTCATCGAACCGGAGACGTCGATCAGAAGGACGATGCGGCGCTGGCGCAGCCGTCGCTTCCTTCGTCGCAGACACACGAACTCGCCCGCATGGCGCTTGGCGTCGCGGAACATGCGCCGCGCGTCGAAATTCTGCCCGCCGCGCGCCGCGCGCCAACGGTAGCCGCGCCGGCGCGGTGCTTGCTTCGGCAGGGCGCGGGTGAAGGCGCGCAACGTTGCGCCCGCGCCCGCGCCCGCGTCGGCGAAGCGGCGCGCGGCGAGCTTTTCCGCGCTCGTCGCCTTGGCGCCCGATTCGAGCGTATCCTCGCCGAACATCGGCTCCGGCCCGCCCAGTGAATCGTCGGCCGCCTGTGGCGCCTCTTCGGTTTCTGCCTCTGCCTGCGATGCGGAAGCGAGCGCGCCGAGAAAGTGCGCGTCGAACAAGGCGTCGAATTCCTCAAAACGCTCCGGCGGCGGCGCCAGCGTGGCGCGCGCGGCGCGGCGGATATCGGCGATTCCGTTGGGACCCAAAAGTTCGATCGCGGCGAGCCAGGCCGTCGTCTGTTCGGGCGCGACGGCAAATCCGGCGCGCCGCAGCAGCGCGGCAAAGCCCAGAAACGGCGCAAGAATGTGCGCCGGTTCGCGCGTCGCAACGAACGTCGATTTGCTCGCCGGTCCGCTCATGCCTGCGCCTCGGCGAGAATGGCGTCGAGCTTCGGCGCCACGTGGACAAAATCATCCTCGTCCTTGAGGACGACGCCGAGCGAACGGCGGAACGCCTCCGGCCAATGGGTTCCCTGCTCATTGAGCAGCGTCGCCGCCTGCGCCCATTCGACCGCTTCGGCGATGCCGGGGCGCTTGGCGAGCGGCTCGCGGCGCAGCCGCGCGACCGCAGCGACCACGGCGTGCGCCGCGCGTTCGCCGACGCCCGAGGCGCGCATCATGATGATGCGCATCTCCCGCTCGGGCGCGGGGTAGTCGATCCAGTGATAGACGCAGCGGCGGCGCAGCGCTTCATGCAGTTCGCGCGTCCTGTTGGAGGTGAGAACCACGACCGGATGCTCGTAGGCGCGGATGGCGCCGCGTTCGGGAATCGAAATCTGAAAATCGGAGAGGAACTCGAGCAGAAACGCCTCGAATTCGTGATCGGAGCGGTCGATCTCGTCGATCAGCAGCACGGTTTCTTCAGGGCGGCGCAGGCAGGCGAGCATCGGCCGCTCGATCAAAAACTCGTCGCGATAGATATCGACGGGGCCGCCGGCTTGACCGCCGTCTTCGCCCTGCTGCCGCAGCGCCAGCATCTGCCGCGGAAAATTCCACTCATAGAGCGCTGCGGCGGCGTCGATGCCTTCATAGCATTGCAGGCGCAGAAGGCTGCGGCCGAGCACGCCGGCGATCGCCTTGGCGGCTTCGGTCTTGCCCACGCCCGGCGCGCCTTCGAGGAGCAGCGGCTTGCCCAGCGCCAAGGCGAGATAGGCGGCGGTCGAGAGTTCGGCGTCGGCAAGGTAATAGGCGGCGCGCAGCGCGTCTTCCAGCGCGCGCGGGCTGTCAATGCCGACGATAGTCCGGCGCATCGCCATGACGGCTACCGCGCGCGTGCCGGGACGGCACCGCCCCGCGCCTTCAACGCCCGGAGCACCTTCTCCGGCGTGATCGGCAGTTCGTTCACACGCACGCCGACAGCGTTGAAGATCGCGTTGGCGACCGCCGGCAGCACGGGATTGGCGCACATCTCGCCCAGCCCCTTGGCGCCGAAGGGGCCGTCGGAAGCCGGCCGCTCCAGCACCGCGACGTCGTGCGGACAGATATCGCCGGGTCCCGGCATCAGGTATTCGTTGAAATCCCGCGGACCTTCGCGCGTATCCGGGTAGTAGGGCTCCGGCGTTTCGTAGAGTGCGTGGCTCATGCCCATCCACGAGCCGCCGACGAGCTGCTGCTCGACGAGCTTGGGGTTGAGCGCGCGGCCGAGCTCGTAGGCGCTGGTCATTTTCAGCACAGCGACGTCGCCGGTCTCGTCGTCGACCTCGACTTCGACGATGAAACAGGCATGCGCGTAGCATGTCGCCGGCGTCATTTCGCCGGTCTCCGCATCGACATCCGACAGCGGCACCAGGAAGATGCCGCGCCCGGCGATGGTGCGACCCTGGCGGAATTGCGCGGCGATGGCGACATCGCGCACGGCAATCGAACGGTGCGGCGCCCCCTTGACGTGGATCGCGCCGCGGCCGTCAGTTTCGAGGTCGGCCGGATCGACCTCGAGCTCTTCCGCTGCCGCTTCCATCATCACCGCGCGTGCCTCGCGCGCGGCCATCATCACCGCATTGCCGACGCGATGGGTGCCGCGCGAGGCGAAAGAGCCCATGCAATGCGGTCCGGTATCGGAATCGGCGGTATCGACAAAGACGTCCTCGACCGGCACGCCCAGCGTCTCGGCGCAGATCTGCCGCGTCACCGATTTCATTCCCTGTCCGAGGTCGATCGAGGAGAGCGTCACGGTGAATTTCCCGGTCGGGTTGGAATGAACCAGCGCCTGACTCGGATCGCCGCCGAGGTTCATGCCGATCGGATAGTTGATGGTGGCGACGCCGCGCCCACGATGCTTGGCCATGATCAGCGCCTCCTCGTACCAAAGACCGAAGAAAATCGCGGCGCTCCGTGCGTCGATCCCGCCGGCGGAGACGGGGGCGGCGGCGGCGCGCCGCGCGCGGGAGGGGGTGTCGGCGCGGGCGGCGCCGGACGCTCGTAGGCGACGCGCTGAGGTGCGGCTGCCGCTGTGCGCGCAGGCGCCGCCGGTGTCGGCGCCCGCGAGCGGTCGACACCGGCGGCGGTGCGGTCCGCGCCGCCGCCGATGCGCGACGACATGCGGCGGAATTGCTCGCGCAGCGGCCAATTGGCCTTTTCCGCCGCGACCTGTGCGCATTCGATCAGCGCGCAATTCTTCGCCTCGCGCCGGTGCGCCTTCATGTCGCCGTCGCGGTAGGCGTTGAGAATGCGGAATTCGATCGGATCCATGCCGATGGCGACGGCGAGCTTATCCATCTGGCATTCGAGCGCGAAGTCGAGCGCGGTGACGCCGAAGCCGCGCATCGCCGTCGCCGGCGTGCGGTTGGTGAAGACGCAGTAAACATCGGCGTGGGCGTTGGGAATCGTATAAGGCCCGGGAATATGGGCGACGCATTTGACCACGGCGTAGCTTGACAGCCGGGTGTATGCGCCACTGTCGAAATAAGCGCGCACCTTGCGCGCGACGATGCGCCCGTCGCGCATCACGCCGTCCTTGACATAGATGCGCTCGGCGCCGCGCGGCGCGCCGAACTGCATCTCCTCGTGCCGGCTGAAGCGATAGCGCACCGGAGCGCCGGTCAGCCGCGCCGCAAGGATGACGAGCGGCTCGGTCATGGTATCGACTTTGCCGCCGAAGCCGCCGCCGACCGTGCCGCCGATGAAATGCAGTTGGTTCGACGGCACAGCATTGATCTTGGCGGCGGTATCAAGCGAGAAGAACAGCGCCTGGGTCGAGGTGTAGACGACGAAGCGGCCGTTGGTGTCGGGCACAGCGATCGAACCGTTGGTCTCGACCGGGGCGTGCTCGATCGGCGACATCTGATAACGTTCCTCAAGCACGACATCGGCCTGGGCAAATCCGGCCTCGACATCGCCGTAACGCAGCTTCTGGTGGTCGTACTTGCCGTGATATTCGAACGTGTTCTTCGGATAGGTGGCGTTGACTGACGGCGCGCCGGGCTTCAGCGCTTCTTCGACATCGAACACGGCCGGGAGTTGATCGTAGGAGACGCGCACCAAACCGAGCGCCTCGATCGCGGCGCGTTCGCTGGTGGCGACGATGCCGAGGATGGGTTCGCCCTTATAGCGCACGATGTCGTTAGCCAGCGAAGGCTCGTCGTCCTTGCCGAACTGGATCAGACTCAACAATGTATTGAGATTGACCGGCACGTCGGCCGCGCGGATGATCCGTTTGACGCCGGGTGCGCGCGCTGCCGCCGCGTCGTCGATCGAACGGATGCGCGCATGAGCATGCGGGCTGCGCAGCACCTTCAGATGCAATAAGCCGGCGATGCGGTGATCGTCGTAATAGGTCGATGTGCCGGTGACGTGCCCGAGCATGTCCTGACGCTGTGTCGGCTGGCCGATCTCCTTGAGATTGTCGTCGCGCTCATCGGCGAAAATGTCTTTGCGCAGCTCGAACATGGCCTTGTCCCTCAGGCGCGGCGGCGGCGGTCACCGGAGGCGGCATCGAGGACCGCTTGGATGATCGGCTCGTAGCCAGTGCAGCGGCAGATATTTCCACCCAGCGCCTCGACGACGTCCTCACGCGTGGGAGATGGATTGCGATCGAGGAGCGCTTTCGCCGCCATCAGCATGCCCGACGTGCAATAGCCGCATTGGGCAGCGAAGCGTTCCATGAAAGCGATTTGCAACGGATGCAGCTCGGCGCCGCGGCGCAGGCCGGCGGCGGTCTCGATCGAACGGCCGGCGATCGATTCCGCCAGTGTCAGGCAGGAAAGGCGTGGCGCGCCGTCGATGAGCACCGTGCAGGCGCCGCAGGAGCCCTGCCAACAGCCGCCCTTCACCGAAAGATCGCCAACCACCTCGCGCAACACGTCGAGCAGGTTGGCGCCGCTCTCGGCAAAGGCGGCGACATCCTCGCCGTTGAGACGAAACTGAACCGGAGTCTTCATCGGCGCCTCACGCCTGGCCCGGGCCGATCAACAATCGGCGCAAATGAACGGGAAGGATTTCGCGCCGCCACCAGGCGCTGGCGATGGCGTCGTCGGCCGGCGCGGTGCCCTCGGCGGCGACCGCAAGCGCCGGCGCAATGCCGGCGGCATCGAGCGCACGGCCTTCGAGGGCGCGCTCGGCCGCCTTGGCCCGCACCGGTGTCCGGTTCATGCCGCCAAAGGCGATCCGCGCGCCCGTGATCCGACCGCTGGCAAGCGGCAATTGGGCAGCGATGGACAGCACCGACACGCCCCTGGGGTGAACGCGGGTGACTTTCAGGAACCGGAACGCCTCGGCCGCCGGGCGTTTGAACGCCACCGCTGACACCAGCGATGTCCCGCGTTCACGGCGGTCGAGAAATTCTTCCAGCGGCAGCTCGCGCTGGCCGAGGCCGACGGCGAGCGTCACCGTGGCGTCGAGCGCGAGCAGCGCGGTGGCGAAGTCGCCGTAGGGCGTTCGCGCGAACAAATTGCCGCCGACGGTCGCCGCCTCGCGGATCGCCGGACCACCAACCGCGCGCGCCGCCGCATGCAGAAACGCCAGGTCGCGTTCGGCAAGGACCGCGGCCATGGTGACTCCGCTGCCGAGTTCGATACGCCCCGAGGAGACGGCAAGATGCAGAAGGCTCTGATCGGTCGATCGCACGACCGTCTCCACCGCCGGATTGGTGTCATTGATCAGGCGCATGAGCACCGTGCCGCCGCCCATAAAGCGCGCGCCGCGCTCGTTCGCCAGCGCGCTGGCGGCGTCGGCGAGGCGAGCGAAGGTCTTGACATTGACGCTCATGCGCGGCCCTCCACTTCGAGCGATACGGAAAGACGGCTGCGAATTGCAGCAAATCCCGCGTCATAAATGTCTTCGCCGACCATACGGGTTATCTCCGCTTCCAGGCCCTTGCGCGTCGAGAATGAGCAGCGCCATTCCCAGAAGGTGCGGTCGCCGTCGGTGACAGGAGCAAGGCGCACGTGGGCGACATAATTGAACAGCGGCACCGGCGTCTCCAGCAGGCAATATGAATAGCTCTGTTCAAGGTCGGAGAGCGTTAGCAACCGCTCGCGCAGCTCGGAGCCGTCGCGGAGAAAAAAGTGGCGCACGCAGCCCAGCTTGTCGGCGCTCTGCCCGCGCTCGATGGTGCTCTTGGCCACGGCCGGATGCCAGCGGTCGTGGCCGTTGAAGTTGCGGATGAGCGCCCACACGCTGTCGGTCGGCGCATCGATGATCGTCGAGCGGACGATGCGGATCATCGACTCAGCCTCCGAACTGGCGCTTGAGGGCATCGAAGCCGCCCTGAAAAACACCGCCGCCGATGATCGAGACAAGCTCGGCCTCGCGTTCCGGCGCGCAATCGAACTCCGCCGTCCACTCGATGAAAGTGCGCTCGCCGTCGGTCACTGGCGTGAGCCGAAGGGTCGCCACATAGTTCTCGACACCCATAGGCGATTCCAGGATCGAATAGGTGCAGAACAGATCAAAGTCCGAAAGCCCGAGTAGCTTTTCCCTGATACGGTCGCCGTTGCGCAGGCGGAAATCGCGCACGCAGCCGACCTTGTCCGCCGGTTCGCCGTTCTCGATGCGGCTCTCCGCGATCCCGGGATGCCAGGACGGCAAGCCGTTGAAATCGCGCACGCGCGCCCAGACGCGGTCGGAGCGGCCGTTGATGACGCTCGACACATAGACGCGGGGCATATGGCTTCTTCCTCCTTGTCCTTGCTACGTCGGCCGGCCTCGGCTTATCCCGATGCGCCGCCGCCTTCCGGCGGCTTCTTCGGCGCCGCTTCCTTGCGGATGGCTTGCATGTCGCGCGCCTCGCGGATCAAGCCGGGCAGCCGTGAGAGGCTCCCGCCTTCCACGCCGATCTCGGCCAAGATCTGGTCGACGAGCGGCGCCTGCACGCGGTAGCGCAGCGCCGAATCGATCACCTCGTCGGTGGCGCTGCGCCCGCCGTTGCCGCTGCCGCCATTGAGGCCGTCGACCTGAAGGATGCGGATGCCCTCGATCTTCTCCATCGGCTTGACGCTCTCGCGCACGATGCCCTCGATGCGCTCCAAGAGCCGGCGGCGGAACAGCGAGACGCGGGCGGCGTCGGTGAGAACGTTCTCCGCTTCGTTGAGCAGACGCTGCGCCTCGGCCTCGACGGCGGCGCGTGCCTGCTGGGCAGCCGCGGCGATGCGCACTTCCTCGGCCTCCTTTTCGGCGATCAGCACCTCGACCGCGCGCCGCCGCCGCGCGGCTTCGCTTTCGCGCACCGTCTTGACCCGCTCCTCGGCCTCGACCGCCTGGGCGCGGGCGGCTTCGGCCTCCGCCTGCGCCGCCGATTGTTCGAGCGATCTTCTATGGATTTCGATGTTGCTTTCCATACGCGCGGTTTCGACCGCCGTCTCGCGGCCGATTTCAAGTTGGCGCAGCTCGCGCTCGCGGATGATCCGCGCCTCGTCGAGCCCCCGCTCTGCGGCGATGCGCGCCCGCTCGACCTCCTCGCGGGCGGCGATCTCGGCCTCCTGTAGCGCCTGCACGCGGGCGACCTCGAACTGCTCGACGGCGCGCCGGCGTTCCAGTTTTGCGAGGTCGATCGTCTGCTCGCGCACCACATCGGCGCGCTCCACCTGCTGGGTGGCGACGATACTGGCTTCCTTCACGCGGCGATCGGCGTCGGTGCGCTCGGCGAGCTTCGCCGCCACTCCGATGGCGCGCTCCTGCTCGGCGATTTCGATGACTTTCCTGCGATCGATATCGAGCTTCTCGCGGGTCTGCGACGAGGCGATGCGCTCGCGCTCGAGCTCGAGTTCGGCGGCGATGCGGGCGGTCTCGATCGCTTCGCGCCGCTTGATCTCGGCATCCTCGATCGCTTGTTCGCGGGCGATGTCGCGCGCCTTGGTCTCCTCTTCGGCGGCGATACGCTCGGCGGCGATACGCTTCTCCTCGGCGATGCGAGCCTGCTCCACCGCCTCGCGCGCCGCGATCTCCGCGGTGTCCACGGCGCGGTTGCGGGCGATCTCCAGCGCGCGCACTTCCTCTTCGCGCGCGATCCGCTCGCCGGCGATCCTGCGGTCCTCGCGGATGCGTACCGACTCGACGAGCTGGCGCGAGGTGATTTCCGCCGACTCGACCGTCTCGTTGCGGGCGATCTCGCGCCCGCGGGTGTCCTGCTCGGCCGCGATGCGGTCGGCGGCGATTTTTCTGTCGAGCGCGATGCGCGCGGTCTCGGTCGACTCGCGCGCCGATATTTCGGCGGCTTCGATCGCCTCGATGCGCCCGATCTCGCGGCTGCGCGTCTCCTCCTCCGAGACGATGCGCTGGAGGGCGATTTTCTTTTCCTGGGCGATGCGCGCGGCTTCAACGGCTTCACGCGAGGCGATTTCGGCTTCCTCGATCGTGCGACTGCGCGCGATATCGAGCGCGCGCACGCGCTCCTCCTGCTGGATGCGCGCCGTCGCCGTCACCTCGCGCGCGGTGATGTCGGTTTCCTCCAGCGTCCGCGTGCGCTCGATTTCGAGCGTGCGGGTGGCAAGCTCGGCGGCGATGCGCTCGGCGGCCAGCGCCTTTTCGCGGGCGATGCGCGCGGCCTCGGTCGCCTTTGCCGCAGCGATTTCCTCCTCCTCGACGGCGCGGTTGCGCGCGATTTCGCGGCGGCGGACTTCCTCTTCGAGCGCGATGCGTTCATCGGTGACGACGCGCTCCTGCGCGATACGCGCGCGCTCGGTCGTCTCGCGCGCGGCGATTTCGGCCTGCTCCAGATTGCGCGTGCGCTCGATCTCGAGCCGGCGATTCTCTTCGTCCTTGGCGATGCGCGCGGTGGCGACGGCAAGTTCTTGCGCGATGCGCGCCTTTTCCGTTTCCTCGCGCGCGGCGATCTCGGCGGCTTCGACGTTGCGAGCCCGTTCGATCTCGCGCCGCTGGTCGTCCTCCTCGCGGGCGATGCGCGCCTCGGTGACGACGCGCTCCTGGGCGATGCGGGCGCGCTCGACACGTTCGCGCGCGGCAATCTCGGTCTCGTCGATCTGGCGCGTGCGCTCGATCTCGCGCTCGCGGATCTCGCGCTCGGAGGCGATGCGGGCTTCCGCGATCGCTCGCTCGTGCATGATGCGGGTCTTCTCGATCTCTTCGCGGGAGGCGAATTGCGCCTGCTCGGCCTCGGTGTCGCGCAGCGAACGTTCGCGGGCGAGTTCGGCGCGCTGCACGGCGCGGCGCACTTCGATGTCGCGCTCCTGATTGAGCCGCGCGGTCTCGCTCTCGCGGTCGATCTCGAGGGCCTGCTTCTCGGCTTCGAGATTGCGGCTGCGGATGAGGATCATCGATTCCTGCTCGATGTCGTTGCGCAGCTTGCGGCGCGCCTCGATATCCTCGATCAGCTTGGTCAAACCTTCGGCGTCGAAGCGATTCGACGGATTGAAAAATTCGAGGTCGGTCTGATCGAGGTCGGTGATCGCCACCGATTCCAGTTCGAGTCCGTTTTGCTTCAGGCTTTCCCGCGCCGATTCCTTGACGCGGGTGACGTAGTCGCCGCGCCGCTCGTGCATCTCCACCATGGTCATTTCGGAGGCGACCGCGCGCAGCGCCGAAACGAACTTGCCGGAGAGCAGCGCGTCGAGCTCGGCGACGTTCATCGTCCGCCGGCCAAGAGTGGCGGCGGCGATCGTCACCGCCTCGCGCGTCGGCGGCACCCGCACGTAAAACTCCGATTCGATATCGACGCGCATGCGGTCCTTGGTGATCAGCGCGTCTTCGCGGTTGCGCACCACCTGCATACGCAGGACGTTCATATTGACCGGGGTGATTTCGTGGATGAACGGCAGCACGAAGGCGCCGCTGTTGATGACGACTTTTTCGCCGAACAGGCCGGTGCGCACGAACGAGACTTCTTTCGACGAACGGCGGTAGAGCCAGTTGACGAAATAGACGACGATCGCGATGACGATGACCGCGACGATCAGCCAGATGATGAGGCTGCCGAGAATGGCGACGGACATCTTGTCTTCCTCCCTACCTGCCCGCGGACGGTCGATCGCGGGCCTGCGATTTACCCTTCAAGGTCCTAAGCCCGTTTGAGTGCCTTGAACCTTGCAACCTGATCGGATAGCGCACGCTCGACCGGCAGGCGCTCCATTGAGGAGGCGCCGTAAAAGCCGTGACAGTGTCGGGCGCGCCTCAGCACAAATTCGGCATCGGCGGGTTCGGCGATCGGTCCGCCGTGAACGAGGATCAGGATATCCGGATTGACGGCGAGCGCCGCTTCGGCCATGGCATCGGTCTGCCCCGGACAATCTTCGAGCCGCGTTGCCGTTGCCGCCCCGATGGAGCCGCCGACGGTGAGACCGAAGTGGCAGACCAGAACATCGGCCCCCGCGCGCGCCATGGCCGCCGCCTGCGCCGCATCGAAAACATAGGGCGTGGTCACGAGATCGCGCGCAAATGCGCGCGCGACCATCTCGACTTCGCGCGCATAGCCCATGCCGGTTTCTTCCAAGCCGGCGCGGAAACGACCGTCGATCAGGCCGACCGTCGGAAAATTCTGGACGCCGGAGAATCCGAGCCGCGCGATCTCGTCGAGAAAGATGTCCATCTGGCGGAACGGATCGGTGGCGCATACCCCGGCAAGAACGGGCGTGCGCGCGACGACTGGCAGTACCTCGCGCCCCATTTCCAGCACGACGCCGTTGGCGTCGCCATAGGGCATCATGCCGGCGAGCGAACCGCGGCCGGCCATGCGGTAGCGGCCGGAATTGTAGATGACGATGAGGTCGGCGCCGCCGTTCTCCTCGCCCTTGGCCGAGAGGCCGGTGCCGGCGCCGGCACCGATGATCGGCTCCCCGCGCGCCTTCATCGCGTGGAGCCGGGCGAGAATATCGGAACGCGCCATACGAGCCATCGCTATCCTCTTGCCCGCCGACGCGCGATGCGGCCGCCGAACAAGCGGCGGAATTCGGCGACGATTTCCGTCGAAAAGCGCGCATCGTTGATATGTGCCGGCACCCGGATGAGACGACGCGAGGCGGTCTGGCGAACGGTTGCTTCGAGTGCCCTGAACAATTCCGCGTCGGCGTTCGGATCAGAAAACGGCCGCCCCGGTGCGTCGAGCGCCGAAACGCCGCCTTCCGGCAGGAAGAAGCGGACGGATCCCTCCATGCGGTTGAGCCGTTCGCCGATCCAGCGCCCGACCCGTGTGTTCTCCTCCGGGGTCGTGCGCATCAGCGTCACCGTCGGATTGTGTACCTGCAGGGTGCGGCCGCGGTAGCGCTCGGGCACGCTCTCCATCGGCCCGAAATTGACCATGTCGAGCGCGCCGCACGAGCCGATATAAGGGATTTTGCTGCGAACGATGGCGCCGAAACGATCCTCGGTTGCCGGCAATACGCCACCGAAGAGGAGATCGCATACCTCGGTCGTGGTGATGTCGATCACAGCCGCGAGCGCGCCGGAATCGACGAGTTTCTCCATGGACTGCCCGCCGACGCCGGTGGCGTGGAAGACGAGGCACTCGAAATCCTCTTCGAGCGCTTCGGCGATTGCGTCGACGCACGGCGTCGTCACCCCGAACATGGTGAGGCCGATGGCCGGCTTGCCGCCGCCCCGGCGTGCCGGCGTCCGCTCCCGCTCGGCGGCCGCGCGCGCCTTCACCATGCCGACCATTGCCGCGGCGCCGTTGGCGAGCACCTGGCGCGACACCGTGTTGAGACCGGCAACGTCGGTCACCGAGTAGAGCATCATGATATCGGCGGGGCCGACGTAAGGAGCGACATTGCCGGAGGCGAGCGAGGAGATGAGAACCTTCGGCACGCCGATCGGAAGGGCCCGCATCGCCGGTGCGACCAGGGAACTTCCGCCCGATCCCCCCGCCGAAATGAGGCCGCCGATCGGCTCTTGTCGCCCGATCCATGTCACGAACGCCTCGGCCATGGCGGAGATGGCGGCACCGCGATCGCCGGTGAAGACGGCATTCGGGCCGCCGCGGAAATAGGCCGCGACGTGGTGCGGCGGCACGTCGGCGGGGGACGGCGCGCCGGAAGTGGAGAGATCGACCAGCACCACGCGCACGCCGGCGGCCGCGATCTGGTCGCGGATGAAGCGCAGTTCGGCGCCTTTGGTATCGAGCGTGCCGGCAACGATCACCGGCGCCGTGCCGCCGCGGTGGATCGGCCGCAGGTCGACCGCCGGCGCAGCGGCCGGCGCGGCCGGTTCCGGAACCACGGTGCGCGTGCGCGCCGCGGCTTCGATCTGGGCGACGGGCGCCGGCTGCGACCAACGCGTCGGCATTGTCGGGTTGGACAGATAAATGCGTACCGGACCACGCGCCTTCGCCGGCCGGTCGCCCGCCGCCGCTGGCGCTGCGCCCGGCTCGGCCGGCATCGCCTCCGTCGGCTGATCCGCCTCGCCATGCTGGCCGACACCGAGCAGCCGCTGCTGCAGTTCGCGGTCGGCCGCAAGCCGCGCCGCGTCCATGACGCGGTTGATGCGTCCGTTGATCATGACTGCGACTTTTTCGGCGATCGCTGTCGCCACCCCGATGTTCTGCTCGACCACGAGGACGCCAATGTCGCCCTCCTCCCCGATCCTGAGCAGCATTTCTTCAACCTGCTCGACGATGATCGGCGCGAGGCCCTCGGTGGGCTCGTCCATGACCAGGAGTCGCGGATTGAGCAGAAGAGCGCGCGAGATGGCGAGCATCTGCTGCTCGCCGCCGGAGAGCTGGTTGCCGCGGTTGCCGCGCCGTTCGGCGAGCCGCGGAAAGGTGTCGTAGATGCGTGGAATAGTCCATTGCTCCTTGCCATTGCGACGGGCAAGACGCAGATGTTCGTCGACCGTGAGCGAAGGCCACAGCCGCCGGCCCTGAGGCACATAGCCGAGTCCAAGCCGCGCGATCTCCGCCGGGCTACGGCCCACGAGTTCCTCGCCGAGAAAGCGGATCGAACCGCTCGCCGCTGGGATGAGGCCGACGATCGCATTGCACAGCGTGGTCTTGCCCATGCCGTTGCGGCCGACGAGCGACAGCACGCCGTGCTCGAGCTTCAGGTCTACGCCTTGCAGCGCGTGGCTGCGACCGTAGAAGACGTTAAGCCCTCTGATTTCCAGGAGGTCGGGCGGCCGCCGCTCAGCCATGGCCGCCTCCCAGATACAATTCCTGCACCTCGGGATCGGCTTCGATCTCGCGCGGCGCGCCTTCTTTGAAGATGCGTCCGTTGTGCATCATCGTCACGCTCTCGACGACGCGCAGGGCCACGTCCATGTCGTGCTCGATGATGATGTAGCCGATATGGGTGGGAAGCGCGGTCAGAATGGCGACGAGATCGGCGCGTTCGTTCGGCGACAGACCAGCCGCCGGTTCGTCGAAGAGAATGAAGCGCGGCGCACCGGCGAGCGCCAGCGCGATCTCAAGCTGGCGCTGCTGGCCATGGGCCAGTTCGCCGACGGGACGATCGGCCACGGATTCAAGATGGACAAGTGAAATGAGGTCGGTGACCGATTGCATGATGGCGTCGCTCGCGCGCGTACGAATGAACGAGAAGCGGCCGCGGGAGACGCCGCGGCAGGCGAGATAGACGTTGTCGCGCACCGAGAGGCGTTGAAACAGCAGCGAAACCTGGTAGGTGCGGCGCAGCCCGCGGCGTATGCGCTCGTGCGGTGGCAGCGTCGTGACGTCCTCGCCGAAGAAACGCACGGTTCCCGATGTCGGCGGAAAGTCTCCGGTCACGCAATTGAGCAGCGTTGTCTTGCCCGCTCCGTTCGAGCCGAGCACGGCACGACGCTCGCCCGGCCGCACGCTCAGCGTAACGTCGGTCAAGGCCGCGAGCGCGCCGAAGAAACGGCTGACGGCGCGCAGCTCGATGGCGTTGCCGGTGCCGGCCGCGGCGATCCGTTCGGCGATCGTGCTCAAAGGCCGTTTCTCCCGCCATTGCCGCGCACGCGCGCCGAGAAGCGGCGCCACAGGCCGACCACCCCGTCGGGGGAAAAAAGCACGATGACAAGGAAGCCAAGCCCGATGAGCGTTTGGAAGCGGCGCCCGTCGAGCCCAACGGCCACGAGTGCATCGAGCGCAAAGGTGCGCAGGATGACGTAAATCAACGCACCGATGAACGGACCGATCGGGTGACCGAGACCGCCGACGACCGCTATGATGAGCAGGTTAATCACAACGTCAACACCGACCGAAAAGGGGGAAATCTGATTGTTTTGCCACACCAGCAGGATTCCGCCGACCGCTGCGATCAACGCCGCGAAAGCATAGGCGGCGATGCGGTGGGCGGTGACGTTGTAGCCGATCGCCTCCATGCGGCGCGGATTGTCGCGCGCGCCCTGCAGGGCGAGGCCGAACGGCGTCCGGGACACGTAGGAGACGACGGCGTAGCTCAGCGCCGCGAAGAACAGGATCAGATAATACAGGGGGACCGGCCCCCCCCAATTCACGCCGAGAAAATACGGCGCCGGGATTGTGGTGAAGCCGTTGAAGCCGTTGAAGATAGGCCAGTTCTGCAGCGTCAGATAGAAAAATGAGGCGGCGAGCGCCAGCGTGATCATGATCGTGTAGATGCCTTCAGTACGGGCGGACAGCGCGCCGGCCAGCGTCCCGAAAGCAACAGCGATAACGATCGCCAGCGGTGCCGCTACCCACCAGGGCCAGAACAGGCTCACCTTGGGAAGAGAACTCACTCCGAGCACCGCGATCATGTAGCCGGCAACGCCGGCTACGGTCATCTGTGCCAGACTGACCATGCCGCCATAGCCGGCCAGGAACATCAATGACAAGGCGATCATGCCGAGGATCATCGTCCAACCAGCAATTTGCCGAACGAAAAAATCGTTGGCGATGATAGGGAACAGCACCATGAACAGACCGAGCAACAGGATCGGTCCGTGACGTGATACCCATTGTGCCAGCTCCCCGCTGCGCGGTGCAGCGCCGATGCCGAGCGGCCCTTCCTGGGTGGTCTGTGCCAGCGCCATTCAGCGTCTCCCCAAGAGTCCTTGTGGGCGAAGAGCGAGCACGATGACCATGATCAGAAAGCTCAAGACGGTCGAGTAGTTCTGAAAATAGACCGTGCCGATTTGTTCGGAGAGTCCGATGATGAGAGCTCCGAGCGCCGCGCCCGGTATCGATCCCATGCCGCCAACAATGACCACCACGAGCGATGCCAGCAAAAAATGCGAATCCTCACCGAGCGAGAGCGACTGAAAGGTGCCGCCGACAATGCCGGCCATGCCTGCAAGTCCGGCGCCGAACGCGAACACCGCCATGAACAATAGCTGCACCCGGAATCCCAGAACCGAAAGCATATCGCGGTCGTCAACGCCGGCACGGATCATCATGCCGATCCGCGTGCGGTGCAGCGCCAGCCACATGCCAACGCCGAGGACGACCGCCGCGGCAAAAATGACGAGACGCACGCGCGGATAGTAAAGAAACATCGGCGCGCCGCTCGATTTGAGCGCGACGACAATCGGAGTTGGAATCGGACCCGACAACCAGTCCGGCGTATCGATCTGGATCGCATTGCCGCCCCAGACCCACACCATCAGGTCGGAAAAAATGATCGAAAGGCCGAGCGTCACTAGTGTTTGCCGGAGGTCCTGCCCTTCCATCTTGCGGAAGATGAAGAACTGCATGGCGATACCGACCACCGCGCAGCAGACAAATGCAACGACGTAGCTGAGCAGCCACGAGCCGGTCCACTGGGTCGCCTCGTAACCCATGTAGCCGCCGAACAGATAGAGTGAGCCGTGCGCCAGATTGACGTTGCGCATCAGGCCGAAAATCAGCGTGAACCCGGTCGCGACCAGGAAATAAAGTCCGCCAAGCGTGATGCCGTTGAAAAGCGCGGAGATGAAGAGCCGCTTCCTGCCGAACACCGCTTCAAATCCCGTCGGCCACGGCGCCAGCACCAGCCAAAGCACGAATACGACGGCGACGGCGATGGCGAGAGCGGCAAGAGGATGGCGGGCGATCCAACGCGTCGGCGCGTCGCCGCGAACTCCGCCGTAAGCCGCTTTGTCGTCGGCAAAAACCGTACTCACCTTGTCCCTCCAACGTCAGCGAACCTACCCAAGCCGAGCTTTCCGGGCATGCTCGATAGTCTGATTTTTGCGCGCTGCGCCGGCCATCCTCGACCGTCGGCCGACGATGCCGGCCGACGATCTTCTGCCCGACGATGCACCGCCGAAGCGGAACTTCACATTCGGATTCCGCTTTATTCGCTCACGACCCGGGCGATCGTCCGATACAGCGTGGGGGCGATGCCGACGTTGGCGGCAAAGAAATGGGTGAAATGGCTTTGCGATGAGAAGCCGAGCTCGTAACCGATATCGGTAACCGAAACCCGCGACCCGACGAGCCGGTCGAGTGCCCGCTCGATACGCATGGTGTTGGCGTAGAGCGCGGGCGTTACCCCGGTGCTTTCGCGGAACAGCTTGTAGAAATGCGGCCGCGAAAGGCCGGCGTCGCGCGCTACGGTATCGAGCTCGATGCCCTGCCCGAGGCCCTCGTGCAAGAGTCTTAGCGATTTGCGCACGCGAAAATCGACCGGCGTTCGTGGCCGTTCGGGCAGCACCATAGGGCCGCCGTTTTTCCAGGATTCATCAAAGCATGCATCGAAAAGCTGATTCAGATAGCGATGCACGATTCGATAACTCGCCGTGGTCACCAGCGAATGGGCAAGGCTGGCCGTGATCGCGCGAATCGTCGTTCCAGTCGGGATGCTGTTGGCGCCGAAACGCAGTCTTCCGCGCCCTTCCTGATCCCGGTCGAGCCAGCTTTCGCAAATATAGGCGACCAGAAATACCGATGGCTTGTTGCCGGGACAGGGGTGAAAGGCGTGCGGCTGCCAGGGATTGATCGCCACCCCGGTGGTTTCATCGACCCGGTGCGGGACTTCGTCGATGGTCACGATCGCCGGCGGGCCGCCGAGGTGAAAGGTAAGGTGGCCTTCGCGGTGAGCGTGGGTTCGCATCGGCCGGTCGAGCTGGTAGACGGTGACCCGGCCGAACGACCCATGACAGACGGCTAAAGCCGTGCTCATGGCTGCCTCCCAACACGCACATCATTGTTTTTGTTTGCCGGATTAAACGCCCGGAGGAAGCCGTTGGCAAGTGGCTGGCAACCGGCTGGCAACCGGCGACTCGCACGCCCGCCGGGCCCTTCGCTCGCCTCCCGGCGGGCAAAAATCAGACTGCCAGACACGGCGCGGGGCGGGACTGCGGCTGCGGGCGCTGTTACGATTTGCCATCGGTCGGGCGCGGGCGACGGCAACCCGCGCAAAGGCGCATAAGCGCATTCGGCCGGCAAAGCGGCACGCCTCAACCACGCTCTGATAACGGAGGGAACCTCATGCACAAGGGATTTGGAATTGCGACCGCGGCCGGTTTCGCCGCGCTCGTCGGCATCGGATCGGCCAACGCCGCCGGCAAGCTCAAAATCGGCGTCACCGCAACCCTTGAAGGGACTTACACAGTTCTCGGCGAGGACGGCATGCGCGGCTACGACTTGGCGGTAGAGGCGCACGGCGGCAAGGCAGGCGGCCGGGAAATCACGACCATTGTCGGCTCCACGGATGCCAGCCCGGATTCGGCGGTTCGCGCCGCCAAGAAACTGGTCGAGCAGGACAAGGTTGACGTCCTGATTTCTCCGCTGTCGGGGGCCGAGGGTATCGCCATACGCGACTATTCGAAGACCCAGCCGCAGATCACGGTGATCAACGCATCATCCGGTGCGGTGGAGACGACCTATGGCGATCCGTCCGCCGGGGTTACTCCATCGCCTACCTTTTACCGTTTCAACTTGGACGGCGCCCAGTGGCACGCCGGCCTCGGCGATTACATCTATAACGTGAAGCATTACAAGAAGATCGCAACGCTCGCCGAAGACTACGCGTTTACCTATACGCAAGAGATGGGACTGGTGGTCGAATACTGCAAGGCCGGCGGCCAGGTCACCAAGCGCATCTGGGTGCCGCTCGGCACCAAGGACTTCGCCTCCTTCATCCCGCAGCTCCCGGACGATGTCGACGCCATCTATCTCGGCCTCGGCGGCGCTGATGCGGTGAACTTCCTCAACCAATATCAGCAGGCCGGCGGCAACGCCCACCTCATTGGCGGCTCGATCATGGTCGACCAGACCGTGCTGTCGGCCAAGGGCAAGGCGAAAGAGGCGCTGATCGGCACTCCCGCGGCAAGCGGCATGGCCGACAACGACCCAAGCCCGAAATGGCAGGCGTTCGTCAAAGCCTACCAACAGCACCCGAAGACCGGCTACTTCAAGAATGCCTTCCCGGGGCCATCGCTGCTCGGCATCAGCTACTACAACTCCGCTGACGCGGTGTTCAAGGCGCTCGATAAGGTCAAGGGCGATCTCAGCGACGGCAACAAGAAATTCCGGGTGGCGTTGCAGAACATGGTGCTCGATGCCCCGAACGGACAGATCAGGCTTGACGAGAACCGGCAGGCGATCGGTACCAACTTCGTCACCGAGGTCGTAAAGGATGCAAAAGGCGATCTCGTTAGCAAGGTCGTCAAGGTCGTGCCCAATGTGCAGCAGCGGCTTGGCTTCTCCAAGGCGGCGTACGACAAGTTCATTCCGCCGGGGCGTGACAACCCGCCCTGCAAGAAGAATTACGACTGACGCGTAGATGCCGGTTCAGGATCTCCCGGCCGCCTCGCGGCGCGGCCGGGAGATCACGCCAGCGCCGGAATCACCGCTCGGCGCAATGAGCTTGCCTATAAAATCGATCAGAGAAAGCGGTCGATCGCAACGGCCACATGGACCAGCCGATCAGACAATTACCGGGGCCCTGCCATTGCCTGCATCATACCTGCGAGTCCAGCAGGCGTCATGATTGGTGGTATCCAGCCCAAATCCGTCAACGCTAAGGGACGAGCCACGAGTGGGCCAGACAGCCGCTCGCAAATTTCAAACCGGCCAGTCCCGCGCAGGAGGAGTCGAAGGAGCCCCGCAGGAAACGAAAAAACGTTTGGCTGGCGTCCTAACCCCAGGCGCATGGCCGCGATCATTTCCCCTACGGTCAGCGTCTCCCGATCGGCGACGATCAACGGCCGTCCGAGCGGTCCCGGTGCACCAAGCACCGTCTCGATCGCCGCCGCCAGATTTTCGACGGCCAATAACGAGCGACGCGCCTGAAGGCTTCCGAGCGGAAGGGGAAGGGGCGAACGGGCAAGACGCGCCAATTGCGCCATATTGCCTTTTACCCCAGGCCCATAAACGAGCACTGCCCGGAGAGCCACCCAGTCCAGATCAAGTCGTGCCAGGCCGAGTTCGGCCGCAAGCTTCGATCTGCCGTAAGCGTCCGTCGGCTGCGGTTCGTTCGTTTCTGTTTGTATGGTGTGGGCCGTGGGTCCGCATTGAGCCCGGATCGACGAAAGCAAAACAAAGCGCTTGACGCCGGAACGCTCCGCGGCGCGGGCAAGAGAGATCGACGCCTCGGTGTTCACTGTCCGGTAATCATCTTCGTTGAAGCCCGACATAGCGTGCGAGAGCCCGGCGGCATGAATTACGGCATCCACACCCTCCAGTGCCGCGGCCAGATTCCGCGGTCGTGTGAGATCGCCGATCAGCACACTCTCGATTCCATCCGGCAGCGAAATCGACCGTCGCATTATCGCGCGCAGACGATATCCGCGCTTAGGCAAGAAATGCAGGAGGTGCTGCCCAATAAAGCCGGTGGCGCCAGTTAGCGCAATGAGCATGCTACCGTTTCGCATCGATTAAGTTAGCGCGCGCCAGCCTCAAACAATTTGGGGTCTTCAGGGAATCGTGTGGGTACTTTTGGCCCATTTTCGATCGTCTGCCTGCTGCTGCTGAGACCGTGGGCATG
>JAKAPE010000289.1 GCA_021811945.1 Pseudomonadota bacterium | reverse complement strand
CACCTTAGAGGTCTCCAAATTGGAACCGCTCCGCACTTGTTCGATTTTCCTAATTTGCCTGAAATTCCAAGAGGTTTGCGAGCACTTTTAGGGCCGCAACTCACGGATTTAGGTTGAATCGACTCGTCATCAGCAAGATCGCCTGGCCGTCCGCGCAAGGCGCAGCGCGGCATCTTCTTGTATTTTTTTGTAATTCTTCCGTAATTTTTCTGTTGCACTGCATTTGCAATTGTTCCGTTGCTGCGCATCAGCACGGAACTGCCCGCCGGCCATTGCCTCTTCACGCTGACGCCCGCGCGTTTTGCCGCACCGATAACACTAATGCGTGAAGCAGATTGAATCTTCGGAGCGTGCCGCTATTTTTTGCCTATTAGGCCGACCGGACGGCTCCCCATCCCCCGACACCCCGCCGTCCGGTCCTATAAGCCTAAGTTGAGGCAACAACTCAAGGAACCCCAGGCGCGTACACTGCTTGGGGTTCTTTTTTGTGGCAGGCTGGTGGCAGCCTACAGAGAGCTCAGCCCTTCACCAGATCGCCGAGCAGGCTCGCAGCGACCGCGAGCTTGGATAACGTAAGGCCGGAGCCGGCGATGTCGAGGATTGCGAGGCGGATACGCTCCACGTCGCGCTCGCACCGGGCGGCCCAAGCCGCCACCGCCTCGGCGCCCACGGCACCATTGGCGACCATGGCGGCGGTCAATCGGCGCTCGGCATCGCCGATCGAGTCGCGCGCCCGGTCGAGCGCCAGCCGGTCGTAGTAATCGGCGATCGGGATAGTGCTTGCGGCGCCGGTAATCCGGTCGAGGCGAAAGTAGCTGCCGGCGGCGAAATAGGTGGCCGCCACTTCGCCGACCTGTCGTCCGGTGCGGTCGGCGATCAGCACGATGTCAGGCGCGGCGCTAAGCGGGCCGAGATTGGCAATGCGCGCGGCCAGCTCTGCCGGCACGCCTGCCTGTGCAAGCTCCTGTTGGCGCTGGGTACGTGCGCGCGTGGCTTCCGGCGGCAGTGCGCCGTCGAGCGCCGCCGCCACTGCAGCAATGCCGATGCGGTAGTGGCCGACAATATCGGCTAGCCCGCGCGACAGATCGACATGGCGCAGGAACCAGACGATACGGTCGAGCAAGAGATCCTGCACCGCCGCATAGAGGTCGAGCTGCAATTTTCCGGCGATCCGGTTGTCGAGACGGTCAATCTCCGCATTGAGCGCGGTCATCGCATAGCTGTCGCGTGCCGCCGCGAAAGCCGAAGCGATGGCGGCCGGCGCGGCGCCGGTCTGGTCGCCGATGCGCACGATGAGGGAAGGCCCGCCGCGGTTGATCATCGAGTTCGCGAGATGGGTGGCGATGATCTCGCGGCGCAGCCAGTGATGGACGAGCGCATCGGGGAACTGCGCAGCGATCGGCTTTGGAAAATAGCGATCGAGCTCGCGCCCGAGATAGGGGTCGTCGAGCACCGCGGATTCGAGAAGGTCGTGGTAAAGCGAAAGCTTGGCGTAGGCGAGCAGTACCGACAGTTCCGGCCGCGTAAACGGCTGCAAGCGGCGGCGGCGCTCGGCGAGCTGCAAGTCGTCGGCCAGGAACTCGACGGCGCGATCGAGCATTCCCCGGGCTTCCAGGATCTGTACCAGCCGCTGCAGGAAGCCGAAATCCTCCATGCCGCGTCGCTCCGCCAGCGACAAAGCCAGCGTTTGCAGATAGTTGTTGCGCAGAACGAGCTGGGCGACTTCGTCCGTCATCGTGGCGAGAAGCGCGTTGCGCGCAGCCATTGCCAGGCGACCGTCGCGCAGGGGAATGATCAGCGCGCTCTTGATATTGACCTCCATGTCGGAGGTGTTGACGCCGGCCGAATTGTCGATGGCGTCGGTGTTGAGCCTGATGCCGCGCAACGCCGCTTCGACGCGGCCGCGCTGGGTCATGCCGAGATTGGCGCCTTCGCCGATCACCTTGCAGCGCAGATCGGCGCCGGCGATGCGGACAGCGTCGTTTCCCCGGTCGCCGACCGACTCGTCGCTCTCCCCCGACGCCCGAACATAGGTGCCGATGCCGCCGAAGAAGAGAAGGTCGACCTGCGTCTTGAGAATGGCGCGGATCAACTCCCGCGGTGTCAGCTTCTCGCCGACGCCGAACAGCTTCCGCGCCTCCTCGGAAAGGTGGATCTCCTTGGCCTGGCGCGAATAAACGTCGCCGCCCTTGGAAATGAGCGCCTTGTCGAAATCCTGCCAACTCGAGCGCGGCAGGGCGAACAGCCGCTGGCGTTCGGCAAAACTGCGCTCCGCATCGGGGGCGGGATCGACGAAAATATCGCGGTGGTCGAAGGCGGCGACGAGCCGGATCGTCCTCTCCCGCAGCATGCCGTTGCCGAACACGTCGCCAGACATGTCGCCGATACCGACGGCGGTGAACGGTGTCCTGCCGATATCGACGTCCATCTCCCGGAAATGGCGCTTGACCGATTCCCAGGCGCCGCGCGCGGTGATGCCGATCTTCTTGTGGTCGTAGCCGGCCGAGCCGCCGGAGGCGAAGGCGTCGCCGAGCCAAAAGTCGTACGCGGCGGCGATGTCGTTGGCGATGTCGGAAAAGGCCGCCGTGCCTTTGTCGGCGGCCACGACGAGATAGGGATCGTCGCCGTCGTGGCGCACGACGTCGGCAGGCGGGATCACGCCGGCCGTTCCCTTGCCGATATTGTCGGTGATGTCGAGCAGCGTCGAGATGAAGAGCCTGTAGGCCGCGGTTCCCTCCGCCTGGATCGCTTCGCGTCCGCTGCCCGCCCGTAGGCGCTTGGGCACGAACCCGCCCTTGGCGCCCACCGGCACGATCACCGCGTTCTTCACATTCTGCGCCTTGACCAAGCCGAGAATTTCGGTGCGGAAATCCTGCGGCCGGTCGGACCAGCGGATGCCGCCGCGCGCCACCTTGCCGAAGCGCAGATGCACGCCTTCCACGCGCGGTGCATAGACGAAAATTTCATAGAGCGGCCGCGGCAACGGTAGGTCGTCCAGCTTGCGGCTGGCAAATTTGACAGCAATAAGCTCGCGGGTTTTGCCGGCGGGGTCGCGTTGATAGAAATTGGTACGGATCGCCGCATCGACGGCATTGGCGAAACGGCGCAGGATCCGATCCTCGTCCAGACTTTCGACCTCCCGCAACGCCGCTTCGATCGAAGCGGTGATCGCCGTTTGCCGCGTGGCGCGCTGGTCCGACGATACGCCGAGATGCGGATCGAAACGGGCATGGAACAAGGCTATGATGTCAGCCGCTATGCCGGGGTGTCTGCGCAGGGTCGCCCACATGTAATCCTGCGAGTAGGGAACGTGAATTTGCCGCAGGAAGCGTGACAGCGCGCGCAGAAGGGCCACGTCGCGCCAGACCAGCCCGCTCGCCAGCACCAGCGCATTGTAGCCGTCGTTTTCGGCGTGGCCACCCATCACCGCCAGGAAACAGGCCTCGATCCGCTCCCTCAGCGTGACGAGATCGAAGGGCTTTCCCAACGCGCTTTCGAGCACCATGTCGTGGAACCAGACGTCTGCGGCCGCGCGCGGCTGAATGTGGTAGGTGCGCTCATCGACCACGCGAAAACCCATGTTTTCCAGCACGGGCACGCGCTCCGAAAGCGCAATCGGCCGCTGGTGGCTGAAAACCTTGAGCCCGGCGCTCGCCGGTCCGCTGTCGGCGTCGCGGTAAAGCTTGACCCCGATCGCGCGTTCACGCGTCAGCCCCTCGACGACGTCGATATCGGCAACCGCCGCCGGCGGCGGATAGACCTCGCGGTATCGATCGGAAAAGCATCGCCGTAGCGCGCCATCATCGCGCGCGCCTCCTCCGCCGCGTGCGCGGCGGCGAGCGCGTCTTCGAGACCGTCGGTCCAATTTCGTATGATGGCTTCGACGGCGCGGTCGAGGCTCGCGCAGTCCACTTTGGGCGTCTCGCCCTCATAACGGCCGATGATGAAATGAACGCGCACCAGCGGGCCTTCGGGGAAGAATGGATAGAAGGCGCGCATGCGTCCCTCGAAGGTCTCGGCGAGATAGTCGCCGACCGCAGTTCTGATCCGGCTGTCGTAGCGCTCGCGCGGGACGTAGACGAGAACCGAGACGAACCGGTCGAAGCGGTCGCGGCGCGGCAGCACGCGCACGCGCGGACGCTCGTCGAGCTGGAGGATGGCAAGCGCGAAGTGGTAGAGCGTGTCCTCGCCAATCTGGAACAATTCGTCGCGCGGATAGGTCTCCAGCACATTGACCAGCGCCTTGCCGGAATGGCCTTCGGGATCGAATCCCGCCCGGCGGATGATCCCGTCCACCTTGCGTCGCAGATAAGGAATGGTGCGGGTCGAGCACGTATAGGCGGTCGAGGTGAAGAGGCCGCAGAAGCGACGTTCGCCGAGGAGCCTGCCCTCGCGGTCGAAGCGCTTGATCCCGATGTAGTCCAGATTGACGCGCCGATGCACGCGTGCGCGGACCGCGGCCTTGGTGACGATGAGCAGCTTCGGCTCTTCGAGGAATTCACGGATTTCCGGCGTCATGGTCACGAGCCGATCGCCGCGTCGCAACAGCCGCATCTCGCGCGAACGCAACAGGCCGAGCCCGGTCTCGAATTGCGGTTCAAGCGCGTGGTCGTTGCCGCTGAAGGTATAGTCGCGGGCGCCGAGCAGGGTGAAATTATCGGCCGCTGCCCATTGCAAAAACTGGATCGCCTCGGCGATCTCTTCCGCCGGAAGCAGCGGCGGGTTGTCGCGCAGGTCGGTGATAATTTCGCCGGCGCGCGCGAGCATGACTTTCCAATCCTGCACGCAGAGGCGTACCTCGGCGAGGATGTCAGCGAGCGTGCGCACGATTTCCGCACCTTCGGCCGCCTCCGGCGCGCCGGCGATATGGATGTGAATGAAGCTCTCGCGCCGGCCCCCGGTGTCGTGCGCGCCGCCGAACGCGACAAGTTTCCCCGCTTTGTCGCGCTCGACTGCGAACACCGGATGAACAAGGAGGCGGATATCGACGCAGCGTTCATTGAGTTCGCCGAGAACGGAGTCAACCAGGAACGGCATGTTGTCGTTGATGATCTCGAGCACCGCGATGTGCGGGTTCACGGGCGCGGGCGCGAAACGGACTTTGGCCGTGCCGGGGGCGCGCTCGAGAAGAAACGACCACGCGTCTTCGACGATGGCGGCAATCTCGTCCGGCCGACAGCGTGCAAGATCGTCGGGCACCGCATTCCCGAGCAATTCCGCGGCGAATGCCGGCGGGATGTCGGGACGGCGCGCGGCGAGCAACGCGGCGGCGGCGCCGACGAGCGCCGAAGCGGTGCTGTTGTCGTCCTCGGCGCGGGGAATATCCTGCATTTTGGTGTTTCCCTCTTCGGCTGGCGGCGCGATGGCTGGCGGCGCGATTCTCGCCGATATTATAATAGGGTCTTCAGGGAATCGTGTGGGTACTTTTGGCCCATTTTCGATCGTCTGCCTGCTGCTGCTGAGACCGTGGGCATGTGGGCAACGCACTTGCGTTGTCCAAGCGAAGCGTCATGTCCACGGTCACACCGAGCAATAGCGCCGTG
>JAKAPE010000288.1 GCA_021811945.1 Pseudomonadota bacterium | reverse complement strand
GGTCGATAAATGGCCGCCGCAAGCAGCGCTTGCATGTGGCCGCATTTGTCATGACCGCGAACGCTTCACGCAAAGCGGAATCCTTCACATCCTCTCAGGATGACGGTCAACAGGTGAGTCTCTTCTAATTGTATACTTTGTTCACATGAGAACCCGAAAACCGAATTGGGCACATCTCAATCTTTTCGCCCTTTCAGTCGCGTCTCGCTTTTTCGGGTTTTCACGGAATCTGAGTATAGTTGGATTAGTTGTGCAGGTCGGTCGGCAGCTCGCGACCGGACGGTGAGCTTCCGACATTCGCGCCGGCCAACGGCAACTGAACCGGAACCAGTTGTTCCTCCGGCACTCTGGCGGTGCGCGCCAGCATCCGAATCCAGTTGTGCTTGATGGGCGGACAATAGTCGGATTGGCGGTTGAGGTGCCTAAGCGGGCAACGGCCGAGGCAGACAGGCAACATGATGCAGTGCAGGCATTCGGCGGGTCTCGACGCAGTCCACTCCTGCCATTTGCGGTGAGGCTCGAGAAAAACGATACCGTCCGCCGTGAGGCGCCCCGCCGCCTCGGCTCGAAGCCCCGCGGTCCAGTAACATTTCTGCACGTCGCCGTTTGCTTCGATCAGAAAGCTATGTGCCTTATCGGCCATGCAGGCCGTGCAGCGCGGCTCCGGAAGGCGATGCGAGACTGCGAAGCCGTATTTCCACAGGAGGTCGTTGAAGCGAAGCCCAAGGTCCGCAGCTTCCCGTCCGTCCAGGGCGTCAAGCTGCGCGTCGTGCGAGGGGAGCGCCGGAGATGACATCGGCGTCACACGCTGCAGCGGCGCCATGTAGGCGCTGACTACCCTGTTGAGGCCCCGCGCCGCGAGAATCTGCAGCAGCTCCTCTAAACGCGCCGCAACTTTGCGGCATACGTTGATGCGCAAGGTAACCGGCATATGCGCAGCGGCGGCCTCGATGCCGTCCAGGATGGCGTAAAACGTCGGCTTTCGATTTTTAGGAACGCGCCGGGCGTCGTGCAGCTCGGGGGGGCCGTCGAGGGTGATCTGCGCCCGTTTCACCTTCCATGACGCCAGCCGCCGGGCCTTTTCGCGGCTCATCAAGGTCCCGTTGGTCACGATCTGAGCTGAATACCCGCCGCCGAATTCCTCACACACGGAAAGGAATCGCTCACTAAGCTTTTCCACCACGGAAAACGCCAGCAGCGGCTCGCCGCCGTACCACGTCACGTCAAGGCGCTTGGTTCCGGAACCGAAGCAGCGGCGGACGAACCGCTCGACGTTTGACTGAACCTCGGCGCGCATGCGTCCGGCGTATCGGTTCGACTCGAAGCAGTAGAAGCAATCGAGATTGCAGGCCATTGACGGCGCAATGAGCAGGTCGAGCTGTTCGCGGCTCTCTCGCGCCTGCTGATGCGCTGCAATTATCTCGGCCAGCTCGTCGGCGTCATCGTCCACCAGGAACCCTTTGTCGATCAGCTTACGCCGGGTTTCGGCGGCGTCTTCGACATCCGCCGCGCCGCTGCTTGCGGCCGCCCGATAAGCCACATAGGCGTCGGCGGCCATGAGGTGCACGCTGCCGCGCCGCGTGTTGAAGAGGTAAAGGTTACCGTCTGCATCTCGGGCGCAAAGATTGTACGCGGACTCTTTCATCGGGCTGCTCTCCGCGCAATCCGCGCGCCGCCTTTTTCGCCAAGACGGCGCACAGCGGAATTCACCCACCCGACACAGGCGCCTCTTGCTCCCTCGCCGCGCCAGCGCCTATGCACCCTGCATAGCTATTATTCAGCCCACTGTGGCGCCGCCGTGACGACGTGGTCCTGCTGCCCTGCGCGAACGGCTCTTGCGCATACCTCACTGTTGACCGTCGTCCTGAGGCGGCCGCGCAAGAGCGTGGCCCTCGAAGGATGACCGTCAACGCGTGGTGTTCGCAAGCTCACCACAAACCTTCAGGGTGACGGATCCGCCTCAATGCGCGGCGTCCCAATTGTCCGCCGCATGCGCCTCGACCGCGAGCGGCACCGACAGCGGCACCGCCGGATGCGGCGCCTCTTCCATCACCCTTTTGACCACCGGCAGCGTTTTTTCCACCTCGGCGTCCGGCACCTCGAACACCAGCTCGTCGTGAACCTGCAGAAGCATCTGCGCCGCGAGGTTTTCGCGCCTCAGCGCCTCCTCCATGCGGATCATGGCGCGGCGGATGATATCGGCGGCGCTGCCTTGCAGGCGGGCGTTGACCGCGGCGCGCTCATTGAAGGCGCGGATCGAAGCGTTGGCGGCGCGGATGTCGGGGTAGTGGCATTTGCGGCCGAACAGGGTGAGCACGCAGCCGTTCTTCCTGGCGAAGCTTTTGGTCTCCTCGATGTAGTCGCGGATGCCGGGAAAGCGCTCGAAATATTTCTTGATATAAGCGCCGGCTTCTTCGCGGCCGATGCCGAGCTGATTGGCAAGGCCGAAGGCGGAGATGCCGTAGACAATGCCGAAATTGATCGCCTTAGCGCGCCGGCGGATTTCGGGCGGCATGCCCTTGATCGGCACGCCGAACATTTCCGAGGCCGTCATGGCATGGATGTCGAGATCCTCGCGGAAGGCCTTGCGCAGCGGCTCGATGGCGGCGATTTCGGCCAAGAGCCGCAACTCGATCTGCGAATAATCGGCGGAGACGAGCTTGTGCGCCGGCGTTGCAATGAAGGCGCGGCGGATTTTGCGCCCATCCTCGGTGCGGATCGGAATATTCTGTAGATTCGGATCGGACGACGACAACCGGCCGGTGGTGGTCGAGGCGAGTGCGTAATTGGTGTGGACGCGGCGCGTCGTCGGATTGACGAAGCCCGGCAGCGCATCGGTGTAGGTTGATTTCAGTTTCGACACCTGGCGCCAGTCGAGGATCTTCTGCGGCAGCTTGTGACCCTGCTCGGCGAGATCCTCCAAGGCGCGCGCGCCGGTTGCCCATTGCCCGGTCCTGGTCTTGGTGCCGCCCGGTAGGCCGAGCTTGCCGAACAAAATATCGCCAAGCTGTTTGGGACTGCCGGGATTGACTGTTGCGCCAGCGAGGTCGTTGATCTCAGCTTCGAGGCCGGCGGCTTCCTGCGCGAATTCGCCGGAAAGTCGCGAAAGTACCTCGCGGTCAATGGAAATGCCGCGCCGCTCCATGCGCCCGAGCACGGCGACGAGCGGGCGCTCCAGCGTCTCATAGACGTTGAGGACATGCTCGGCGGCGAGCCGCGGCTTGAGTACGCTGTGCAGGCGCAAGACGATATCGGCCTTTTCTGCCGCGTACTCGGCCGCCCGGTCGATGGCGACAGCGTCGAAAGTGATCCGGGTCTTGCCCGCCTTGATCAAGGTGTCGAGCGCGACCGCGGCATGGTTGAAGGCGTGCTCGGCGAGCGATTCCAGGCCATGACTGGCGCGGCCGGCGTCGAGCACGTACGACATCAGCATGGTGTCGTCGTAGGAGATCACATCGATGCCACGCTGGGCAAAAATCTGCCGGGCGAATTTGAGATCATGGGCGATCTTGAGCACGCCCGCGTCTTCAAGGAGCGGCCTGAGCGCATTGAGCGCTGCGGATTCGGGAATCTGCTCCGGCGCGAGTTCCCCGCGGAACAGACCGGCGCCGCCGCCTTCGCCGCCCTGGCGATGGCCAAGCGGCACGTAGCAGGCCTCGTTCGGGGCTAGCGCCAAAGCGACGCCGCACAATTCCGCCTGCATCGGATCGCCGCTTGCGGTCGCCGCGCCCACGGCGACGACCCCGAGATCGCGCGCGCGGTCGACCCAGGCGTTGAGCCGGTCGAGGCCGCGCACCGCCTCGTAGCGGCTGCGGTCGAACTTCGCGTTCCGCGCGGCCTCCGTGCGGGCGTCGGCAAGCGACTGCGGCGTCAACGACGGATAGGCCGGCACGCCGCCGCGCGCCATCCGGCCGCGATCGCTCGGCTGCGGCGGCCGGCCCAGCGGCAGCTCGGGCGCGGCGCCTGTAGCCGGGACCGCAGGCGCGCGGGTCGCTGTCATTGCCGCTTCGCCGGCGGAAGGCGGTGATGACGGTGCGTGGCCGGCAAGCCGCGCTTCCGGCTGGATCGCGCCCGGGTCAATCTCGGCATATTCCGCGACCCGGCGCATCAGAGAGTTGAATTCCATCGCCTTGAGAAAGGCGATCAGCCGCTTGTAGTCGGGTTCGTGCACGACGAGATCGCCGATCGGCACGTTGAGCTTTACATGACCATCGAGCGTCACGAGCTTCTTCGACAGCCGCGCCTTGTCCGCATTCTCGACCAGCGATTGTCGGCGTTTTTCCTGTTTGATCTCGTGAGCGCGCCTGAGCAGCGTTTCCAGATCGCCATACTCGCCGATGAGCTGCGCCGCGGTTTTCACGCCGATGCCGGGCACGCCCGGCACGTTGTCGGTCGAATCGCCGATCAGCGCCTGCACTTCGATGACCTTGTCGGGCGGCACGCCGAATTTCTCGAAGACTTCGGCCGGCCCGATCTTCCTGTCCTTCATGGTGTCAAACATGATGACGCGGTCGCTGACCAACTGCATCAAATCCTTGTCCGAGGAGACGATGGTGGCGGTGGCGCCAGCGACGGTCGCCTGGCGCACATAGGTCGCGATCAGATCGTCGGCCTCGAAACCGTCCTGCTCGAGACAGGGCAGGTCGAATGCGCGCACCGCCTCGCGGATGAGCGGGAACTGAGGCCGCAGGTCGTCAGGCGCCTCCGGCCGGTGCGCCTTGTAGTCGGGATACATGTCAGTGCGGAAAGTCTTTTCCGACTTGTCGAAGACGACGGCGAGGTGGGTCGGCCGTTCCTCCAGCTTCATGTCGCGCAGGAGCTTCCACAGCATGTTGCAGAAGCCGAACACGGCATTGAGCTGCAGCCCGTCCGATTTGCGGTTGATCGGCGGCAGCGCGTGGTAGGCACGGAAGATGTAGGAGGAGCCGTCGACCAGAAAGACGTGGTCGTCCTGCTTCACCGCCTTGGCGGCGGAAGGGGCAGGCCGAGACTGTTGTGCGGCGGGCATGATGCCCGTATATATTGACTTTCGCGCGAATTGGCACGTCGATCGCGCGGCCTGCCGGTCTGCAAACGGATTTCATCGGGCCGCACGAACAAGCCCATAGGCATTAGTGCACGCAACCCGTCGCGCCGCCACCCTGTCAGGGTGGCGGTGAACCTTGCTTCACTTCGGCCTCGGCGCGCAGCTTGAAGCGCCGGATCTTGCCGGTTGCGGTCTTGGGCAGGTCGGCGCGGAATTCCAGCCAGCGCGGATATTTGAAAACCGCGAGCTTGCTGCGGCAGTGGTCCTGCAGCGCGCGCGCCATATCGTCGCCGGCTTTTTCCGGCGCTTTCAGCACCACGAAAGCCTTCGGCTTGATCAGCCCTTCCTTGTCCGGCCAGCCGACAACGGCGGCTTCGAGCACGTCGGGGTGGCTTTGCAGCGCCGCCTCGACCTCGAACGGCGATACATAAATGCCGCCGATCTTGAGCATGTCGTCGCGGCGGCCGCAGTAGACGAAGCAGCCGTCCTCATCCTCGACGTATTTGTCGCCCGAACGCGTCCACTCGCCCAG
>JAKAPE010000287.1 GCA_021811945.1 Pseudomonadota bacterium | reverse complement strand
AAGCGTCAAAACACGACGTAAAACCGCAGGTTGGAGCCCGGAGTTCCTGCTACAAATCCTTCAGCTCAAAGAGCGTTAACCTGGATTCCGTGCCCTGTGGCAACTTGAGCGACGGTGCCAAGGTGATCGACGCGCTCAAGGGGTGGAAGCATGTCGGGCCCCGCGGGCCGATCGAGATTGACCCGAAGACGCGCGACGTGATCCAGAACGAATATATCGAGCAGGTGATCAAGAAGCCGGACGGCAAGCTTGGTGTCGAGGTGCTGAAGACTTTCCCGCAGGTGAAGGACGAGTGCAAAATCCTCAAAGTGGGGCGTTGCGCGTCCTAGGCTTGGGCAGTAATTGATCCTCTGCCGCGAAGCAGGGGAGGGGGATTGCGCCAACAGGTCCGGCCCAATTGGCCGGCTGACGACAAGCTCCGCGCGGTGGCGCACCACCAGCTCACCCGCCGCAAGCCCCCTCCACCGTCCTTTACGTGTTCCTCCCCGCAACGCTTCGCTCTGCAGCGGGACGAAAAAGAGAGCGGTACCCGTGGTCAATACCGTCGTCAGCATCCTGTTCGATGGTCTGGCGTGGGCCATGTTTCTGTTCATCCTTTCCGTCGGGCTTTCCGTCACCATGGGGCTCATGGGCTTTGTCAACCTGGCCCATGGCGCCTTCGCCATGGCCGGCGGCCATCTGGTGCTGACGGCGACCGCGAGTTGGGGCATTCCCTTCCTTCTCTCCCTCCTCATCACCTTCTTTGTCGTGGGCGGCGCCAGCGTTCTTTTCGAACGAACGCTTTACGGGCGGCTCTACGGCGCCAGCGAGCTCGATCAGGTATTGATGACGATCGGCCTCGTCTTCATGGCGATCGCGGCCTATTCGTTTTTTACGGGCCGCTGCCGCAGTCGATCCATGTTCCGCGTTATCTCACCGGCGAGATTCGCCTCGGAACCCGCAGCTTTCCGACCTACCGAGTCTTCCTGATCGTGGTCGGCGCGGCGCTGGTGGCCGCGCTCTGGTACGCCTTCGAGCGCATCAATATCGGCGCAAAGATCCGCGCCGTGGTCGACAACCGGCGCATGGCGCAGTCCGTGGGCATCGATGTCGACCTTCTCTTCACGCTCACCTTCGCCGTCGGCAGCGGATTGGCGGCGCTCGGCGGCGGACTCGCCATTCAGCTCCTCGGCCTCACGCCGAGCTTCGCCATCGTCTACCTCGTCTTTTTTCTGCTCGTCGTCGCCGTCGGCGGCTCCGGCAGCGTATGGGGTACGCTCGCCAGCGCCCTGGTTCTCGGCGTCAGCGATACCGCGGGCAAATATCTTTTTGCCGACGCCGGCGAAATCTTTCCATCGCTGACGCTCAAGGAAAATCTCGAAGTGGCGCTGCGGCCGGGCTCGTGGACGATCGGAGCGGTGTTCGAGCTTTTCCCCCGGCTGCGCGAGCGCCAGGCGAACCGCGGCAATCATTTCTCCGGCGGCGAGCAGCAGATGCTGGCGATCGCCTGCGCGCTCGTCGGCAATCCGGCGGTCCTGCTCATGGACGAGCCGTCAGAGGGCCTCGCGCCCGTCATCGTCGAGGAACTTACGCGCGCCATGCGCCTTCTCGTCGAGGCGCATAGCAGCGATCCCTTGGTGCGGCGGCGCTGTGCCGCGGCATTATGCATTTGCCTAAACGATCGTTTTTCTAAGGGGCTGTTGAAGTTGAAGAAAACATGCGAGAATACGGTAGAAATCGGCAATCGTCGTGGAACCAGGCTTTCGGTTCTCCTCAGTTTATGCTAAACGGTCGATTGATTTGTTCTAAGGACTTCTGCCCTTGGGCACAACGGCCGTGAAACGTCAATCGAGCCGGTGGCCGACCCTTCGCGATGCGGCGGCGACCCTGTTTGCGGAGCGCGGCTATCATGCCACCAGCATGCGCGATCTTGCCGCGGCAACAGCGATGACCCCGGGGGCAATTTATTTCCACGTAGCCAGCAAGCAGGCGCTGCTGCTCGCCGTCTACGAAGAAGGTGTGCAGCGCATTCTCGATCGGGTCGAGGCCGCGGTCGCGGTCGAACGGGAACCCTGGGCGCGCCTGGAGAAGGCGATTGCCGCGCATCTCGAATCCATTCTCGATGCCAGCGCCTATGCGCGCGTCGTCATTCGTATCCTGCCGACCGATGCGCTGGAGATTTCGGCGCAGCTTACTCAGTTGCGCGACCGCTACGAGTCGCGGTTCGCCCGGTATTTTTCCGCAGTCCCGCTGCCGCGGGATCGCGATGCCGGGATAGCCCGCCGGGCGTTGCTTGGCGCCATGAACTGGACCCCGGTGTGGTACAAGGAGGGCGGCAAGGCCGTGCCGACGGTAGCGCGGGAATTGCTCGCTCCGCTGCGGGCGCTGGCCGGCGTCAAACCTCCGCGAGGGCGCAAATGACAGCGAGCCGATTGTCTCCGCCGGCACGCGTCTTAATCACCAAGATCGGACTGGACGGGCACGATCGGGGCAGCCGGATCGTCGCCGCCTATCTGCGCGACGCCGGCATGGAGGTGATCTACACGCCGCCGTGGCAGTCGATTGCCGCAGTGGTCAAGCTGGCGATGGAAGAGGACGTCGATGTCATCGGCGTCAGCTCGCTGGCGACCGATCATCTGATCGTGCCGAAGCTGATGGAGGCGCTGCGTGATGCCGGTCTCGGTCATCTCGGCGTCGTGGTCGGCGGCATCATTCCGGAAGACGAACGCCCGGCACTGTTGCAGGCCGGCGTGAGCGCGATTCACGGGCCAGGCTCTTCGCGCGAGCAAATCGTCGAGCACGTTGCCGCGCTCGCCGCCGCGGTGCGTGAGATAAAAAATGCCGAACTGAGGGAGATCGTCCCATGACGAAAGAAGCGGTACAGCTTTCGCTTCCGGAGTTTGAGCAAGCGCACGGACGTTGGCGGGCCGATTACGGCCGGCAGATCGGCAGTGATCGCGTCATCAGGAACCGCTCGGGAATCGAGATCGCGCCGCTCTACACGCCGCGCGACCGGAACGGCAATGGGTTTCTCGAGAAAGTCGGCTTTCCCGGCCAATATCCTTTCACCCGTGGCATCTATCCGACCATGCACCGCGGCCGCACCTGGACGCAGCGCCAACTGATCGGGCTTGGCACGCCCCAAGACTACAACAAGCGCGTGCGTCTCGTACTCGACGCCGGCGGCACCGCGATCAGCCTCTTACCGTGCAATTCCGGTTTCCGCGGCGTCGACTGCGACGAAGTCGATCCGGTCCTGCTCGGCACTTGCGGCACCGTCGTCAACACCGCCGATCACATGGATGAGGCGCTCGATAGCGTCCCTCTCGGCCGCATCTCCACGGCCATGAACGATCCGTCGCCGTTCACGCTGCTGGCGTTTCTGCTCGTTGTCGCCAAAAGACGCGGCGTGCCGTGGACGGCGATTACCGGCACCTCGAACCAGAGCGACTATCTCTCGCATTTCATCGCCAATCACATGTTCTACCGGCTGTCGCTTCCCGGCGCGCGGCGCGTTTTGGTCGATCATGTCGAGTTCTGCCGCAAGCACGTGCCGAACTGGAATCCCGTATCGGTCGTCGGCCAGCACATGCAGCAGGCCGGCGCCACGCCCGTCGAGACGATGGCGTTTACGCTGTCGACGGCCCTGCAATATGCGCAGGACTGCATCGATCGCGGCATGGACATCGATGTCGTGCTGCAACGTTTCACTTTCTTCTTCGACATCTCGATCAGCTTTTTCGAGGAGGTCGCCAAATTCCGCGCCGGCCGCCGCATCTGGGCGCGGCTGGCGCGGGAGCGTCTTGGCGCCAAGGATTCCCGCTCGTGGCGCTTCAAGTTCCACGGACAGACGTCCGGGGTCGATCTCACCGAGCAGCAGCCGTTGAATAACATCGCGCGGGTAACGGTTCAGGCCATAGCCGGGATCGTGAGCGGGCTGCAGTCGCTACACACCGATGCCTACGACGAAGCGATCACCACGCCGACCGAGGAGACGGCGCGCATCGCCGTCGCCACGCAGAACATTCTGCGCGAGGAAGCGCATCTTTGCGACGTGATCGATCCGCTTGGCGGCTCCTATTATGTCGAGACGCTGACGGATCAGATGGAATACGAGATGGAGGCGCTGATCGCCAAGATCGACGAGGCGGGCGGCATGTACAAGGCGGCCGAAGCCGGTCTCATCCAGTCGATGATCGGCCAATCCGCGCTGGCTTTCCAGGAAAAGGTGGATAATGGCGAGGAAAAAATCGTCGGCGTCAATTGTTATCAGAGCCAGGAAGAGGCGCACCGCGCCAGGGCCACCGAACGGCCGGATCTCGACCGCATGATGGCGCACGTGGCCCGCTTCAAAGCCTACAAGGAGGAGCGCAGCCAGGCCGATGTGCGCCGCGCCCTCGATGCGCTGGCGCGCGCCGCCAACGATGCACACGAGAACGTTTACGCACCCGTCGTCGAAGCGGCGGAGGCGGGCGTCACCCACGGCGAAATCGTAAGTTGCCTGCGCGCGGAGCTGGGCTTTGGACATCCCCTCGTTGCCGTCTGAGGCCGCGTCGATGTCCAAACCGCCCGCGCCTGACGATATCATCGGCAGGTTGGCCGCGGGCGACGTGGCGACGCTCGCCAAATGCATTACGCTGATGGAAAGCGGCGGCCCGACTGCCGACCTCATCCATCGGGGCGTCTGCGCCAAAGTCGGACACGCGGCAGTGATCGGTTTCACCGGCGCGCCCGGCGTCGGCAAATCGACGCTGATCGACACCTATATCGGCGCCCTGCGTCGGCGCGGTCATACCGTCGCCGTGGCGGCGGTTGATCCGTCAAGCCCGATCTCAGGCGGCGCCGTCCTCGGCGATCGCGTGCGCATGCGCCGTCACGTCGAAGACCCGGGCGTGTTCATTCGCTCGATCGCCTCGCGCGGCCACCTCGGCGGCTTGTCGGAGAGCATTCACCGTGTCGTCGATCTGATGGACGCCACCGGTCGCGATTTCATTATCATAGAAACGGTCGGCACCGGTCAGTCGGAAGTGGAAGTCGCGGAGATTGCCGACATCTGTGTGGTGGTCAATGCGCCCAACATGGGCGACGACGTGCAGGCGATAAAGGCCGGCGTTCTCGAAATCGCCGACGTCTTGGTGGTCAACAAGGCTGATCTTCCGCTTGCGCAACGCACCACCGAGCAGCTCAGGAACATGGTGAAGTTGCGACGCGACAATCAGGACGTCCCGGTCGTCGAAACGGTGGCGACGCAGGAAGCTGGCATCGAATCGCTTTGCTCTACCGTTGACGCCCTGCTCGCTGCCGGCGCGCGCGACAGGAAAAGAAACCGCGAGCGACGGATCCGTCGCCTCATTGCCGAATCAGCCGGCCGCATGGTGCACGAATACATTTCTGCTGCTGTCGGCGGGGAAATGGCGGACCTCGTCAAAGCCGCTGCGAGTGGGGAAATCGCCATAACGGCGGCCGCCCGGCGCGCGCTGAAAAACATGCCATAAATTCAGGGTCTTCAGGGAATCGTGTGGGTACTTTTGGCCCATTTTCGATCGTCTGCCTGCTGCTGCTGAGACCGTGGGCATGTGGGCAACGCACTTGCGTTGTCCAAGCGAAGCGTCATGTCCACGGTCAC
>JAKAPE010000286.1 GCA_021811945.1 Pseudomonadota bacterium | reverse complement strand
CCGTGCGACGAGCGCGGGCATGACGAGCAAAGGTGTCATTGGATCTCGCGGAAACGCGCTTTCCTCATCTCACCGCTTGTTGCGAATGGGGACCGGCAGCTCCGAGATCGGGATTTCCCGCACCAGGTCCAAAAGGTCCCACTTGTTCTCGCCGTGGGCCTTGACCTTGAATACGTACATCGACTGCAACGCCTGGTGATCTTGCTTGCGGAAGATCATTTTGCCCTTGGGGGTAGCGAATTCCATGCCCTCCATCGCGCCGATCAGCTTCTCGGTATCGGTGCTGCCGCCTGTCTTCTTGACCGCGGTGAGGACGGCGCTCGCCGCCGCCATGCCGCCGCAGGTGAAGAAGTCGGGCGGCATATGGAAGCGCTTGTCGTGCTCGGCCACAAGCCAGTCGTTCATCTTGTTCTTGGGGAAACCGTAATAATAGTAGATGGTGCCTTCCATGCCCGGATATTGCCGGTACTGCAGCATGACCGGAAGGATATTGCCGCCCGGCGACATGGCGATGCCGTAGCGCTCCGGCCTGAGCGCTTCGATCTTTGCGAGCGGGCTGGGGCCGGCCCAGATGATGCCGATGACTCTCTTGCCCGGCCGGTTCTTGAGCGCGTTGAACAGCCGCTCGGCCGGCGCAGTGAAGTCGGTGGTGGAAAACGGCGCGTATTCCTCAAACACCACCTTGGCTTGGCTATGCGCCTCCTTCAGCGCCGCCTTGAAGGCGGCGACGCCATCGTGGCCGAAGGCATAGTCCTGCGCCAGCATGCCGATCGACACCGGACCGTTGCCGAGCGCCACCGCGGCGGCAAGCGCGTCCTGGGAGGAGTTGCGGGCGGTGCGGAAGATATAGCGGTTCCACCGCGAGCCGGTGATCGAATCGGCGACCGCCGGCTCGACGATCAGGATTTTTTTGGCATCCTCGGCGACCGGCAGCATGGCCAAGGCAGCCCCCGACGCGGTAGTGCCGATGGCGAGGTCGACCTTGTCGTCGGCATAGGCCTGCTCGAGCAGCGATTTCGCCACGTCCGGCTTGCCCTGGTCGTCTTTGAGGAGGACCACGATCTTGCGGCCGTCGACCATCATGGTGCCGTGCGTGAGGTACTCGAAGCCCATCATCAGCCCGGTCTCGGTCTGCCTGGCATAGGCCTCGAGCGGGCCGGTTTTGCTGTAGACGAGCGCGATCTTGAGGTCGGCGGCGTGCGCCGCTGCTCCGGCCAAGGCGAATCCGGCTGCAAAAGCCATTCCGGCGAGCAACTTTTTCACAACCCACCTCCCTTGCGGTGCCTTCGCTGCCCCAGCGGGGCCGACACAAGCCTTCGGCGGCTGGCGGCTACAGCGGGCATCATGGTCGATCGTGCTGCCGCCGACAACCGTCTATCTTTCGCTCTACGGCGGGAAAGCTGTTAGTGTCGACGGCAGGGTCTGATGGAAATGGGGAGACAACCGAAGTGCCGTCGGTCAAGCATCTTGGGCTGCTGTTGATCGGACTGTCGATCATGATCGCCATGGCCGCCGGCGTCGGGGCGGCACGGCCTCTATCCATCGACCAATGCCGGCTCTATGGGTTCGCTCCCCGTACGCATGCTTATGCCGTATGCCGCATGAATGTGCGACGCTATTGGACGATGGGTCCTTGTGGCCGCGGCGACTTCGCCGCGACGCATCGCGAATATTGTCACCTCAACCCGCCGCCGTTCATTTGATGAAGTATCTAATGGGCACCGCATTGCCGATTTTGCGGCCTTACCCCCGCGATCGGACCTGTCGTCATAGCTGCCGGGTCCGGCGTTCGCCAAACTTTGCGGCTATGGATCGATCAGCACCCCCGGATTGAGCAAGCCCTGTGGATCCATGCTCGCCTTGGCGGCCTTGAGGGCGGTAGCAAACAATGGCGGGCGCTGGCGGTCGTACCATTGCCGATGGTCGCGCCCGACCGCGTGATGGTGGGTGACAGTGCCGCCGTACGCGATCACGGCATCCAGGGCTGCCGACTTGATGGCGTGCCACTGCGGTATCAAATCGCCGTGCCGCCCGACGGCGCGGAAGGTAAAATACGGCGCCGGCCCGTCGGGATAAACATGGGTGCAACGGCAAGTCACCGCGCCGGCGCGCCCGGTCACCTCCAGGATTGCGCGTTCGGTCGCAGCCTTGACCTTGTCGTGGAAGACTTCGAAGCGCTCCCAGGTGATCGCGCTCTCGAAGGTATCGTCGATGAGGCCGCGCCTGATGGTACGTTCGCGCGCATAGGGCATACGGATGAAGGCGTTGCGCCAGGCGCCGGCGGCACCTTCCCGGTGGGCGTCCGAGGTATCGCTGCGCTCCGCTTTCCCGCCGTAGTCGGCGCAGCATTCAAGCGCGCGCGCCATCCACGGCTCGACCGGGTGGTCGCCGGATTCGAAGGCGAGCACCATGATCGCGACGCTGCCGTCTGCGGCGCCGGTATTGAATGCCTCCGGCGGATCGAGGATGCGGCAATTCGCGGGGTATAGTCCGGCCTGCGAGATCGCCCGCAGTGCAGCGGCCGCAGTGAAGAAATCTGCAAACCGCACTGCGCCGCCAGCGCGGAACTTCGGACGGGCCTGCAATCGCATCCAAGCTTGCGTGATAATGCCCAGAATCCCTTCCGAGCCGATCAGCAGCCGGTCGGGGCTGGGGCCGGCGCCGGAGCCCGGCAGCCGCCGCGTCTCGATAACGCCATTGGGCGTAATGACGCGCAGCGATTCAACGAGATCATCGATGTGGGTGTAGAGCGTGGCGAAATGACCGCCTGAGCGGGTCGCGATCCAGCCGCCGAGCGTCGAAAACTCAAAGCTCTGCGGGAAATGGCGAAGCGTTAGCCCATGCGGCTTGAGCTGCGCTTCCAGCCCCGGACCGAACGCGCCGGTTTCGATGCGCGCAGCGCGCGAGGTCTTGTCGACCTCGATGACGCGGCCAAGCTCGCGCAGATCGACCGTCACCGCCGCTCTGTGCCGCGCCGCATCGCGCATCGGCTCAACCCCGCCGACGACGCTTGATCCGCCGCCGAACGGCGTCACGCTCGCCTGTGCACTGCCAGCCCAGTCGAGCACCGCCTCGACTTCCTGCTCGGTGCGCGGATAGGCGACGACGTCCGGTGCGCTGCGGTAGTCGCCGACAAGCCCGCGGACGTAATCGGGGAATGATTTGCCGTAGGCATGTGCTACGCGGTCATAGAATTCCGTCGAACAGTACGGCAGCGAAGCGGGTGGCTCGAGCCGCGGCGGGGCCAACTTGATGTCTTCCAGCCGGGGTGGTTTAACCTCACCGCCTGCCAAGGAACCGAACCGCTGTTCGATGCCGCCGAGCACGAATGTCTCTTCGGCCGGCGTCAGGCCTTCGCCTTCGCGACCCCATCCAAAATGTTTCAGCCGCGGCTGCGCCATTGCTTTCTCCCGTCCGCTCCTCGCACGCATACTTATATCCAATGCGGCATGAATGTGCGACGCTGGTGGACGATGGGTCCTTGTGGCCGCAGCGACTTCGCCGCGACAAATCGCGGACCCTGGATGGTCGAGGTCGGGAGGATACGGCGTGTTCAACGGAGAAAGAACCGGTCCGCTGGGCATTATCTCGATCTGCATCTCTATCTGCGCCGCCGGCGTGATCCTGGCATCAGCACCCGTCGGCGTGGCCTCGACCGGCGACCACTACGGCGGTCCGCCTCGCCATCTCGGCGCCGATCTGGACCATCTTGTCGGCGCGTATCCCGATTGGATCAAAGGTCACGACAACCAATACCTGTTTCTCAGAAACGGCGTCAGGTTTCCGATCTCCGATCACAGAACCGACAAATCCTTTGAACAGCTTCTCGAACAGCCGGACATCGATGACATGTTTTATGTCCGCTATCCGGCGGGAGCAAAGCCTGGGCAACCGCCGCAGAACTTCGATCCCGGCAGGGTGCGGTTCGGGCCGCTGTTCATGGCGATGTACGGGGATTGCAAGAAAAACCAGGTGGCCGCGACCTTGCGCACCATCGCCTGGCTGCCGCGACACGGCGGCGGACACGTCGCGGTCACGACGGTGAACGGAGTCGACAAGGCCCTCGAAGCCGTGTCACGAGAACTCGACCGGCTGCCGGGCGCCTACATCAAGTATCTGAAGCCGTCCGGGGGGACCTATAATTGCCGCAACGTTGCCGGCTCGCATGTGCGGTCGATGCACGCCTACGCCGCGGCAATAGACCTCAATCCAGAATATGCCGACTACTGGCGATGGTCGGCGAAAAACGTCGGTCATCCGGTCTGGCGAAACCGCATCCCGACAACGATCGTCCGCGTCTTCGAGAAGCACGGCTTCATCTGGGGCGGTTACTGGTATCACTATGATACAATGCATTTCGAGTATCGACCGGAGCTGCTGCCGGCCTACACTCCTGCCGGAAGGAAACCGGCCCCTGATCGCCAATAGGATCAAGAGGATCAAGAGGATTAAGGCCATGCTCAGGATCTTGGTTCTCACTGTCGCGTTCGGCCTATTGGCGTACACGACCACCCCGAGCCAGGCTCAACGGCTCATAGAGAGCTACGTCGCCCGCTTGAGCGAAGCGGATCATCTCAATTCAAACGGACAGCGCCTTGATTCGGCGGCCGCCATCATCCGCCAGGACCGGGCGAACTATCACCGCTTTGGCATTCGAGACACGGAGGATCAGGACGACGCGCTTTTTGCCGATGAACGCAATCGGCTGGCGCTTGAGCAAATGCTGGAACGCGGGCACGCCGACCCAGGCGTCATCGACCGGATCGTGAACGGTACGCCGCTCGTCCGCGTCGACGTCTATCGAGGGTCAAGCGGACCGTTCATTCGGGTCACCGTGCTCAACAACCCGCAAAGCGAGATCGGGCTGCAAAATCCGGCCGAGCAGCCCGCCGATTACACCGGACCGTTCACCGCGCAGGTTCTCTATACGATGTGCTCCCAGGACGATCCGACCTCGCGCGAGAAATGCAACCTCTATATTCAGGGATTGCTGTATGGACTGCACATCGGCCGGACGATGCAACAGAAGGGCGCGCCGGTGTGCCTGCCGGCGATGGACGTCGAAACGGCCCGCCGCCGCATCCTGCAATTTATCGACGCCAGCACCGGGGGGAACCCGGCGGCCAACAAAGACGGAGGGGACTGGATGGCCTTCATCAGCCTCGCCGCCGGACACATCTGCAAGTAGGCCTACTGTCTTCGGGGCGCATGTCTTCTGACCGTCGTGCGGTCTCCGTTTGGCGGTCCCGGCAGGACTCGAACCTGCGACCTTCGGTTTAGGAAACCGCTGCTCTATCCGGCTGAGCTACGGGACCATGCTGTAATTTCAATGAGTTACGTTGAGGCTTATCTGCGTTAGTCATTGACTAGCCATCTAAAGAGCCGGCCCGTGAGGGGCTGGTGTCCGCTTTTGTATTCCGCCCGGGCAGCGCGGTAAAGCTCAGAGCACGCTCGTAGGCGGCATCCGTGCCCGGTCTTCGACGCCTGCATCGATGCAGGTTCGGCTTCTTGTCTCCCAACGACAGCGTGCGGCTGCGAGAATGACTTTCTTCGGGCGTGAGCGTAGCGCCGTGCTCGCCGCCGTCCAGGACGCTGCGCGCCGGCTCCAGATCGGA
>JAKAPE010000033.1 GCA_021811945.1 Pseudomonadota bacterium | reverse complement strand
TCTATAATCGCTCACTCCGCGCCGCATCAGCTCGCGATAGAGGCCGACATCGTTCGTGCGCCCGATGACGACGACCCGCGTGCCGGCGTCGCAGGACTGGGCGAGCTGGTCGAGGCTGGCAAGAAGATCCTCGCCGCGGCTTTCCGATTCCAGCATGACGACGTTCGGCGTCGGCGCGTCGCGATAGGCCTCAATGGCGGCGGCGAGCCCGCCCATCTGAATGCGCAGATGCGCCTTGGCAAGGCGCCGGTCCTCGCCGGCGGCCTGAATGGCGGCGGCGGTCTCCACCGTCTCGCAGAACGCCTGCACCGAGACGCGTGGCGCCGGCGCGATGTGTTCCTCCGGCCCGACGACGCCGATGGCGTCCATATCCTCGCGAACGGCTTGATTAGCTTGTCTCGTCATCGGCGGGCATCATTGGCCAACAGTGGCGATCTTGCCTGCGTTGGGGTTCGAGTATTGTGTGTCGGTCGTCTGACCAGCCCGATATTTTTCCAGAACCATCGTGCGCCGCATTGCGTAGACCGGCGTTTCGCCACGCGGCTCCACCAGATCGGACGGATTTGCAACCATCGCGGCGAGGTTGCGTTGGCTGGCGCAGCCGAAATTCCAATACGGCTGATTTTCGAAATAGTCGCGATTGTAACTCGGCCCGATATCCTCCGGCCACGCGCCGCATGGTCCGGCCTGCGCGGCCATCTTCGGATAGGTGATGCGCACGGTGGCGAATCTGTGCGGGTCGGCGCGGTAGCCGCGCACGAGGATGCTCTGCAGCGGCACGCCGCTCGCGGCCAGGATTGAGCGAATTTCCGGCATCGCCTGCGCCGCCGCACGCTCGTTGCTGCTGCCTACCGGCAGATCGACGATGACCCCGCCGGTTGCCTCGTTGCGCCAGCTCTCCGCAAAGGCGAGAACCTTTGCGCGCTGCGTCGGATTGAGCTCGCCGCGATTGGAGCCGACGAAGAGCTGCAGCGTGCGGGCGGCTTCCTTGATGGTTATCGGGTGGCGCAGCCGGTAGTCGGTCGGCACGTCGGGAACGCCGGTAACCAGCTGCTGGTCGGTGTTGCAGGCGCTCACCGCAAGGGCGCAGGCGAGGATCGCCGCGGCCCGTATGGCGGGGCCCGCGAAGCCCTGGCGGCCGACGGACGTTGTGCCCATAATCTTCATCGATCGTCTCCTGATGCCGCCATCAATCAATTGAGAATGAATCCATATTTGCCGTGGTAGGCGTCCAGCGGGTCGACGACGGCCCCGCCAACGCCATAGATGCGGTTGAGCCGGCCGAGCAGCACGGCCGCAGGATCACTGGAGTCGGCGAACCCATCGTCAGGCCGCGACAGGTCCTTCTGCGCGACCGGATGCACGATGTAAGGCGTCACCAGGACCACAAGCTCGGTCTGGCCATTGAGGTAGTCGCGACTCTTAAACAGCGTGCCAAGCACAGGCACCTCCATAAGTCCCGGAAGGCCGCTGATCGTCTGCTTTGTTTGGTCCTGGAGCATGCCGGCGATGGCGAGCGTGCCGCCCGACGGAAGTTCGACCGTCGTGTCGGCTCTGCGCACGCTCAGGCCGGGGACGGTAATTCCGGACAGCGTGATGGAATTTTGGCTGTTGAGCTCGGACACCTCCGTCAACAAATGCAGGCTGATGCGGCCTTCCGAAAGGACGACGGGGCTGAAGGTCAGACCTACGCCGAAGTTCTGAAATTGAATGGAAGGCTGGCATGTGGTGCCGATGCAGGACAGGACCGGATACGGGAACATGCCTCCGGCCAAGAAATGCGCGGATTCACCCGAAATCGCGGTCAGGTTCGGCTCGGCCAGCGTGCGGATGATCCCGGCTTGCTCCATCGCCTGTATGTTCGCGGTCACCGACCCCAACGTGCCGGTAAGTCCGGCTGGGGAATTTGGCGTGCCGCCGAGCGGGAGCGGCACCCCGAATTGATTGAAGGTATTGGCGGTGCTCAGCGCCCCATTGACCGGAAACGGATTGGCGTTGTTGAAATTGAGTACCGACGTGCCGTAACCGAGGCTGGTGTTGAAGTTGACGCCGAGTTGCTTGAGAACGGTGCGGTCCATTTCGGCGACGGTCACTTTCAGCATAACCTGATCGCGGCCGCGCACGACGATGGCGTTGACGATCTTGTCGCCTTGAGCGACGACGGTCGACGACCCGACGTTGAGAAGCCGGGCCGCGATATCGTAAGCCTGTTGCGCTTGCGCCTGGGTCGCCACGGTGCCGCTGAGGACGATGCCGTCGCCGATGCCCGCGACCCGTATGTCGGCGTCGGGAATGACCTGCCTGATCGACTCCCGGATACCGTTGAGGTCGCGGGTGACGGCGATGTTGAAGCCCGCCATCTGCCTGCCGGCGGCGTCGAAGAAGAACACGTTGGTCTGGCCGACCTTGACGCCGATAATGTAGGCGCGGCGCGAGGAGCGCACCACGGCATTCGCGACTTTGGGATCCGCGACGAGCACGTCCTTGATGTCGCGCGGCAGATCGATCACCACCGATTTGCTGACGCCGAGCGTGACGGCGCGTGCGCTGAGATCGCTGGCGGCAACCTCGATCCTCTGCGGCGGCACCGCAGCGGCGACCGCCGTCCCGGCCAAGACGAGGAAGATCGCGAGACCTGCTGCGCCGATCGATTTGGCTGTTGCCATCATCGAGTTCTCCGGTGCGGTCAGCGCGACGTCGTCGGCGCGCTCACGCCGTAGCGCACCACGTTGATCGGTCCGTGTCGCTCGTTTGAATGCGCCACAACGGACAGCGCGCCGATCTTTTGCGCCCGTGCAAGCGTCTTGGCTTGCTCCGGGGTCAGCTCGACCGTCGCGCTTTTGCCGGCTGCCGCCGCCAGCATCCGGACGTTTTCTAATACTTCCTCTCTGGCGAATCTCATGGTGCCGGACGCCCTCTTCCCCGCCCTGTCGCGGCGCGTCAGCAAAATATCCACACGCTCGTCCGGCACGACGACATTGCCGTTCCCGCCCGCGGATGAAAGATCGATCGCGACCGCGCGCGTGCCGGGCGCGAGGAAGGAAACCATGGGGTTGCGGATCGTCTCGCCGGGCGCGATCGGCTCGCGCACGATCGCCCCGACGAATTCTTTCACGGCACTCGGACGCTCGGCCCTTGTGATGAAACTCGGACCGGCGGCAGTCAGAGGCCACTTCTGCCAGCCGATATCCTGCGCGCCGATGGCGTGTCCGATACCAAGATCGGCTTTGGCGACCAGCACCTCGACGGTGGCGAGCCGCTGCGGCGCGCGTTGCCGGCCGCCGTGCGCAAGGTAAGCGGCAATGCCGCCGGCGGCGAGCGCGACACCGAGTACGATGACACGGGCGGCTTTCATTACACTTCTTCACTTCCCCGGTGACGCGGCGGCGGCAACGTCCGTCACGCGGGATTTGACCAGCTAAACGTCAAAGCATGGTTAATGAGGAGTATCCAAATCGCATTAACCGGGCGTTCACCAATTCGGCGACGGTGTGTTCCGTCACCCTGAGAGCCTGTGAGCGTTTTCCGTCATCCTGAGAGCCTGTGAGCGTTTTCCGTCATCCTGAGGCGCTCGCCGACGCAGTCGGCGAGCCTCGAAGGATGCGGCCAATGCGCCGGGGCCGTCGTCCTTCGAGGCTCGGCGCATCGCAGCCAAGTATATGCAGGCTGCGCCTGCTATGGCGCCGAGCACCTCAGGATGACGGCAAACAAACAGTGAGCCACTCGGGCGCTAGAACTACAGGCCGGTGACGCGCATCCACTCGGTATGCGGATAGACGATGAGCGCCGCGGCAGCGAGAGCAATGCCGTAAGGAACCCCGCCGTCGCCGCGATGCAGCCGCTCCGCCCATTCGCGGCCGATGAACAACCGCGGCAGCGGCAGGGTGCGGAGCTCGATCAGCACTATCGTGAGCGCGCCCCCGAGCAACGAAGCATAAACCAAATAATCGGCGAGGTGAGCGAAACCGAGCCACAGGGCGGTGGCTGCCGCGAGCTTGGCGTCGCCGCCGCCGATCCACCCGCGCGCGAAGCAGACGAAAGCGACGCCGAGCACCACCGTCGCGGCGCCGGCATGCGAGGCCATGGCCGCAATGCTCATTCCGGAGAGCGCCGCAAGCAGCACGAAGCCGCCGAGGAGGATGAGCGAAACGCGGTTGGCGATCGTCATGGTCAGAAAATCGCTCGATGCGGCGAATGCCATCATGGCCGGAAACAGCGTCAGGCCCAGAATTTCAGCGAGAACGGTCATGGCGAGATGATATCCCGAGAAAATGTTCCCCGTCGTCCTGAGGTGCGCGCCACCGATAAAGTGCGCAAGTCGGGCACGCCCGACTTGCGTGGTGCGCCTCGAAGGATGACGGCCCGAGCGCTGCGGCCGTCGCCCTTCGAGGCTCGCTTCGCTCGCGCCTCAGGGTGACGGAACATAGGTCCCCGCCGCCCGCAACAACGAAAAGGCCCCGGCGACGAACCGGAGCCCTCTCGTCGCAAACACGACGACACGCTTAGTTGAGCTGGCTCGAAATGCTGCTGAAGGTCGATGTGAGCTTGCTGCCGAGGCCGTTCACCACGGCGATGATCGCGACCGAGATGCCGGCGGCGATCAGGCCATATTCAATGGCCGTGGCGCCCGACTCGTCCTTCACGAAACGAGAAAAGAGGGTTTTCATCGGTTGGCTCCTAAGGTCCACAGTGGCTGTCTGAGCATGACCCAACGCCCGTTTTCCGGACCATTTGGATCGTGCCTGACCCTAGCAACGAGAAATTGCGATGCGGTTAAACCGACCCGCCAAAACCGTAAGTGACGAGGCGATCTTGGATGTAGTTAACAACGTGTTGCATCGTCGCAACAAAATCATTTTTCTTTCGCGCGCGAGCGGTGGCGGAAACTTGGCGCGGCGGCGCGTTGAGATCACGAACCCAAACGCTAGAGCATGTTCCGGTGAAATGGAATCATCCCCCAACTCGTCATTGCCGGGCTTGACCCGGCAATCCATGCTGCGCTCAAACTTGCGCGGGCTTGCGGTACAACCTCGATAGCGGCTTGTCGGTATGGATGCGCGGGTCAAGCCCGCGCATGACGAGTGTTAATGGTGGTTCGATCCGAGCGGGATTGGCTCTAGATGATCAGCCGCGGCAACACGGTCGCCATCAATGTTAGTACTGCAACCATCAACCCGACGACGAGCGCCGAGCGGCGGCGAATGACGGGGTCCAAGAGGAACGACGCAAGAAAGTGCACAGGATCGCGCGGAACCATGAACGGCGTGCGCGACCGGTAGACAGCGAAATCGGGGAAGGTGCGCGCGAGCACCGCCTCTTCCCACCGCGCTCGCGCGACCTGCAGCGTCGCTGCCGCCAGCAGCAGCGCTGCGGCGGCCGGCGAGCGGTATTGCAGAGCGACGGCAACCATGCCCAACATCTCGAACAGATAAAGCGGATGGCGAACCATGCTGTACGGGCCGCTCAGCACCAGCCGTCTTGCTTCCGGCATCACGCTCAGCGAGCGGCCGAGAAAACTGGCCGTTACCACCAACATCGCGTTGGCGAACAGGCTGAGAAAGACCGCAATCAGATTGAAGGCAAGGTCCGCCGGCGCGCGCTCGATCAGCATGAACATCAGCGGCACGCTCAGAGCGGTCAGGGCAACGACACGCGGCAGGATCGTTTCATATTTGGCGATCGCGCGCAGCCGGAACAACGGCTGGATCGACAAGAGTAGCACGAACATCCATTGCGAGACGCGGGCCAGGACGGCAACGACGGTGCCGGCGTCGAACTGCTCGAATGCGCCCGGGTGCTGCAGAACCTGATGCCAAAATCCGACAACATCGCGAAGCAATACAAAGGAGCAATAGACGATGACGGGAAATCGCATCGCCCAGTCGTAGGTCACGCTGCGGTCCCGCCCGCGGCGAAGATCGTCCAACGACAACGCAAAGGATTTTAAGGACGACACGAGACATTGCTCCTGGTTAATGCTCTATCATCGTTCAAGACGGCGTCCGGCCGACGGCTCCGCGCCAAACCGATGCCGCAGTTAGCAAATCGGCGTTACGCTCGTTCTAATCCCGGCGCGGTCGATCACGAACTTTGTCGGCAGCGTTACGCGAGTATCACCGTCTTCGTGTATATACGCGACGAAAAATTTGCACTTCATTCACGAATTTGCTGTCAATTGCAGGCATCGAGAAACGGCTTGGTTCTTTTGTTTTCTCCGCGTAGCGTTCCGGAGAGTTTCCGATGGCGGCTTTGCGCCTTGGCGACCGCGCCGGCGTCAACCGGTTGCGTTGGCGGCGCCTTGAGGGGCGCACGCCAGCTTGGCTTGCGGCGGCGTTGTTTCTCGCCGTCACCCAGGCATTGCCCGCGAGGGCATCCGAGCCGATCGTTGTTTTCCTCGATCAGGCCAGGATCATGCAGCTTCCGCCGAGGGCGGCCACGGTCGTCGTCGGCAACCCGCTCATTGCCGACCTGACGGTTGGACCCAACGGCGTCGCCGTCGTCACCGGCAAGGGCTACGGCGAGACCAATTTCGTCGTACTGGACAGAAGCGGCGCCGTGCTGATGGAGAAGCCCGTCGAGGTGAAGTGGCCGAACGAAAACCTTGTCGTCGTCTATCGCGGCATCGACCGCGAAACCTATAGCTGCACGCCGGATTGCTCGCGCCGGATCATGCTCGGCGACGTTCCCGGCTATTTCGACAAGACCTTGGGACAAACCGTCGACCGTGACGCGCGAATAAGCGCCGTCGCCAGGAGCGGGCGCTGAGGGAGGCTGCGCGCGGCACCGCCGCAGGGTTACGGCCCGCTTAACAGGTATCCCGGCGTTCTCCGCAATCTGCGCAAGAAATCCCCAAGGTCTCTTTGCTAATCTCGATCTCGATCGGCTCGCGAACCGCGATGTTCGGCTTGAGGTTGCCCATGATTGCGCCGGTGTTTGCGTCCGTGATTGCGCGGTTGAAGCCGATGCTGGCTGCGTCCGCAGCGCGCTCCGCGGCCGCGCCTCTGCTCCGCCGCTTCCTTCGTCAAAACCGCGCGACGGCCGGCGTCGAATTCGCCATGGTGGCGACGCCCTTGCTCGGCCTGAGCCTCGGCGTGTTGCAGACCGGGCTCATCTTCTTCGCCGGCCAGTCGCTGGAGACGGCAGCGGCCACCGCCGGACGCCTGATCATGACCGGCCAGGCCCAGACGCAGGGCTGGAGCGCCGCGCAGTTCAAGCAGCAGGTCTGCAACCAGATCCACGCCCTCTTTGATTGCGCGACCGGCATCTATATCGATGTCGAGACCTATTCGTCATTCGCCTCGGTCAATCTCGGCTTGCCGATCCAGAACGGCGGCTTCGACAGTTCGAGCCTGGGCTACAATCCCGGCGGACCGGGCGACATCGTGATGGTGCGCGTCTACTATCAGTATCCGGTGTTTTTCAGCGTGCTCAACCTGAGCAACCTGAACGGCGGCCTGAACCTGCTCGCCGCCACCTCCGTATTCCGCAACGAACCCTACTCATCGTCGTGACGGGAAACCCATGACTGCCGTCGCCGCTTCGCTGATCTCGTGGCTCGAACGCTTCCGCAGGGACCGCCGTGGCGTCTCAGCGCTCGAGTTTGCCATCACACTGCCGCTGATGCTCACCCTTTATCTCGGCACCGCCGAGGTCACCAACGGCGTCTCCGTCAAGCGCAAGGTCACGCTGACCGCGCATGCGCTCGCGGACCTCGCCAGCCAATACACCGCCATCGACGGCACCGAGATGGCGAACATCCTCAATGCCGGCTCCGCCATCGTCGCCCCTTACGCGGCGGCCGATCTCCACGAGACGGTCTCCGAACTCTCGGTCGACAGCCAGGGCCAGGCCACGGTCGTTTGGAGCAGCACGCTCAACGGGCAGGCGCTTGCGACCGGTCAGGGCGTTTCCATTCCTTCGGGGCTGGCGGTGCCGAACACCTATCTGATCTTCGGCCAGGCTTCCTACAGCTACAATCCGACCTTCGGCTACGTCCTCACCCAGACGCTGACGCTGAGCGATCAATTCTTCCTGCGTCCGCGCCAGTCGGATTCCGTGACCTACAGCGGTCCCTGAGCGATGTCGCAGTGCACGCTCCGGTTAGACTGAACTTACGTCGTCACCAGCTTGCGACGCGGCGCAATCCGACCGATTTGCTTCAACGGATCGGCAGCGCCGTCGTCGACTTGATCTTCTCCATCGCAAAGCGCGACGTTACGTTCTTCAGCGGCACCGCGGCGATCAGCCGCTTGTAGAAGCCGTCATAGGCGGCCATGTCGGATACCACGACGCGCAACATATAATCGACGTCGCCAGCCATGCGATAGAACTCCATCACCTCAGGCATGGCCCCCACCAACTTGGCGAAGCGGTCGAGCCACTCCTGCGAATGGTCGGCGGTCTCCACCGAAACGAACACCGTGATGCCGAGCCCGATGCGGTCCTGATCGACCAGCGCCACACGCTTGAGAATGATCCCGTCGGCCTCAAGGCGCTGAATGCGTTTCCAGCACGGCGTCGAAGACAAGCCGACCCGGTTGCCAATCTCGGCAACGGACAGCGAAGCGTCATCCTGCAGCACGGTCAGGATCTTGCGGTCGATGGCGTCCATGCGCACGGATTATTCTTCCAAATCAAACAGCCATAACTATACCATAGAGAATAAATTTCTACAATCAAGCTGCATTTAGTTCTGCCCGCAAGGGCGGGTCGGATTATCGGATCACGCCGCCTGGCGTCGGCCGGGGGTCGGCCGGGCGGTGAGACGAACGAATCTGCTGCAGTCTGGCCGCAAAAACGCCACGGGATCCCGATTGTCTTTATATCGCTCGATCCTGTGATCGCGACTTTCGCGGCAACCGAAAATCGCTGCCGGTCCGAAGTGGACTCGAAGACCACTGGTGCTCGCGTGGGGAATGCCAAACTTGCTGCAAGGACTTTTTTCTGCGACCGGTCCCCGCTTGTGCCGTGAGGGCAGAACGATGCGATACTTTGCTGGTTTCACCGCGAGGCTCCCCGCAATGGGACAAGCTGGAACCAGCAAAGCTCGATTTCCCGCTCTCGGCGGACTTCCAGGCGCCGCAATCTACGCGTTTGAGCTTGGAGTGATCGCCGCGGGTTACCTCGGCGTTGCCGCGTCCGCACTCGTCCTCCCTCCAATTATTTCAAGCGCGACGCCGTTATGGCCGCCAACGGGTGTGGCGCTGGCACTGGTGTTTTTGCGCGGTTATCGAATTTGGCCCGCAATTCTTCTCGGATCTTCCGTTTCGAGCGCCATGGCCGGGCGTTCGCTTCTGGAATCGGATTCCATTGGGATCGGCACCGTGCTGGCGGCTGTCGTCGGCGCATGGTTGATGAATGGCCCGTCGGGCGGCCGCACCGCGTTCACGACGCCGCGCGGTATCGCCCAATTCGCGTTCATTTGCTTTGTCCCGATCGCAATGATTAGTTCACTCGTCGCCGCGGCGGGCCTTGCCCTTGCCGGGGAGGTTAGCTCGACCGCCCGTATCGCAATCTGGTGGTTCGCGGATGCGATCGGGACCGCGATCACCGCTCCTGTTGTTGCACTGTGGGCGATGACGCCCTTGCGCCCGATTTTTGCATCGAGCCTTTTCGAAGCCGCCGTAGTCTTCGTTCTCGCGGCCGCGGTCGGCACCGTCGCTTACAGTCCACTGTTTGTCGGCGACCTCGCAGGCAGCCCGCTGACTGGCCTGCTGCCCGATCGCCGCCTGGCTGGATTCCTCGTCCTGCTCCCTTTGGCATGGACCGTGTTGCGCGGCAGGACACGGGATGCCGCCACGGCTGCGCTCATCTTTTCCGCAACGGCCGTATGGGGCTTCGCTGCGGGCGCCGATCCGTTTCAACGGACCGTTTCGGGCGCTTCGCCGCTGTTATTGCTACCGCTGCTTTGCATCAGCGCGTCGTCGCTATCGCTGTTACTCGCCGCGGCAATGGCGACACACCAAGGCACGCAAGCACGCCTGCTTTCCGCGCAGGACCTGCTGAACGACGAACTTGCACAAACAAAGGCGGCGCTCGACAACGCCAGGCGCCACTTCCAGATATTGATTGAAGGAGTCGTCGATTACGTCATTTTCCTGCTCGACACATCGGGGCATGTCGCCAGCTGGAACAGCGCGGCACAACGCATCATCGGATACACCGCGGACGAAATTATCGGCAAGCATTACGGCATATTCTATCGGCCGGACGAACGTCGCGCCGGCGAACCGAACCGCGCTATCGAACTGGCCATTCAAAAGGGCAAGTGCGAAGTGGAAGGCTGGCGCGTTCGAAAGAACGGCACACCGTTCTTCGTTGCCGGCGAGGTCACCGCGATTCATGACGCCAATGGCCGTCTGATCGGTCTTGCCAACATAATCCGTGACGCGACCGAGCGACGCGACGCCCAGGAGAAGCTGGTCGAGGCTCGCGAACAGCTGGCGACAGCGCAGAAAATGGAAGCGATCGGCAAGCTGACCGGCGGCATCGCGCACGACTTTAACAATCTCCTGATGATCATCGGCGGCAACGCTCAACTTTTTAAGCGCCTGCTCGATCCGAAATTGCCGCAAGCGATCGAGGCTATTCAGACTGCCGCCAAACGCGGAGAAAGCCTCACGCGTCAATTGTTGACGTTCTCGCGCCGGCAGCATCTCAGCCCTACGGTCGTCGATCTGAAATCCTGCATTAAAAACATGCGGAGCATGATCGAAAGCTCGCTGCGCGGAAATATCGTGTATCGCGAACAACTTGGATCGGACGTCTGGCCGGTTGAGGTCGACATTGCCGAATTGCAGCTTGCCATCGTCAATATCGCGGTTAATGCGCGCGATGCGATGCCGAATGGCGGCGAGTTCACTTTGACCGCAGGCAACGTGCCGGCCGATCACAACCTCCCTGAGGACTGCAGCAACGAGGCGCTCGTCGTGATTGGATTCACGGATACCGGCATGGGCATTCCTCCAAACCTGCTGTCTAAGATCTTTGATCCGTTTTTCACGACCAAGGATGTCGGCAAGGGTACCGGGCTCGGCTTGTCGCAGGTTTATGGCTTCGCCCACCAGGCGGGCGGAACGGTCAAGGTGGAAAGCCAAGTCGGAAAGGGAACAACGATTGCCATTTTTTTGCCGGCCCATCTACATGAAGCGGCCGCGCTCAAGGAAAGTTACGCGAAGGACACGCCTTCGCAGCGCCCGACGGTGCTCATCGTCGACGACAGCGCCGAGGTAGCGGAGGTGACGTCGTCGCTTTTCGAATGCCTCGGTTATGATACCGTCTATCGAGACTCGGCCGAAGCAGCGCTAAGATTGCTCGCGGAAGGCGTCAGGGTCGATCTTGTATTCAGCGATATCGTCATGCCGGGTGCCATCGATGGTGTCGGACTCGCCAACGAAATCCGCGCGTGGAATCCGCATTTGCCAATCGTCCTTGCGACTGGATACAGTGACGCTGCACAAGCAGCCCCCGCGGATTTGAAAATCCTTTACAAGCCGTTCGATACTGACGCGCTAAAGGGCGTCATTCAGGACTTGATGGAAGACCGCGCCGCAGCCTGACATTGCCAGATCAGGCGCTGGGCCTGCGCGGAGACAGGACTCCTGAGGCGCACGCGAAGCGAGCGGCGAAGGATGACGGTCAACATCAAATGCGGCTGGCATGGCGCGTCGAATTACCGGCGTAGATAATCGCGAACGTTCTTGGCTGTGGCGATCGCGGCCGCGCGCAACGCCTCCAAGCGCCGGACGTGTGAGAACGGCACCTGCGGGCGCACCGCGATCAAGCGCTCGGCAAGCGTCAACCGCTCGCGCCAGATGCGACCGATCATCGGATGATCTTCCGCTGCGCAGGAGTCGCATTCAGCGATCGTTTCATCGGCGACGAGCTCCTCCGTGATCGCGGCCGTCAGCATGACACCGGGCGAAAAATGCGCAAGAGCTTCGTCGTGCGCGATCTTCCAGAACCAGACGCTGCGGCCGCTGCGCAAGACGATTGCCGCGGCGACGGCGCGCCCGTCGAGCAAAACGCGGTGGATCGCGATTTTGTTTTCGGCAGCCAACGCGGCGGCGCCGCTGCGGACGAACCGGCAGAGGTCATCGTCATGGGCGGCGGCGGTACCGGCCCTGCCTTTCCAGCCGTCGGCTTCGAGCGCCAGAAAATCCGTCAGCGCCGCGGCGACGGCGGCAGGCTCGGTTGCGACGGCAAACAGCAAAGCGCCTTTGTCGGCCAGGCGCCGCGAGAGCCGCCGCAGTTCCTTGTGTTTGTGGGAGCTCAGCGCATTTGCGAGGTAATCCTCGCGCTCGCGGTCGGGCTTGAGCAGCGCGCGGGACCGGCGGTTGAAATCGGCGGCCGGAAGTTGCGCTTGCCGCAGTATCGTGTCGAGAGCCGCGGCAAACGGACCGTCCATCCGCAAAAACGGCAACAGCAACAGGCCAGGCAGCGACGGATCGGCGGCGAGTCGGCCGAGCACGGCGGCAATGACCGGCCCGGCCGCTTCGCGCTCGGCGAGCGGCACGCCGAGCGGGCCGTAGGCGTGCGTAAAGCCGACGAGGACCGGCAGCCTGAAACCATAGCGCCGCGTCTCGATCCGCGCCGGGAAAAATCCCAGCAGCTTGCGCGGATGCACCCCTGACCATACCAGCAGCGCGCCCGCGCCGGTACCGAACACCGGCGCCGCAGCGAGCGTGAACGAGGGTTCGTAGAACACGTTCGGCTCGAGCGCGCGCGCGGCAAGCGCGTGCCAGGCGTCCGCGATCGAATCGAGCTGTGCCAGATCAAGCCATTCTACGATGAGCGAGTCGGCGGCATAGCGGTCGGCAAGGGCGGCGCGACGCGCGCTGGCGATGGCGGCGGCGCCTTCGCGCGCGACAATGGGCGATTGATCGGTCGAAACCTTGATCGTCATGACTGCGCCTCAGCAGCCGAAAATGAAGCAGTGCAAACCCAGGCGGTATTTGGCGACCAGAAATAGGCTCGCCGATTCGCAGACCAGCGCCACGGTGCTCGCGATCGCCGCGCCAGCGATCCCCTGGAACGGGATCAGCAGAACACAGAGGATCAGATCGATCGCGAAGGCGCCGGCATAGACCAGCGCGCACGAGTGCCGCTCGCCGAGCATGTTGAGCAGCCGCTCGACGGGGCCGACGGAGGCGCGCGCCAAAAGCCCGATGGCGATAATGAACATAAGATAATAACCGGAGGCGAAGCCGTTGCCGAACAACCGCAGCAGCGGCTGCCCCAGCGCCAACAGCACCAGAAGTGCGGCGAGCGAAGGCCAGAATGTCAGTCGGATCGAAAGTCTTAGAAAATCGACGAGCCGTTCGCGGTCCCCGGCGACATAATATTCGGCAAACTTGTGGGCGATGGTCTGTGCCACCGAGAAATAGATGAAGGCGACGAGGGAGAGGGTCTTGACGGCAGCGTAATAGACTGCGACTTCGTCCGGCGGACGGTACTGTTTGAGGATGATCACATCGGAATATGAAAGCAGCAGATAAAATGCCTCCACGACGAAGATCGGCGCCGAGATCGAGAGCCATGCCGGCACCGCGTAGGTCTTTGGCCCGCCGGCGAGAGCGCCCGCAAGCCGGCGATCGAGCACCATCGATTGGCCGAGCGTGACGCTCCAAAGCGCGACGACGCCGAGAAACGTCGCAATTACCGCATCGGTCGGCAGGCCGAGCGCATAGGCAAAGCCGACCAGCGCTAGCAACAGTAGCTGGCGCAGCACGTAAGTCGGCGCCAGCCCGAGATTGACCCAATCATAGGATCGTGCGACGCCGCTCAAGACTTGGCCAAGACCAAAAGCCGGGAGCGCGGCGCAAGAAAGATAGAGCGGAACGATCGTCCCGGGATCGAGGCTCCGCGCCAACAGCTTGAGGGCGCCAGCGCCGACAATCGCGATAATGGTGGCGATGGCGGTCGCCAGCCAGCGGCTGCCACGCAGATATCCGCGCAGCAGCGCGAATTGCTTGTGCTCCGTATATTCGGGAATGACGCGTTGCGAAGCCGTGCCGAGGCCGAGATCGACCATGCCGCCGACGAGCAGCACCCAAGTCCAGGCATAGATGTAGATGCCGAACTCGAACCGGCCCATCCACCGCGCAAGCAGAACCTGCGAGACGAACGCGATCAGCGCGCTGACGACGCGGATGAGCAAAGCGGCGCCGGCGAGCCGCCGCGCCAGCGAGTTGTCGCTGCCGTCGTCGTAAAGCGCGCGCAGCCGCGCGATTGCGGCGGCGAGATCGACGCGAGAAGAAGCGAATAGAGACGCGTCTCCGGACGCGCGCAGCAACGGGCGCCGGCCCCGCGGGGCCTGTTCGGAACCGATTGATGCCACGATCACCTCTACGCCGCCAGCGGGCCGGGGGCGACGCGGCAACGCCTATCAAGGAAGCGTTAAGAATCGGTTGGAGGAAATTAAGAATTGCGGCGCAATTCCCGGAGCGGAGCGGCAGCGACGAGACCTCGCGAGTGTTCGCGCTGACCGTTCGCTGTTCTGCTGCCGACTACTCGCCCGCTCAATAATAGCCCTTCAACAGCCGCTGAATATAGTCGAGTTCCTCCTGCGGGCGGGTGACGTCACCGAAGCGGCGGCGTAATTCCTCGATGATACGGCGGGCGCGCTGCACATCGATGTCACCGGGTATCTTGACGGAGAAATCGTCTCCATATCTGCGTGCGCGCAGCGGACGGCCAAGCGGATCCGTTTCCTGCTGCCCGCGCGACAAACCGAGACGGCCGTTCTGCCCCGCGCCAGGTTTTTCTCCAAGCCGCTGTTGCATCGACTGCGCAAGTCCCTGCGCACCTTTGCGCAAGGCGTCGAGTGCGCGCCCTTGAGAGTCGACGGCGCTGTCGGCATCGCCTTGGCCGAGCTCACGTTCGGCCTCACCCATAGCGTCGCCGGCGCCGCCGAGCTCTTTGGCGTCGCCCCCGCCGCTCTGCCGGCCCTGCTCGCCCTGTTCGCCCTGGCTTAGGCCTTGGTTCCGTAAATCTTTAAGCAAACTGTCGAGGCGGTCGCGCAAGGCATGTTGGCCCTGCTGCAACTCGCCGAAGGGATTTGCCTGCTGTTTTCCGCCTTGGCCCTGCCGGTCACGTTGGGCGTTCTCGCGGCGCTGATTCTGGCCCTGGCGGAAGGTGCGATCGCGCAACTGCTGCTGCTGGCGGATCATGTCTTCAAGCTGATCGAGTGACGACATCATGTCACTGTCGTCGCCGTTCATATCTGGCGTCGCCATCTGCAGATTTTCCATCATCTGCTCGAACTGTTGCAGGAGTTCGCGCGCGGCGTCGGTGGCGCCGCTGCGCGCCAGGTTTTCCAGCCGGTCGAGCATGTTTTTCAGGTCCTGCGGACGTAGCACGCGCGAATCGCCGGTCAGCGGACGGGCGAGCTGCTGATTGTTTTTGAGTCGCTCGGCCATGGCTTTCATGTAGCGGTCCATGGCCGCGCGCAACCGGTCCATGAGCCGCTTGATCTCTTGACCGCGGGCGCCGCGCTCGAGCCCCTGGCGCAGCGCTCGCTCGGCATCGCGCAAGGCGGCCCGGGCGTCGGCGACGTCGCCGTCCTCGAGGTCAACCGCCATTTGCCACATGCGCGCAATCACATCGCGCAGATCGTCGTCGGATTTGGCGCAGACGAGCGACCAGTAGATCGCGCGCAGGCCGAGATAAACACTGACATTGGGCGTAAACCGCTCCGGCGCCAGCGACAGCGCGTCGAGCGCGGTGAGGACGAGCGGCCGCGTGTGAGCGTCAAGCGCCAGATTGCGTCGCTGTTCGATCAACGCCCGCGCCAGTGGCTTGGTGAAAACGCGTTCGGGCAGGCGAAAAGCGAACGGCTTGCTCCAACCCTCGTTGCCGGCCTCGTCGCGGGCAACGAGTGTCATCACCACCGCGGTGCCGGCCCAGGGATGATCGGTCAAATCTTTGATCGTCTGGCCGACGCCGTGACGCGTGCGCGCCTGCGGCAAGAGCAGCGCAAAATCCGGCGGACCGTATAGCGGATGCGCGCCGCTTGCGGCAGCGGCTTGATCCTTGCGGACGAAAGTTGCCTGCGCTTGCGTCACCCCGTAATCGTCGTCGAGGCGATAGGACAAGAGAAACGAGCCGCCATTTTCCTCTTCGGGGTCCTTGGCCAGCTCGATTGTCGGCGGCCGATCGGGAATGGCGATGAATGACCAGCCCAAATGGCGGCCGGCCACGCGCAGGATCGCGGCGCCGGTGCCGGTGATCGCGAAACGATGTTCCTGCACGTCGGCGGGCATATGCACTGGCTCCTTTATCGGAGCGACGCCGCCCTTGGCGGAAAGGTCGAGGGACAGGTTGCCGCTTGCACGCACAACAAGCGTGCTGCCGGCCGGAACCGCGATGGCGCCTCCGTGCGCCGCATCGCGCTCGCCGGGTTCGCTGCGCGCACCCGCGGCGTCGCCGGGGTGGATGCCGGCGAGAACAATCGGCGCCTTACCGGTGTAGTCGGGCGGGTCGACCCAGGCGTCGACGCGAAAATTCGCCGGCAGCAGCACGCCCTGCCAGTCGAAGGCAGCGGCAATGCGTTTCCAGCGCTCGCCTCCAGCAGCGACGAAAGTGGCGATACAAGCAATGAGCACGAGCCCACGCAGCGCATAGGGATCGCGCCTGGCGACCTGCGGCGACGGCCAGCCGGCCTTGAAGGCACGGACGGCGGCACGGGCACGCGCGACGTGGGCGTGCCATAGTGCCTGCGAATAGGAGTCATTCGGTGTGACGGCGAGTTCGTCAACGATCGCCGTCGCCGGGCGATGCGCGCGCCCGCTGACCCGGTCGAGCCGCCGGAGCGCATCGGCGGCAGCGGGTATGCGCAGGGATGCCAACGGAACCGCCGCCGCGACGGTCAAAACCGCAAACGCCACCACAGCCACGGCACGGCCAAGCGGCGGCAGCCAAAGCCACAGTCCGAGCCAGGACAATGTCAGAAACAGGCCGACGACGGCCGAAAAAGTCGCCACGGTCGGCCACAGCCGTTCCCAGAAAATCGTCCACCGCGCGCGGCGCAATACCGCCCTGATGGACGATCCGCTGCCACCGTCGCTGCTGCCCCGGTTGGCATGGCTTGAATTCGTATTCGTCACAAAGCTCTCCACAACGGAGATTCTCATGACAACACGTTAATATTGGGGCGGTTTCAGCCCGCCCCACAGAGCCACGTCAGGCAAAAAACGCAAGATCACAGCCACGGCGGCAGACGGTCGAGCGCGATGAGTTCTTCAATCGTCACACGGGGCCGCACGAGCGCCCATTGGTCTTCGCGAACAAGGACTTCCGGGAGCAGAGCGCGGGTGTTGTAGGTGCCGGCTTGCACCGCGCCATAGGCGCCGGCAGTCATGATGGCGAGAAGATCGCCCGGCTGCGGCGCGGCCACGGAGCGGTCGAGGGCAAGGAAGTCGCCGGATTCGCACACCGGTCCGACCACGTCGGCCACGATCCGCGGCGCACTGATCGCCGATTCCTTGACCGGACGGATATCGTGGTGCGCCTCGTAGAGCGTGGGCCGAACGAGATCATTCATGCCGGCATCGACGATGACGAAGCTTTTGGTTTCGCCCATTTTTACATACAGCACGCGCGTCACCAGGATGCCGGCGTTGCCGACGATGAGACGGCCGGGCTCAAAGACCAGTCGGCAGCCGAGCCCGCGCGTTGCGCCCTTGACGACGGCGGCATAGGCCTCGGGATCCGGCGGCGGCTCATTATCCTCGCGATAGGGAATGCCGAGGCCGCCGCCGACATCGGCATGGCTGATGGCATGGCCGTCCGCTCGCAGCACCTTAACGAAGTCGGCAAGGAGTGCGAAAGCATCGTCGAACGGGTCGAGATCGATGATCTGGCTGCCGATATGCATGTCGACGCCGACGACGCTCACGCCCGGGAGTTTGGCGGCGCGCGCGTAAACCTCGCGGGCGCGGCTGATGGGAATGCCGAATTTGTTCTCGGCTCTGCCGGTCGCGATCTTGGCGTGCGTCTTCGGGTCGATATCGGGATTGACGCGGATCGAGACGCCGGCGCAGCGGCCTTTGCCGGCGGCGATCGCGCCGAGCAGTTCCAGCTCTGGCTCGGATTCGACATTGACACACAGAATGCCTTCATCGACCGCCAGCGCCAGTTCGGCGGCGGTCTTGCCGACGCCGGAGAACATGATCTTGTCCGGCGGGATACCGGCACCGCGGGCGCGTAGAAGCTCACCGCCCGAAACGACATCGGCGCCGGCGCCCAGCCGGGCCAGTGTCGCGATCACGGCCTGGTTGGAATTGGCCTTCAACGCATAGCAAATGAGCGCATCAACGTCGGCAAAGGCGCCGGCAAACACCCGATAGTGTCGATCGATCGTCGCGCTCGCATAACAATAGAATGGCGTACCGACCGCCTTGGCAAGGACGGCGATATCGACCGCCTCGGCGCACAGCACGCCGTCGCGATAAGCGAAGTGATGCATGATCGGTGTTTAGCTTGTGGCAGCGAGCTCCGCCAGCATGACCGGCGCGGCCGCGCAGGCGTGCTGCGGCGCTATTGCAACAAAAAATCGAGCGGGAACGGCTTTTTCTGGCCGGGGGCGGCCGCTGGACTGCCGCGGGCATCGAAGCCGTTCTTCGCGGCGATCTTCTGCTGCGACCCTGCCGCGTCGGCATTTGCGTTCCCGGCCGAACCCGGCGCGGGCACCGGCGTCGCCGCGGCCGGCGCCGGCGGCACTGCGGCGCTCGGCGGCGGATCGAGGCCTGCCTTGCGCCCACAGCCGGAGAGACCAATGACGGCAGCCAAGGCCACGGAGAGCGCCAAATGTCGCGTGCCAACTGCACTCATTGTGGCCAGGGCAGCAATCCGGCACCGTCCCCCGGAATTCACGGAGCCGCTCTCCGCTTGTGCGGGGACGAGCGGAAAGGTGGCACGAAGAGGGGCCAAAAAACGCTCCCAATGCCCGATGACGGGAATCATAGCAGAGATCAGCCTGCGGCGGCGAGATTGTGTCGGCAAACCTTGCGACTGTCTTTACGCCGTTTCCGACAGCTTCCGCAGCCAAGCTTTGGCCTGCGCGCGCACCCTATGCGGCGCGGTGCCGCCATAAACGGCGCGGCTTTTCACCGAACTGTCGACCGAGAGCACGCCAAAGACCGCCTTGGTGATGCGCGGTTCGATCGACCGCAGGGCTTCAAGCGGCAATTTCTCCAACGGCACGCCGGCGTCCGTCGCCTTGGCGACGATCCGGCCGGTCACGCGATGGGCCTCGCGGAACGGCAGCTTCAGCGTGCGCACCAGCCAGTCGGCAAGATCGGTGGCGGTCGAAAAACCCTCGCCGGCGGCCCGCCGCATCCGTGTCGCGTCGGGCGCGAGATCGCGGACCATTCCAGTCATGGCGTCGACCGAGAGGACGAGCGCGCCGAGTGCATCGAACGCGCCCTCCTTGTCCTCCTGCATGTCCTTCTGATAGGCGAGCGGCAGCCCCTTCATCACCGCGAGAAGCGCCATCAGCGCGCCGAACACGCGGCCGGACTTGGCGCGGACGAGTTCGGCCGCGTCGGGATTGCGCTTCTGCGGCATGATCGAGGAGCCGGTGGCGAAACGGTCGGACAGGCGGACAAAGCCGAAAAGCGGCGACGACCAGATCACGATTTCTTCGGCGAGCCGCGAGAGGTGCACCGCGGCGATGGCGCAGGCCGCGAGCGTCTCCAGCACGAAGTCACGGTCGGCGACGGCGTCGAGCGAGTTCGCCATCGGCCGCGCAAAGCCCAACGCCTTCGCGGTCATGGCGCGGTCGATCGGGAAGGAGGTGCCGGCGAGGGCGGCGGCGCCCAGCGGGCTCTCGTTGAGGCGCTTGCGTGCATCCGAGAACCGGCCGCGGTCGCGTGCAGCCATTTCCACATAGGCAAGCAGATGGTGGCCGAAGGTCACCGGCTGCGCCGGCTGCAGATGCGTGAAGCCCGGCATCACGGTCGCCGCATGTTGCAACGCCTTTTCCGCGAGCACGCGCTGATAGGCGGCGAGCGCGGCGTCGATGCCGTCCAGCCAATCGCGGATCCACAGCCGGAAATCGGTCGCCACCTGATCGTTGCGCGAGCGGGCGGTGTGCAGCCGTCCGGCGGCCGGTCCGATCAACTCGGCGAGCCGGCTCTCCACGTTCATGTGAATGTCTTCGAGCGCGCGTTTGAAGACGAACTTGCCGGCATCGATCTCCGCGAGGATGGTGTCGAGACCCCGCGCGATGCTCTTCGCGTCCTGCGCCGTAATGATGCCTGTTTTGGCGAGCATGGCCGCGTGGGCTTTGCTGGCGGCGATATCCTGGCGGTAGAGGCGGCGGTCGAAGCCGATCGAGGCGTTGATTTGCGCCATCACGGCGCCGGGTTGCAGCCTGAAGCGCCCGCCCCACATTTTGTTGCTCATGATGTGCTACGCATAAAGGTTGGGCGCCGAGGTTTCTATGATCGATAAATCCGCACCGCCGCGCCGGCAGGTGAGCCATCTTCGGATCTTCGCCGCCGCCGCAGCAGGGGTGATCGTCGCCGTGCTGGCGGGGATATACGGGATTGGCCGTCTGCAACGCAATCCGGCCGCGGGGCGCTGCAAAGGCGCCCTCGCGACTGCCTTCCGGATCGCGCCGCTGGCGCGCGGCGAAGTCGCCGCCCTGATCGTGACGCACACGCCGTTTCGCGTTCCCGACCTTACCTTCAAGGACGCCGCGGGGCGCACCCGCATGATCGAGCAATGGCGCGGCCGCACCGTGCTGCTCAACCTCTGGGCCACCTGGTGCGTGCCGTGCCGCCGCGAGATTCCGGCGCTCGATGCGCTCGAAGCGCAGCTCGGCGGTCCGCATTTCGAGGTCGTTGCGGTCAATATCGACACCGGCGATCCTAATAAACCGCGCGCTTTTCTCAGCAAAGTCGGCGCGACGCACCTTGCCTACTACGCCGACGACAGCGCAAAGGTGTTTCAGGAGCTCAAAATGGCGGGCAGAGCCTTCGGCCTGCCGACGACGCTCCTCGTTGGCCGCTCTGGCTGCGAGATCGGCGAGATGGCCGGTCCCGCCGCGTGGGCAAGCGACGATGCCATCAAGCTCCTGCGCGCCGCGCTCGGCACCACGTAAGGCGGAAGGAGCGTCCGCGTCGAGGCGGCGTGAGGCGAGGTGATTGCCTCGAATGCCCCTTGACAGCCCCTACGTCCGCCGTATACTTAATTATATGGTTAAGTATCACGAGCAGCCGCTCGACCGCACCTTTGCCGCGCTTGCCGATCCGACGCGGCGGGCGCTGCTGATGCGCCTTGCCGAAGAGCCCGGACTGTCGGTCAGCGCCCTGGCGCACCCGTTCAAGGTATCGCTGCCGGCGATCATGAAGCATCTCGACGTTCTGTCAGACGCCGGTCTGGTCAGACGCATGAAAACCGGCCGCACCGTCGCCTGCCGGCTCGATGCCGAACCGATGCGCGACGCGTTCGAGTGGCTGAACCGTTATGAAAAATTCTGGTCCGAGCAACTGAACCGCCTTGCCGCTTTTCTGGAGGAGGAAGAGTCATGTCCGCCGCAACTGCAACCAAGCCAACCGTCAAGCCAAGCCTCACCATCAAGCGCCGGCTCAACGCAACGCCGGAAAGAGTCTTCAGCGCCTGGACGGAGCCGGAAAAGATAATGCGCTGGTTCGGCCCCAGTGGCGTGCAGTGCACGCATGCGGAGTTCGAGCCGCGCGTCGGCGGCCGCTACCGGATCGCCGCCACCTCGCCCGACGGCGAGAAGTACCAGGTCGAGGGCGTCATTCGTGAATTCGTCGCCAATAAGAAGCTGGTCTACACCTGGGCCTGGCATTCGACCCCCGAACGCGAGTCGCTGGTGACGATGGAATTCAAGCCGGACGGCGACGGCACGCTGCTCACGCTGACGCACGAACAGTTTTTCGACGAAGAGGCGCGCGACCGTCACCAACACGGCTGGAGCGGCTCGCTCGACAAGCTGGAGAAGTTTCTCGGCTGAGCTTTGCCGAACTGACATAAAGCTCGGACAGAATGACCGAACGTCACCATGCAACAATTGGAGCAATTCATGCGCGGATCACACGGTAAATTCTACTGGAACGAACTCATGACGCGCGACGTTGCACGCGCGAAGAAATTCTACGCCGACGTGATGGGCTGGAGCTTCGACGCCATGCCCATGGACGGCGGCATGACCTACTGGGTCGCCAAGATGGGTGACGAGCCGGTCGGCGGGATTTTCGACATTCGCGGTCCAGAATACAAGGATGTGCCCGAGAGCTGGATGCCCTATATCGCCGTCGACGACGTCGACGCCCGCGTGAAGAAGGCGGTCAAGGCCGGCGGCAAGGTGACGAAGCCGGTTTTCGACGTGCCCGGCGTCGGCCGCATCGTCATCCTGCAGGAGCCCGGCGGCGCCGGCATCGGCTGGATGACGCCGGCATCGTGAACATTCTCAACCACAGGAGACGATCATGAAACTTTACGGCTTTCCCCCGTCACCGAATACCTGGAAGGTACGCGCCGTTGCCAGTCATCTCGGCGCGCCGCTGGAATTGGAATTCGTCGATCTGAGCAAGGGTGCCTCGCACACGTCGGCTTATCTGGCGCTCAATCCCACCGGCCGCACGCCGACGCTGGTCGACGGCGACTTCAAGCTCTGGGAGTCGAACGCGATCATGCAGTACATCGCGAGCAAGAACGCCAACTCGCTTTGGCCGAACGACGCGCAAAAACGCGCCGACATCACGCGCTGGCAATGCTGGCAGCTCGCGCATTGGGGCGCCGAAGCGTGCCAGCCGTTGACCTTCCAGCGCCTAGTCAAGAAGTTCATGAATCTTGGACCGCCCGACGCGGCGATCGTCGCCACGGCCACGGAGGCCTTCAACAAGGGGGCCAAGGTGCTCGACGCGCATCTGGCAAAGCAGCCGTCTCTCGTCGGCAAGGATTTGACGCTCGCCGACTTTGCGGTCGCGGTGCCGCTGTTTTATGCGAAAGAAGCGGACCTGCCGCTCGGGCCGTACGCGCACCTGCGCCGCTGGTTCGAACGCGTCTCCGCGCTGCCGGCCTGGCGCGAAACCGCGCCGCAAATGCCAGCGGCGGCGTAAGCGGACGGGAGCACAGTGCTGACCGCGGCGCTGCCGACAATCGGCCCGACGCACCGGGCGTCAGCGGCGCGGTAATTGTGCGTCGAAACCAGGATCGAGATGGAGTGTCGACATGATCAGAGTGACCGCATTTCGTTGGGTTCCGCCCTTCGCCCAAGGCTTGGTTCGCGACTTGAGGGTGCGGTGGGCGCTGGAGGAAGCGGGCCTGCCTTACGAAACGCGGCTCATCGGGCGCGGCGAGGATCAGACCTCGCCGGCCTACCGCGCGATGCACCGCGCTGTCCGGTTGGCTTGACGGACGCGATTATCTGGAGGGCCGCTTCACCGCCGCCGACCTGATCATGACCACGGTGTTGCGCATTCCGCGTCACACCGACCTGATCGCGAAGATGCCGGTGCTGGAGGCCTATCGCCAGCGCTGCGAAGCGCGGCCGGCGTTCCAAAAGGCGCTGGCCAGCCAAATGGCCGATTTCAACGAAGACGCTGCGCTCGCCGGCTAAAGTCGTTTCCGCTCAGTTTCATCGCTTATGGGCGGCCTTGACAGCCCGAGTTGTTCGGAAAAATGGCGGCCATTGCGATCGACGGATCCCAGCGTTCGAGCGAAAAAACGAAGCTTCGGTTCAAACTGGGACACTTCCGAGCCGCGCGCACCTCAAGACCCCCAAGACAACGTGGCGTTGCCGTGTTAGTGTCGCTGGCTCAAATCCACGGGAGGAGAACGATGCGTAGAATAGCCTCGACAACCGCGGCTCTGGTCTTCGTCGCGTTCGGCGCACAGGCGGCTCACGCCGCAAAAATGAAGCTGACCAGCGCAGAACTCAAGAACGGCGCGACCATCAAGAATGAGCAGGTGTTCAACTCGTTCACCTGCACCGGCCAGAATATTTCACCGTCGCTGAGCTGGACCGGGGCGCCGAAGGGGACCAAGAGCTTCGCCATCACGGTGTACGATCCGGATGCGCCGACGGGGAGCGGCTGGTGGCACTGGGTCGTCTTCAACATTCCGGCATCGACCACCTCGATCCCGAAGAACGCCGGCGACGTGAAGGCCAAGCTGATGCCCGAGGGAGCCATCCAGAGCCGCACCGATTTCGGGACCGACGGCTATGGCGGGCCCTGCCCGCCCAGAGGGGACAAACCGCATCACTACTATTTCACGGTCTACGCGGTCGACGAGGCGAAACTGCAATTCGCCAAGGATGACACTGCGATGCCCGAACTCGTCGGCTACGAATTGCATTTTCACACGCTGGCGAAGGCGACCCTGTTAGGAAGATACGGCCGCCCCGCGGAGAAGAAGAAATAGGGATTCTTCCGCACGCGCAGTGCGACGGACCGCCGCCTATCGCCGCGATGAGGCGCGATAGGCGCCTGGGCTCAGGCCCGTGACGCGACGGAAGCGGCGGTTGAAGGTCGAGAGATCGTTGAAGCCTGCCGCGAACGCGATCGCGGCAATGCTGTCGTTTGCACGACGCAGGCGAACCGCCGCGCGATGAAGCCGGGTGTGTAGGACGTACTGATACGGCGTCGCGCCGACGACGGCGTGGAAGGTCCGCAGAAAGTGGTATGGACTCATCGCCGCCGCACCGGCGAGCCGGGTGAGCGAGAGCCGCTCGTCGCTCTCCCGCTCGATGCGGCGGAGAGCAGCCGCAATCCGCCGCTCGTCGCGAGCGCTTGTCGCGAGCATCCCCTGCCCGCTTCCCGTCAGCACGGCCGCAACCGCACCGGCGAGGCGCAGCGCCAGTTCCTCGAATTCGCCGCTGTCGCCCTCCTCGCGGGCCGCCTCGGCCGCCGCCACAATCGGCAGCAATGCCGGCAGCGGCGGCAGGCGCGGAGCGCCGAAGGCAATATGGCGCGCGCCTGGGACGGCGGCGAAAATATCTTCCAGGAAAGCCTGCGCGAAATGAAATGAGAGACAGCGGTCGCCGTGCCCGTACTCATGCCGGCAGGTGAAGCCGTCGCGGCTATTGCCAAGGAGCAAGGCTCCCGGCGCCAGCACGGCGGCGCCGTGCGTCGAGCGATAATGAAACGTGCCTGCCGTCACCGCGGCGATGCACGCGGTCTCGTGCTGCTCTTCGAACGGGCGATCCTGCGGCCCGAAGGTGCAGAC
>JAKAPE010000285.1 GCA_021811945.1 Pseudomonadota bacterium | reverse complement strand
TTCCGGCGCGTCGTGCGCGAAGGAAATGGCGATCCCGCTCGGGCCGGCAGTGATTTGGTCATAGTGAAGGATGAGCGAAAGAACAACGGCACCCGCCGACAACGTCGCCAACGTGAAATAAGGTCCGCTCAGCCGCAACGTCGCCGCGCCAATTATTGCGGCGATCACTACCGCAGCGGCAATGCCGAGCACCGCTCCGAGCAACGGAGAAAGGTTGGCTTGCTGGAACAGGAGCACGGTGACATAAGCGGGGATGGCGACGAACATTGAATGGCCCAGCGAGATGTTGCCCGACAGGCCGCCGAGCACATTCCAGCTCTGTCCCCACAGCGCCAGAAAGGCTGCGGAGGTCGCCACGCTCACGAGGTAATTGTTCTGCGACAGCACCCCGGCCATAGCCAGGCACGCCCAGAACACGATGATGACAAGCGCGCGCTTCATAGCGTCCGCTGTCCCTTACTGAACAGGCCTTGCGGCCGCACCAGCAGCACAGCCAGGAACAGCACGTAGATAGCGGCGGTCGACAGATCGAGATCGAGATACGCCGCGGTCAGCGATTGCATGATCCCCAGCAGGAGTCCGCCAAAGACGGCGCCGACGACGCTGCCGAGCCCGGCAATGACGATGGCGAGGAAGGCAATCACCACAAAATTCTGTCCCACGTTGGGGAAGGTGAAATGATAGGGAAAGACGAGCGCGCCCGCCAAGCCGACAAGACCGATCGCAATCGCCGTGGTGATCATGAAGACGCGACGGGCGTCGATTCCGAGCATCTCTGCCGTTTCGACATTCTCGGCCACCGCGCGCGCGCTCTTGCCGAATCGCGTCGATCGCAACACCCAGGCCATGACCATTGTCGCTCCGATCGCGACGACGAACGAAATGGCCGGCCCGATCTGAAAATAGATGCCGCCAAGGTGCACCGCCGCGCCATTGATCGGATTGGGCACCAGCTTGAAATCGGAGCCACACAGCACCTGCGCCAATCCCTGGGCGCCGATCGAAAGGCCGATGGTGAGGAGGATCTGCGGCGATTCGCCGAACTTGGCGGCGCGATCGAGCAGGAGAAAATAAAAGGCGGCGCCGACCACGCCCATGATGAGCATGGTCGGCACCGCGACCCAGTAGATACCCAGCAGTCCCGGCGGCAGCGCCCAGCCCGCAAGGGCAAGCGATACATACATACCCGCCATCAGAAACTCGCCATGAGCAAAGTTGACGAGCTTCATCACCCCAAACATCAAATTCAGGCCGACCGCAACGAGCGCGTATACACCTCCGATCAGTAGCCCGTTCACGACGGCTTGGGTAAGCACGTTGACAGCGACCATACGGTACACCCGGGACGAGATCCCGCCTGACGATCAGACTACGGTTTCATCACCTGCGACGTTGCCACGTCTTCCGGGAAGACCGTGTGCGGAACGCCCTGTTGCCATTGAATCATGACCGGCTGGACATACTTATTGGCGCCGCTCTCGTCGAAGGCGACCCGGCCCGGCTGCATCATGGCGCCGCCGCCATTCTTTAGGTCGATGGCAGTCAGCGCATCGCGCACCTTGGCCGCGTCGGCGGACTTCGCCGCCTCGATGGCCGCCGCCAACACCGATACGCCGGCATAGGCCTCTCCGGCCTGTTCCGGCATGAACGTGCCGTAGGCCTTGGCATAGCGCTTGGAGACGTCGACGAGCTTGGGATCGGCTTTGACGTTCTTAGAGTCGAGGTTCCACGACGCCACACTGGTGAGGCCGTTCACCTTGTCGCCGAGCGACTGGCCGATCGGCGGCCAGATGAAGCCGGCGCCGCCGCCGATGACGAGGACATGGCTGTTGGCGCTGCGCAGGGCGGTGAGAATCAGGCTTGAGTCGCTGATGTAGGACACCGGGAACAACACCTGCGCGCCAGACTGCTCAATCTTGGAGACCAGTGGGCTCGCGTCGGTGATGTCAGCCGGATAGGCAGAGTTGAGCACGATTGTCAGCCCGGCCTTCTGCGCGAGCTGCTCGACACCGTTCTTGGTCGCAATGCCGTAGGGATTGTTGACGTAGAGAATCGCCGCCTTTGTGATCCCCATACTGTACTTCACGTTGAGGAACTTCAAAAATTCGACCTGCTGATTGCCGAAGGCCGAACCTTTAGGCGCGATCTGGAACAGATAACCGCCATTCATCGACGTCACCAGTTTGTCGCTGATGGCCGATGTGATCACCGGGACGTGGTGTTTCACGAATGCCGGCAGCGCCGCCGTCGTCAAAGGCGACAGATCCAGCCCGAGGGCGCCCGCGACCTTGTGCTGGGACAGCACGCGCTCGGTGGTGTTGATGGCTCCCTGCGGGTTATTGGTCGCGTCGGCGATGACCAGGTTCAGGTGGGCGCCGCCGAGCGCCTTGATGCCGCCCGCGCCGTTGATGTCCGCGACCGCGAGCTTTGCCGCATTAACGGACTGCTCGCCCACACTGGCGTTGGGTCCCGACAACGGCACGATGATCGCGATATCGACCTTGTCGGCGGCGTACGAGGGGACGTTGTTTGCCGCGACGGCCAAAGCGGCGGCGCCGGCAAGCGCAAGCACGGAAAGGTGGCCTTTATGCATGGGAATTCCTCCAGAGCGGAGCAGTAATTCTGCTCTCTCGAATATGATGAACGGTTTGCGGGCCGGTTATAGCTCGGCGGGAGGGGTCGCACAACTGCGATCTCAGTGATAAAGGTCAATTTTTCCGAAGATTCTATGATTCCATGTAACCGTCGGATTTTAGACAAAAATTTTCTGGCCAAACTGCGATCTCAGCTATAGTCTGCGCTTCATTTTCAGGTTAGGTGCCGATGCCTCCAGTTGGAAATGCAAGACATGACGCCAGTCGCGTGACCCTGCGCGACCGCGCCTATGAGGGTCTTCGCGGTCTGTTGATCGCCGGGCAGTTGGCCCCGGGCGAAAAACTTTCAGTGCGGCAGCTGGCGATGGGGCTCGGTATGTCGCCCATGCCGGTGCGCGAGGCGGTGCAGCGGCTCGTCGCCGAACGCGCGCTCGAGGTGCGTCCTCAGAGCGCGGTGCGAGTCCCGTTGATGACACGCGCGCATTTTATCGAGCTGACGACGATCCGCTTCAACCTGGAAGGCATGGCGGCGCAGGTAGCGGCTCGAAAGATTAGGCTGGTCGAACTCGCACGCGTGCGTCGCTATCACGAGCGTTTCCGCGACTCGGCGCGGCGCGCAAAGCCAAACACCTCGGCGGTGATTCGCTTCAATCAACAGTTGCACTTCGCCATTTACCAGTCCGCGCGGATGCCAACCTTGCTGCGTTTGATCGAAACGCTCTGGCTGCGCGTCGGTCCGATACTAATCCTCGATTTGCGTTCCAACCCGCGCCGGCTCCACACGCTGGCCGCCCATGAGTGCCACGAGCATCTCGTCGCCGCGCTCGAACGCCGCGACGGAGACGCCGCGCGCCGCGCGCTGGTCAGCGACATCGAGAGCGCCGCCGCCTATATCCTCTCGCTCGACCGCTTGCCTGGGCCGCCTGTCGCGGCAAGCGCGCTCGGAGAGGCGGCGCGTAATGGCTCACCCGCCGCCGCGCTCGAATGGACCGCCAATGAAGGTCGCGCGGCGAGAGCCTAGCGGTGACCGGATGTCAACCGCGAGCGAGTAGTTCCAATGCGCCCGTCGTCCCGTTGACTCGCACCCGATCGCCGGTGCGGAAAAGGTCGCGTGGATTTCCTCCCAAGCCGTCTACGATCGGAATCCGCACGTTAAAGAACGCCTCCGCCAACAGCGCGCACATCACGATCATCGGCTCGCTCGTCACGTTGACGATGGCCCCCGGAGCGCATTTATTTCGCACGGCCTCGAGGAAGATGCCGGGAGTCCCGGTTGACCCTCGCCCATAGGGAAAGACAAAAACCTTGTCCTTGAGTGTGGCACCGCACAGCTCGTGCCGCTTATCGATCACCCCGCCCGTTCCCGGATCGATGCCCTGCCAAAACCCGAATGGCTGGTTGGACACCACCGCCTCCCCTTCGAAATCGCCGGGAGTGCATCCCTTGCACTGATAGGTCTCGTGCGATGAGCTCATGGTCGAGCCACCCGTCCCGTGAGTGCAGCCTCGATACATGCTTCGGTGCTGGTAAAGATGCATTCGGTGCCGACTGTGGTCGGCGTGTAATAGGCGAATTTACCCGAGTCCGTAGCCAGCCGGCGGAAGTTCCACGCCCCCAGCGGACAGTCGTTGTGGCAGGTGCCGACCAGCAATTTCGCTCCGGCGGCTTCGATCGTGTCGACATAGCCCATCTTGCGGGCCATCTCCTCCACCACGGTGTTGGCGCAAATCCAGAGCTCGGTGCCGCTATGCACCCGCTTTCCTTCGAGCAGCGCCGCGTACCGTCTGAGCTGGTCGATAGAGGCGTGCGGACAGCCAAGACCGATCACGTCCACGGCGTCGGCCTTACCGGTGCTCATCTGTTCCAGTGTGCGGTCAATCTCCGCCCGGCCTACCGCTATGTGCTCGGCCGGCGCGCGGCCGCCGAATGCCTCCTCAAGCGTACGGGCTTCGGGCGTGATTCCGACGATGTGGTAGAGCGCGACCGACCCGCTCGCCGCCGACGCCGCGCCAAAAGCCTTCAACTGATCGAAGGTCGCGCGGCCAATGCCGCTGATCACCGGAATCCGATCGCCCACGGTCTGTCCGACAAGATAACCTAGCACGGGGAAGAAATGATCCTCGAAGTCGTCGGCGAGGTCGGGAGCAAGCTCGAACAGCACCTCGCCGCGACGGCGTTCCGGCAGGTGCAAGCCGAACCGCGGGACTTTGCCGACCAGGGCGGCGCAGACATCAATATAGGCGGCAAGCCGATTGGTCCGCGCACCGATGACCGAGTTCGCGAACACAACCGCGCTCGATTCCGACCAACCAAGATGCTCGCCGAATTTCGGCACGTTGAACGTGGTATAGGGCGTGCAGGTCCAGGTGGGGATCACGCCCAGCTTGCCGAGCAGCTCCGCGATCTTGATCTGCCGCTCGGCATACTCCGTCGGCGTCCTGAATGCCCGCCAGCGCGCAAAGTCGATGGAGCCGGGATCGCTCGTCGTGCGCACTTTCACGCGCGCGCCCTGCTCGACCAGCTTGCTGTAAATCTCGATTCCGGCCTCCCCGGCGATCTGATACGAGCAAGCAACGATGTGGGCGCTGGCGATTTCGATCATGCGGTCGGCGCCATAGGCCTCACCGAGCTTGCTCAAGACGTTAAGCGCAATCCGCTGCGGCTCGCCGAACGCTCCGTCCAGAATCCGCTTTTCCTCGTCGGTCAGATGCATGAGCTCGCTCGCCGAATGTGCCCCGAAGTTCAGTCGGAATGGCAGGAACTGGCGGTCAGAAATTCACTTTATCACAGCCACCACATTAACCGCTCCGATTTTCGGCTGATCGCGGGCGGATGGTGTAGTTCCATTCGGGATGGAACGGGTCGCCGTCGATGTTGAGGGTCTTCATCTCGGCATCGCTGACCTTGATGCCCTTCTCGTAGGTCCGCGTGTCGAGCGCACTCTCGACCTTCGGGCCAGTCGTGGTTACTCTCGCCTCACGGTTGATGCCGCTTGTGCTTCTCCCTTGCCATCGGAACGACTGGTTCCCGCAGTTCCACACGAGAGCCCG
>JAKAPE010000284.1 GCA_021811945.1 Pseudomonadota bacterium | reverse complement strand
CCGTCAATATCCGTCCTCACGCCTTCCACGGCGATTGGAACTACACGATCTTCCCAGACAAACCAAAGCAATCGCGAAAGCAATCGCGTCTGAGATAAAGTGTATGACTTATTTCCTGACAGCGCCTAAGAGCATCGCTAAAGTGTTTCCGCGACGGCCGCGGCGGTGTGGTGACGAGGACCGTCTCCATTCACGTTACCTGCCCTCATAAGCGCTCAGCAGGATGATCTCGACCGTCGCCGTCGTTCTGTGCGGCGCCACCGGGGTTTCCATATCGCGGACTACGTGGCCGCCGACGGCGTTTGAGTTTCGGCCGGCGTGGCTGTCGATCGGGGTGCGACAGCTTGAATCAGGGGGGCGTTGCGAAGTTCGCCGCGGGCGTCGAATCTGATTCACCGTCGCGGTGGAGACGCTGCAGAGATTGCGGTCGGCGGTTCGCGAGGCCTGCGCCGCGCTGGCGGACAAGCGGCGGGGCAAGAACCGGCATTACCGCATGGCCGACATCGGCATGGCGACATTCTCGGTGCTCTTCATGCAGAGCACGTCATGCAGAGCACGTCGTTTCTGGCGCATCGGCGGCGCCTGGCGCTCGCTCAGGGGCTTGGCCGCTCGAGCTGCCAGACCTGCCGGACGCTGCTCGCGATGAACGACATCCCCGGCGACAATCACATCCGCGCCATGACATCCGCGCCATGACATCCGCGCCATGCTTGACCCGGTCGAGCCGCGGCACTTCGATATCGTGTTTGATACCGTGCCGGCAGCACGCGAACAAAGTGGCGGCCTCGGCGCGTTCCGTCGCCTTGGCGGCCACGTTCTGATCGCCCTCGACGGCACCGAATATTTTCGCTCCGACAAGCTCTCCTGCCCGAGCTACCAGGCGACCTGCCGCAACAACTGCGTCACCGATCTGCCGGTCAACGCCGGCAACGTGGCCGAGCTTGCCGCCGCCGGCCGCGCGCGCCGGAAGATCGAGAACGAAAGCTTCAACACGCTCAAGACCAAGGGTTGCAATCTCGCGCACAATTTCGGCCACGGCCGGCAAAACCTCGCCGCTGTCCTTGCCACCCTCAACCTGCTCGCCTTCGCCAGCCACACCGTCGCCGAGCTCGCCGACGAGGTCTGGCGCAAGGCGATCGAGCACATCGGCGCCCGCAGCCATTTGTTCTGGCACCTGCGCGCCATCACCGCCTATCTCGTGCTCCCGAGCTGGCAAAATCTGCTGCAGATCCTCGCCCGCCTCATCCCCGCTGGCCAGCCGCCTCGACCCGCACGCCAAAATGAGAACTGCTGGTTTGGCTGCTCGCCTTGCGTCTTGCGTCATCGAGTGCAAGGGATTATTGTACACGTGGGGGTAGAACCTCGCTCTTGGTACAAGCTAGCGGTTCGGGTGAGCATTTCACCTGAAGTGCGGTAGCGTTGATCGGGCCGATATTCAAGACCAAAAACAAGTTGGTTGTCTCTGTGCGGGCCGGTTTGCCTTGTTAACCCGCGCCGGCGAGCGCTTGCATATACCCCGCTGACCTTCCGTCTCCTTGACCGGGTCGGAGGGGCGATCAAGAACCAACAAGTACGACTCTTTGCGAGTATAGCGTTGATGAGGCGGATCGCCGTCGCGGCCACCCGGTCCATCTGGAAGCTATGCTGCATCGGCTGCACAACGGGCGACATCCTCGGGCGTTATGCCATGTACCGGCGCATGCGCGCCCAATTTGCCGGCCGAGATCTCGGCGATCGCGTCCTGTCCATCAGCCATTCGCGCAAATTGTGCACTCTCCTTGGTGCCCGAGAGTCGGCTGTTTTGGAGGCGAATTTTCCCGAACATTCGATCGGCAGTCTGGCATTCGAGGCGAATAGCTTTTCCGCAGTGGTCAGCGACCAAGTCATGGAACACATCGCCTGCCCGCCGCAGCGAGCCGTCGACGAGGTTTTTCGCGTGCTGCGCCCCGGCGGGCTGGCGGTCCACACCACATGCTTCATGATGCCCTATCACGGCGCGGCCGACGACAAGGAGCTGGACAACGGCGATTTCTGGAGGTTCTCCCCCAGCGGCCTGACGCTGTTGCATCGGAACTATTCGGAGGTGGTCGCCGCCGATGGCTGGGGCAATTTCTTTACTCCGATGCTGGGCGGGCTCGGGCTCTTGCACATGCCGGTGCCGGAGGCGTCGTGGCATCCGTTCAACAAGCTGGCGCGCATCGACCGACGGTCCTATGCGTTCGTTGTATGGATCATTGCCAGAAAATAGCGCGCTGGCGCCGACCCGCATGATCGCATCGTTGGCATGAACCTGATGAGCGGCGGCGCCATCGACTCTGCCGGCCGCGTGCTGGTGCTCGAGCCCGGACGGGCGGAACAGCATTATTGGCGCGATATCTGGGCCTACCGTCAGCTCTTTCTCATCCTCGCCTGGCGCGATCTTGCCGTGCGCTACAAGCAGACGGTCATCGGTGTCGCCTGGGCGCTGATCCGGCCGGTTCTGACCATGGTCGTGTTCACGGTGGTCTTCGGCAAGATCGCCAAATTGCCGTCGGAGGGTGGCGCGCCTTACGCCCTGATGGTCTTTGCCGGCATGCTGCCGTGGACGTTCTTCTCCACCGCTCTGTCCGAGGCCTCCCACAGCCTGATCGGCAATTCCAATCTGATCGGCAAAGTCTATTTCCCGCGCCTGATCGTGCCGACGGCGGCCGTGGTGGTGGCGTTCGTGGATTTTTTGGTCAGCTTCGCCATCCTCCTGGCGTTGATGTTCTGGTACCACTTCCTGCCGCCCTGGCAGATCATGCTGCTGCCCCTGTTTATCTTGCTCGCGTTCCTGGCAAGTTTGGGTCCCGGGCTGTGGATCACCGCGCTCAACGTGAAATACCGCGACTTCCGCTATGTGATTCCGTTTCTGGTGCAATTCGGCCTGTACATCTCCCCGGTCGGCTTCTCCTCGAGAATCGTTCCGGCGCAGTGGCAGCTTCTCTATTCGCTCAATCCGCTGGTCGGCATCATCGACGGCTTCCGCTGGTGCAGTCTCGGCGGCGGCAGCGCGCCCTATTGGCCGAGCGTTTATCTCAGCATCGCCGTCACTGGGGTCTTCGTCTGGTTCGGCCTGTCCACGTTCCGCAAGATGGAAAAGAGCTTTGCCGATCTCATCTGAGGCTCAACCGTGCCCCGGTTAGCTCGCGACGATCAGCGGCTGCCGTCGCTTGACGGCCTGCGCGCAGTCAGTATCTCGTTGGTCATTTGCAGCCACTTTGCGTATGCACATCCCGAGCTTTCGTTCGGTATCATCGACCGGATATCTGACGGGTACCTTGGCGTGCGGATCTTCTTCGTGATAAGTGGCTTCTTGATTACCACGCTCTTGATCGAAGAGAGAAAGCAGTACGGCTTCGTTTCCCTCAAAAACTTTTATTTGCGGCGCGCGCTTCGCCTATTTCCGGTTCAATACGTCTTCGTCGTATTCGTCTATGTCTTAACCGTCTTGACGCCCGCCAGACTACCGTTGTGCAGTTTTGTGACCGCCCTGACGTTCACAAAAAATTATGCGTGTGGCGAATGGATTGACGGGCATTTCTGGTCGCTGGCAGTAGAGGAGCAATTCTACTTAGTGTGGCCAGTCGCCTTCCTCGTGTTGCGTGACAGAGGGGCCATGGTATTCGCAACAGCGCTCATTTTGGTCGCGCCTGCGTCGCGCGTCCTCGAATATGTCTTGGGATACCGCCAATACGATTGGCTAACGTCGAATGCGGACGCTCTTATGGTCGGCGGCCTGCTTGCGTTATTCGCGGCGAAAAACCGTGGCAATCTCGAGGAGGCAATGGGATGGCATCCCGCGGCAATGCGGACCGTAGCGATGCTTCTCATGTACGCACCGTTTCTCCTCGGGCAACACCTGGTGCTGGGAAAATTCACGGTGACGTTCGGTCCTTCGCTGCAGGCCATTTGCGCAGGATATCTGATTGCCTCGCTTGCCTTTCACCCATACGGTCTGGCCTTCAAATTCTTGAATTCGCGCGTGGTCGCATTCGTAGGGGTTATCTCATACAGCTTGTATGTGTGGCAGATGCCGTTCTTGGCCCTGCCCCGCAACTATGGTGGGGTGGCGGAATGGTTTTTGAAATTTCCGACAGACCTTGGGCTCGTCGTAATCGCAGCGCTAGCTTCGTACTGCGTGCTTGAGCGCCCTCTGGCCGCGCTCAGACGTAAACTACGCGTCCATCGCGCAGATTGGCGGATGGAAACACCGACCTTACAACCCCGGTTGAATGTGTCGGGTTGAGTATTTCCGAACGCATTGAATCATCTCTTATGTCCGACGTCGTCATCAGCGCCGAGCATCTGTCGAAGTCGTATCTGGTCGGTCATCGAGTGCGGCGCGAGCGCTACACCGCGCTGCGCGACGTTGTCGCGCGCGGCGCCCGCAGCTTTGTTCGCAAAGGCGGCGACTTTTTTGCCGGTCGGCAGATCGTGCAGGGCGACGAGGTCGAGGAGTTCTGGGCGCTGAAGAATGTGAGCTTCCAAGTCGGGCGCGGCGAAGTGTTGGGCGTCATTGGCCGCAACGGCGCCGGCAAATCGACGCTCCTGAAAATCCTGTCGCGGATCACCGAGCCGAGCGCGGGACGTGTCATCCTCAAGGGCCGCATCGCCAGCCTGCTCGAGATCGGCACCGGCTTCCATCCCGAATTGACCGGGCGCGAGAACATCTATCTCAGCGGCGCCGTCCTCGGCATGACGCGGGCGGAGGTGCGCCGTAAGTTCGACGAGATCGTCGCCTTTGCCGAGGTGGAGAAATTCCTCGACACGCCGGTCAAGCGCTATTCCTCGGGCATGTATGTGCGGCTCGCATTCGCGGTCGCGGCGCACCTCGAATCGGAGATTCTGATCGTCGACGAAGTTCTGGCGGTCGGCGACGCCGAGTTTCAGAGGAAATGCCTCAATCGGATGGCCGCGGTGTCACAGGACGGCCGCACCATCCTTTTCGTCAGTCATTTCATGGCCGCGGTAAAGTCGTTGTGCAGCCGCGCGGTTCTGCTCGACGAAGGACGCATCGCCGGGCATGGGCCGGTCGGCGACGTTGTCGAAACCTATTTGAACCGAGGCCCAAGTGAAGGACGCCGGCAGTGGTCTGAGCGGGATCGCCCGTCGTCGGCCGAGCTTCAACTGCTGTGCGTCGTGTTGGAGGGTGGGCGCTCCGGAGTGGCCGGATGCTTTCAGCATGACGAGGAGGTGCGGGTCACGCTTGGATATCTCCAGCGCGAAGACACGTCCGGCTACAGGTTCGTGATCCAACTGCTTACCGCCTCGGGTGAAGTGGCATTTACGTCGACTGATCAGCGCTACCGTGGGCCAAGAAGCTACCGGCGCGGCCGCCATCGCACCACCTGCGTCATCCCGGCGCGACTGTTGAACCGCGGCACCTATGGCATCCGCGTATGGGCGGGAATCGCGGGCATTGGTCAGCTCATCAAGCCGGTGGACGTCGGCCGAATGACGATTGAAGGCCTCGATGTATCCGGGTCCGTTCACGACATAAATTGGCCCGGGGCGGTGTGTCCGGACTTGCGCTGGGACATCGTCAACGAGTTGCCAGTTTCCGATTTACATGCAGTCTGATGACATGAACGCGGGCGTGGGCCTGCGATTGGCCAAGGCGCTCATACCGCCGCTGCTGCG
>JAKAPE010000283.1 GCA_021811945.1 Pseudomonadota bacterium | reverse complement strand
TTCCGATCTGCAGCGCTCGCCGATTGGCACACCGGGCTCAGACACTTCAATTATGTTACCCCGGTGCTGGTCTTCATGGCAGGCGCCGTGGGCGCCGTCGTTGTCTGCTGCTTTCGCCGCCGAAATATCCTGCTTGTGAACGCGTTCAATCACATGCCCTGCGGCGTCACGGTATTCGATTGCAATGATCGACTGCTCCTGCTCAATCGTCGCTATATCGAGCTATACGGTCTGTCGCCCGACAAGGTTAAGCGGGGCTGCACGATGCGCAACTTGCTGGAACAACGGGTGGCGGCCGGCAGCTTTGGAGGCGACATAGATGCCTACATTCGCGGGTTTGACGTCAGCAAGACCGGCGGCAAACTCGTTGAAATCCCTGACGGTCGGATCTTTGCAGTCAGCAATCAGCGTATGCCCGATGGCGGACTTGTCCGCGTACACGAGGACGTCACCGAGCAGCAGCGGACCAAAGGCGCGCTGGCGGCGGCGCGTGGAGAGGCGGGTCGCGCGGCGCAGGACGCACGCGTTGCGCATGAGCGATTGCTGGCGGCGATCGAAGTGATCCCCGAAGGATTGGCCATCTTCGACACCGAAGATCGCTACGTGTTGTGGAACAAGCGCTATGCCGAAATCTATGGCCATTACGGGTTCGAATTCAAAGTCGGCATGCGCTATGAGGACACGCTGCGCACCAGGGTGTTCCTGGGAACCTTTCCCGAAGCTGTCGGGGGCGAGGAGCCCTGGCTCCGGGAACGCCTCGCCTTCCGCCGGCAGCCGGTTTACACGCACGAGCGCCCGATGCCGGGCGGTCGTTGGCTGCGCATCGAAGATCGCCGCACGCCCGATGGCGGCAGCATAGGGCTTCGCATCGACATCACCGAGTTGAAGCACCGCGAGGCGTCGTTCCGCCTGCTATTCGAAAACAACCCCGTGCCGATGTGGGTGTACGAGCGCGAAACGCTGCGGTTCCTCGCCGTCAATCCCGCAGCAATCAAACACTATGGTTACAGCCGCGAGCAGTTCCTGGCGATGACGCTGCTCGATATCCTGCCGCCGGGAGACCGGGAAAAGTTCGGCAGCATTGCCGGAAGCTGCGCACGCGATTACCGCTGCGGCAAGACGTGGCGGCACATCAAGGCTGACGGGGCGCAGATCGAAATCGGTTGCTTCTGCCAGCGTTTCGAGTACGAGGGACGCGCCGCAACGATCGGCGCCATCATCGACGTGACCGAACGCAATCGCGCGGTGGACGACCTGCGTCGCACGCGCACTTTCCTCGACGCCATCGTCGAGAACATTCCGGTGTCCATCATCGTCAAAGACAGCCGGGACTTGCGTTATGTCTTGGTCAACCGAGCGGCCGAGGCGATCACGGGCGTTCCGCGCAGCGAGATGCTCGGAAACAGCGCCCGTGACATCCTCCGGCCATCGGAGGCGGAGGCCTTAGAAGCGGACGATCGCGCCGCATTGCAAGGATTGAAGCATATTGTGCACCGGACGCATTCTCTCCACAAGCGGGACGGCAGCGAGTGTTTGGTGAATACGAAGAAGCTCGGCATTTCCGGACCCTCAAGCGAACCGGAGCACCTGCTGACCGTCTCCGAGGACGTCACCGAGTGCCAACGAACGGAAGAACGGCTGCGGCAGGCAGCGACCGTGTTCGCCAGCACCCACGAAGGCGTCGTCATCACGGATGGGGAAGGGACCATCGTCGCGGTTAATCCGGCATTCTCCGCCATCACCGGCTATGCCGAGGCCGAGCTGATCGGGCAAAACCCGCGCGTGCTGCAATCGGGGCGGCAGGATGACGGCTTCTACGGGCGGATGTGGCGCTCGATCCGGGCCAAGGACTTCTGGCACGGGGAAATCTGGAACCGGCGGAAGAGCGGGGAAGTCTATCCAGAACTGCTCACCATCAGCGCTGTGCGCGACGATGCCGGCGATGTCGTCAACTATGTCGGGGTGTTCGCCGACATTTCCGCCATTAAACAATCGGAGTCGCGGCTCCAACACCTGGCCTATCATGATCCGCTGACCGATCTTCCCAACCGGCGGTTGCTGCTCAGCCGCCTCGACAGCGCCGTTGCCAAGACCAAGTCGAACGGCAGTCACGGCGCGCTGCTGCTGCTCGATCTCGACTGCTTCAAGAACGTGAACGATAGCCTGGGACACCTGGCTGGCGACGGGTTGCTTGTGCTCGTGGCCGAACGCCTGCGGCAGCGTGTTCCAGAGCCGGACAGCCTTGGGCGTATCGGCGGCGACGAATTCGTGGTGATGCTGAACGAAATATCGCAGCCCGAGGTTGCCGCCAACTTTGCCCAGGACCTGATCGATCAATTCAAGCTGCCGTTCGTCTTGACCGGAGGGCGCGAGGTCTACATCGGCGCCAGCATCGGCATTTCGCTATTTCCCGATCATGGCGAGGGCGCCCATGATCTGTTGCAACATGCCGATACGGCGCTCAACCGGGTCAAGGCCGGCGGCCGCAACGCTTGCGGCTTCTATGACGTCGCGTTGACCAAGGCCGTCAACGCGCGGCTGCAAATGGAGGCTGACTTGCGCCGCGCCCTCGATCGTGACGAGTTCGTATTGCACTACCAGCCGCTGGTATCCTTGTCTGACGGCCGGATCGTCAGCGTCGAGGCATTAGTGCGTTGGCGCAGCCCGGCTCGAGATGCCGGCCTGGTACCGCCTGACGAATTCATTCCACTCGCGGAGGAGACCGGCCTGATCATCCCGCTCGGCGATTGGGTCTTGCGCGCCGCCTGCAGGCAGATGAAGACATGGGTGGATGCTGGGCTTCCTCTCGAAAGCGTCGCTGTCAACCTGTCCCCCCGCCAATTCGAACATCCCGGGCTCGACGAGCGCACTCGCGCCATCCTAAAGGAAACCGGCCTGTCGCCGCGGCATCTCGAACTGGAACTGACCGAAACTGCCCTCATGGGCAGCGATGCCGCCGACAAGCTTGACGCGCTGAAGGGACTGGGCGTGCAACTGACGATCGACGATTTCGGTACCGGATACTCCTCGCTCGCCTATCTTGCCCACTTCCCGATCGAAAAGCTGAAAATTGATCGGAGCTTCGTGCGCAACATTCAAGACGATCGCGCCAGTGCCGAGATCATCAGCACGATTATCACGCTCGCCAATAACTTGAACCTCAAGGTCGTCGCCGAAGGCGTGGAGACGGATGTCCAACTAGAGTTCCTTCGATGGCACGGGTGTGACACCGCGCAGGGATATCTGTTCAGTCGGCCACTGCCGAATGACGATCTGGTCACGTTTGTCGGCCTGTTCGCCGCCTCGCGCCATTCGTGGCGCAACCTGGCTAGGTCGCCGAAGGCTTTGTCTGGCGCTGTCTGAGAAGGACGGCGGCGAGGTATAGACACCACCCTGGCGGGGTCTCTACCGCTCAAGGGCCTATCATCTTGCGCCATCGCCCTTCCCGCAATGGTCCATTCACTATCCCCCGCCCGGCCCCCAATTCCGCCACAATCTCACCATGCTGCGGTTCGATACCTTGGTGCCGGAGCGGGGACGATGTCGGGTGGCGTCAACGGGGCATTGATACGGCTGGCGCGGGTCGGCGGTTGCGCCGGGGCGACCCTGTTGCTCGCCCATTGCTCTAACTCGGCACGGATCGACCCATATCTGGGGGTTTCCGCCAGCCCGCAAGTCGTCGCCTTCGGCGAGCCGGTTCCCAAGGGAGGCGGCACCTATCGCGTCGGCGCGCCTTATGTGGTCGCCGGGCGGCTCTACGTTCCGCAAACGAATCCACGGCACTACCGGGCCGAGGGTCTCGCCTCCTGGTACGGCGACGATTTTCGCGGCCGGCTCACCGCCAACGGCGAAATTTTCGATGCCAACGGTATTTCCGCCGCTCATCCGACATTGCCGTTGCCGTGCTACGTGCGGGTGACGAACCTTTCCAACGGCCGCTCGCTCATCGTTCGCGTCAACGACCGCGGGCCCTATCACGGCCGCCGCATCATCGACGTTTCGGGGCTGACTGCCGGGCTTCTGGGGTTTCGCAACCGCGGCACGGCTTGGGTGCGCGTCGAATATGTCGGACCGGCGCCGCTCGGCGGCTCCGACGATCGAGTGCTGGCGGCTACCCTACGGCAGGACGAGCCGGCGCCCGCCCCGAACAGCATCCGACTGGCCTCGCGCGCAGAGTTCCTGCCGGTGGCGTTGGTATCTCCATCCTCGCCGCGCCATACCCGGGTCGCCAGCGCCTACGTCGACGATCACGTCGGCCTACACAGTGTGACGGGATCGACGTCGTTGGTGGCGGTGTCCGTCGACTCCGGCGGCACGAACCAGTTCCTCAACGGGCGCGGGCTCTACTGATCCGGCTGGGCCTGCGTCATTTTCGCCGGCGCGCATGACCGCCTTGCGCGCACCCCATTGCCCGCGACAAGGTCCGAGCGATCGGCAACAATCCAGTTGATGGAGCCGTTGGAGGCGTCTTGCGGACCGGGTTTTCGATGCCTCTGGCGCGGCGAATTCTTCTGCAAGCGTTGGCGGCTTTGTTCCTCGCCGGCACCGTTGCCGCTGCCGGCGCCGTTTCCCTGACGGCGACGCCAAGCGGCAACGCCTTCCACGCCAGCGTTCCCGCCGCCATCCTGATCGATGCCGCCAGCAACAGCGTGCTGTTCGCCAAGAACGCCGACCAACTCATCGAACCGGCGAGCCTCGCCAAGCTGATGACTCTCGAATACGCATTCAACGCGATCAAGCGCGGCCGGCTCAAGCTCGGCGACGCGTTCGCCATCAGCGAGAACGCCTGGCGCAAGGGCGGAGCGCCTTCGCACGGCTCCACCATGTTTGCGGCGATCCACAGCCGCGCGACCGTTGACGATCTTATCCGCGGCATCATCGTCGATTCCGCCAACGACGCATGCATCGCGCTTGCGGAAGGGCTTGCCGGCAACGAGGCCGCTTTTGCGAGGCTTCTGACCGAACGCGCACGGCGGATCGGGCTGGAAATATCGACCTTCACCAATGCTACCGGCTACTCCGATCCCGGGCTGCGCATGACGGCGCGCGAGCTCGCCGAGCTGGCGCGCCACATCATCAAGGCCTATCCCGATTTTTACCCCTATTTCGCCCAGCGAGAATTCACCTGGAACAACATTCGCCAGCAGAACCGCAACCCGCTCCTGGCCATGGGTATCGGCGCTGATGGGTTGAAGACCGGCAGCAACTCCGAGGCCGGCTTCAACCTCGTCGGATCGGCTGCGGACAGCGGCGGATTGCGTCTGATTGTCGTAATCATCGGAGCGAAGTCGGCAAAGGAGCGCGCCGAGGAGGCGCGCAAGCTGCTCGAGTGGGGCTTTCAGGGCTTCAAACCGCGCCTTTTGTTTGCCAAAGGGCAGACGATTGGTGAGGCAAAAGTCTTCGGCGGCGAAACCCGCTATGTTTCTCTGGTCGGGTTCGGCGCAGTGCGGGTGATGGTGCCGCGCGACGGCGACGCCCGTCTCCTCGCCCGCGTCGTCTACACCGGCCCGGTGCCCGCTCCAGTGCACAAGGGCCAGAAGATCGGCAAGCTAAAGGTGTGGCGCGGCGATGACCTCGTCCTTGAAGTGCCGTTGGTGGCGGCCGAGAATGTCGGGTCCGGCACCCTGTCGCAGCGCGCCATGGACGCAGCGGCGGAGCTGATGAT
>JAKAPE010000282.1 GCA_021811945.1 Pseudomonadota bacterium | reverse complement strand
CGAACTTTCTCGACTTTTTCGCCCGCGAGGGGCACGAGGTGGTGCCTTCCTCGCCGCTCGTGCCGCGCAACGACCCGACGTTGATGTTCACCAATGCCGGCATGGTGCAGTTCAAGAACGTCTTCACCGGCCTGGAAAAGCGCCCCTATACGCGCGCGGCGACGGCGCAGAAATGCGTGCGCGCGGGCGGCAAGCATAACGACCTCGACAACGTCGGCTACACCGCGCGCCACCACACCTTCTTCGAGATGCTCGGCAATTTCTCCTTCGGCGATTATTTCAAGGAACGCGCTATCGAGCTGGCCTGGAGACTGGTGACGAGGGAATTCGGCGTCCCGGCGCAACGGCTCGTGGTCACCGTCTATATCGATGACGACGAAGCGTTCAAGCTGTGGAAAAAAATTGCCGGGCTGCCCGACAGCCAGATCGGCCGCATTGCCGGGACCGACAATTTCTGGGCCATGGGCGACACCGGGCCATGCGGTCCGTGCTCGGAGATTTTCTACGATCACGGCGAGCACATCCCCGGCGGGCCGCCGGGGAGCGCCGACGGCGACCGTTTCGTCGAAATCTGGAACCTGGTGTTCATGCAATACGATCAGCGCGCCGGCGGCGAGCGTGTCGTCCTGCCGCGGCCCTCGATCGACACCGGCATGGGCATCGAACGCATGGCCGCCGTGCTGCAAGGTACCCACGACAATTACAAGATCGATCTTTTCGGCGCCCTGATCGAGGCGGTCGCCGACTTCACCGGGATCGATCCCGAAAGCGAGCGCAAGGCCTCGCACCGCGTCATCGCCGACCATTTACGCGCGAGCTCCTTCTTGATCGCGGACGGCGTGCTGCCTTCGAACGAGGGCCGCGGCTATGTGCTACGCCGGATCATGCGCCGCGCCATGCGCCATGCCGAGCTGCTCGGGGCCAAGGAGCCGCTGATTTGGCGGCTGGTGCCGGTGCTGGTGCGCGAGATGGGCCAGGCTTACCCCGAGCTTCATCGCGCCGAAGCGTTGGTCACCGAGACGCTCAAGCTCGAAGAGACCCGTTTCCGCCGCACCCTGGAGCGCGGACTGGCGATGCTGGAGGAAGCTGTCGCGCAGATCGAGGCAGGGCGGATTTCAGATCCAAGGTCGCGGATTTTGCCAGGCAATTTCGCATTTACTCTCTATGACACATTTGGCTTCCCGTTAGATTTGACCCAGGACGCGGTTCGATCTCGCAATATTGAGGTAGACATTGTTGGATTTAACCAAGCCATGGAACGCCAGCGGGAGAAAGCGCGAGCAGCTTGGGCTGGTTCAGGTGAGACCGCGACGAGTGCGATATGGTTCGGTTTGCGCGACGAAATTGGAGCAACTGATTTTCTTGGATACGAAACCGAGTCGGCCTCTGGAGCCGTTAGAGCGCTTTTGCGCGACAATCGGCGGGTTTCGGAACTTGTTATCGGCGATCGCGGCGCGGTTATCTTAAACCAAACGCCATTCTACGCTGAATCTGGCGGACAAGTCGGCGATACTGGAATTATGGTCGGTCAGCACGCCCGCTTTAGAGTCACGGACACGCAAAAGATGGCAGGCGATTTGTTCGTACACTTTGGCGTGGTTGAGTCTGGTACACTTCAAGAAGGTGCGGCACTGGTGCTCGAAGTCGATCACGCGCGGCGCAGCGCGATACGGCAGAACCATTCGGCGACGCATCTCTTGCACGAGGCGCTGCGTCAGGTCCTCGGCGACCACGTCGCCCAAAAAGGCTCGTTAGTGGCGCCCGATCGGCTGCGTTTCGACTTTTCCCACCCAAAGGCGATCGCACTTGCCGAGCTCGACAAGGTGGAGGATATTGCCAACGACATCGTGCTGCAGAACGCGCCGGTGATCACGCGGCTCATGAGTCGCGACGATGCCATTGCCGCGGGCGCCCGTGCCTTGTTCGGCGAGAAATACAACGAGGAGGTGCGCGTCGTCGCCATGGGCCAAAATCCGGCAGCATCTCCCGGCGGCGGTAACCCGCTCGGCTGGTCGGTCGAGCTGTGCGGCGGCACGCATGTGCGGCGCACCGGCGACATCGGCCTTATCTCCGTGGCGAGCGAGTCGGCCGTCGGGTCTGGCGTGCGCCGCATCGAGGCGTTTACTGGCGCGGCCGCCCGCAAGGAACTCAACAGGTTCCGCAGCGAGATGAAGGCCATCGCGGGGGACATGAACGTGCCGCTTGCCGAGGTGATGGTGCGTGCGGCGGCCATCGTAGCCGAGCGCAAGCGTCTCGATCGCGAACTGTCGGAGGCGAAGAAGAAGCTCGCCATGGGCGGGGGCAAGGGTGATGGTGCCGGCAGCGTGCGCACCGTCGGCGACATCAAGCTCATGGCACGGGCCGTCGAAGGCATCGATCTTAAGGAGCTGCGCGGGCTTGCCGACGAAGGCAAGAAGAAGGTCGGCTCCGGCGTGGTCGCCATTGTCGGCGTCACGGGAGAAGGCAAGGCCGGCCTCGTTGTCGGCGTCACCGAGGATCTAATCGGCCGCTTCAACGCCGTCGATTTGGCGCGCAAAGGCGCCGAGGCCCTCGGCGGCAAGGGTGGAGGCGGCCGGCCGGACTTGGCTCAGGCCGGCGGTCCCGACGGCTCGAAGGCGGATGCCGCATTGGCCGCCGTCGAGGCGGCGCTGGCCGCCGCGCCCTAAATGCAGATCGTAGGCAAGGTCATTCGATGAGGTCGGCCACCTCGATTCCCAGACCAGGAGGGTCGAGGCGCAGCGTTCCCGAGTGAAACGTTCGCGCGGAAAGTGCTCCGTCTTCGGTGCGCTTGTGATAGGTTATTGTGCGCGCTTCGGGGTCGACTACGAGATAGTGGCGAACGCTTGGCAGCTTGAAGTAGCCGAACAGCTTCGCGCTCGTGTCGGAATGCAGCGAGGTTGGCGATATGACCTCGACGACAATGATCGGTGCGGAAGCGATCATCTCGCCGCCGGGAAGGCGCGGGCCGCAATTGACGAGCACGTCCGGGACGTAGGCAGTGTGCGGATCGATTGGCACTGTAACGCCGTCCGTGAAAACCTCGCACGGCAGATGCGCGACCCCGACGGCCTGTCTGAGTGTAACGAACGCAGAGCCTTTCGCGCGGTTATGAGCGATCCGTTCCGGCGCCATCGCCACGATCTGGCCGTTGATCAATTCAGCGCGCAGCTTCTCGCGCTGGGAATCGCCCCAGGCGAGATATTGCGGCACCGTCATCACCTTCAGCCGGGCGACGTTCATGCCTATAATTTAGCGATCGGCGCGATCGGGCGCCATATCACAATTCGACGATCATCCCGTCCTCGGCGGTCTCGAACGGAATCTCGGCGCGGCGCGCGAGCATGTCGTTGCTCATATGGGTGAGAATGAGGCGCTTGGGACGGATCTGGCCGAGGTGGCGCTCGAGCGACGACAGCGCCATGTGCGTGCTGATCGGCTTGTCGCGCGTATAGGATTCGCAGATGAAAAGGTCGGCTTCGTGCGCGACGTCGAGGAGCGTGTCGGTCCATTCGGTATCGCCGGAAAAAGCGATCGTTTTGCCTTCCGCCTCGAAGCGGTAGCCGAGGCATGGACCGGCGCGGTCGTCGTGAGCCACGTGGTACGGCGTCACCCGCAAACCGCCGATCTCGCTGCGTTTGCCGATCTCGAGTTCCCGCAGCGTCAGCGGAAAGCGCAATTCCAGGCTCTTGGTGCCGGGAAACGCGCCTTCCATGATGGCGGCGTGGCGCGACTTCAGCCCCGCAGGTCCGGCGATGGCGAGCGCGCGCTGGCGCTTGAGGACATAATGCGCCTCCAGCATGAAAAAGGGCACGCCGCCGGCGTGGTCCGCGTGAAAATGCGAGAGGAAGATGACGCCGATGTCGTTGCGGTTGATCATGAGCCTGTTCATCGCCACGAGCGAAGAGGCGCCGCAATCGATGAGCGCGTTGATGTCGCGGCCGACGAGATGAAAGCAAGTATTGAATCGCCCGCCCGACCCGAAGGCGTCGCCGCAGCCGACGAATTGGAGGTGCATGGACTGTTCCTCAAGAAGTTGCGAACCGGTTGGTTGGGATTTCATGTAAGCATGGGCTTCAAGCAAGGGCTTTACCCATGGAGTCTCGGCCTTGGTCGCGAAACGGTCCGCGGGACAGCCACCTGTGGCATCGCGCCTCAGCTATCCGCCCGCCGCAAAGAAATGTGATGATAATCATCAAATCATGTTTTTCACCTTTGCCCGATTCATTGGACAGGCCGTCGCAGGCGTGCTTTCACGATAGGCGGCGCGACGCCACGATCGCAACACAAACTGAGGCTTGCGTTCTGCGTCGGCCAAGGGTAGCCGGTCAGCCCGAAGGGGACGAGCGGGTGTGTCCGAATTCACATCGCTGCGGCATGATGACGGCGCTCGCGGCGCTGGCGCTTGCCGTCGCACTGTCCGGTTGCGCGGGCGGCGATTTCGACAAGAACCGCTGGTTTTCTAAGCCGCTCAATCTGTTCGGCAACAATCTGGGTTACAGCTACTCCCAGCTCGGCGAACAGAAGCAGCAGCGCCCCATCACGGCCAACGATCTCGTCGACGCGAACGGCGCCTGCCCGAGGCGGGCACCGGCGCCAGCGCCGTCTGTGCCTGGCAGCCCAAGGGGAAATTCGGCGGCTGCGTCGGAGGAGGCGGCTGCGCAACTCGCCGGCGGCGTCGGCATCGGCATGAGCGAATGCGATGTCGTGACCCGTCTCGGCACGCCGAGCGCCGTCAGCCTCGCCCGCAACCAGAACGGAGACCGCACGGCGGTCTTGACCTTCAACGGCGGTCCGCGGCCGGGCATCTATCGCTTCGCGGCCGGCCGGCTCGACGAGATGGACCGCGTAGCGGCGCTGCCAGCGCCCCCGGCGGCGAAGAAGGTGAAGAAAAAGCCAGCGAAAGGAAAAAGGCGGCGCAAGCAACATCACGACGGCTAGAGGGCTTGCTCCCGATTGAACGGACTCAAGACCGTCATGGCGGGGAGCACAGCTACAGACCGACCGCCGCCGCCCCGGCGGCAGTCAAAAGCCGAACCAAACTTCACCGCGCCAAACTTCACCGCGCCTTGCCGCGACCGCGAGGCAGCGTTATAAGCTGGCCACTCCCGCCCGCCTGCAAAAATTCCCGAAGGACGATCTGATGGCGATCGAGCGCACGTTTTCGATCATCAAGCCCGATGCCACGGCCCGCAATCTGACCGGCGCGATCAATGCGATGATCGAGAAGGCGGGACTGCGCATCGTAGCGCAGAAGCGCGTCCTGATCAGCCGCGCGCAGGCCGAGACCTTTTATGCCGTGCATCGCGAGCGGCCGTTTTTCGCCGCGCTCGTCGAATTCATGACTTCGGGGCCGGTCGTCGTGCAGGTGCTCGAAGGCGAGAGCGCGATCGCCGCCTATCGCGACCTCATGGGTGCGACCGATCCAGCCAAGGCCGCGTCCGAAACCATCCGCAAGGCCTTCGCTAAGTCGATCAGCGAGAATTCGGTGCACGGCTCCGACGCCGCCGATACGGCCGCCAAAGAAATCGCGCAATTCTTCGCGGGCAACGACATCGTCGGCTAGTGTCCCGCTTCCGACGTTCGTATCACTTTGCCGCATGCCCTATTACGAACGTCGGAAGCAAAGGGACACTAGCAACTTTATGAATCTAGTGTGGTTTTGGATTTGACGCTCCGATGACGAGT
>JAKAPE010000032.1 GCA_021811945.1 Pseudomonadota bacterium | reverse complement strand
ACCGAGTCGTTGACCTGTTTGAAGCGGTCGAGGTCGATCACCATCACCGTGGGACGGATGTTGGTATCCGCCTTGCTGAAGCCAAGCACCGCTTCGAGACGGTCGAGGAACAGTTCGCGGTTGGGCAGACCGGTCAGGTTGTCGTGCACGGCATCGTGCAGCAGTCGTTCCTCCGCGGTCTTGAAATCGGTCACGTCCGTGAGCGTGCCGACGAGACGGATCACCTCACCGTCGGAACCCACCACCGGGCGCGCGCGCAACGCAAACCACCGATAATGGCCGTCGAACGTGCGCATGCGAAAGTTCTGCGCCACGCGCCCGCGCCGCTGCTCGACCATGCCGTCAAGCGTGGTGCGGAAGCGGTCTCGGTCGATCGGATGCAGGACTTCAAGCCAACTCGCTGCGGCGCCGTCGAGCGCGCCGTGCTTGAGTCCGAGCGCCGCCTCGGTTTCCGCGCTTGTGAAGATGCGGTCGGCGGACACGTCCCAGTCCCAGATCATGTCGCCGGCGCCGGTGAGCGCCAGCGCTCGGCGCTCGACGTCGGAGATGACGCCTTGCGCTAGGCCGCCGGCAAAAGCGTGCTGCATGACCGTGAAGCCGATCAGCATGACGATGAGAACCAGTCCGCCGAGGAGCGCCGGCGCCACGATGTCGTTGGTCAGAAAGCCCAGGACCGTCAGACCGGCGCTGAACACCCAGACCAGGAGAAGAAACCAGGTCGGAATCAACATCACCGCGCGGTCATAGCCGTGGGTCGACAGATAAAGGACAAGACCGAAGCCGGCGACGGCGATGACGAACAGCGAAATGCGGGCGATCCCGGAGGCGACCGCCGGCGAGAACACGGCGACCGCCACCAGCGCGCCGAGGAACGCGAGCCAGCCGGCCGCGATATGGGCGTAGCGCACATGCCAACGGTTGAGGTTCAAATAGGCGAAGAGGAACACGATGAGCGTGGCGGCCAGCATGGCCTCACCCGATGCGCGCCAAACGCGCTCGGCGGCCGCCGACATGTCGAACACCTTGGTCCAGAAACCGAAGTCGATGCCGATATAGATCAGCACGGCCCAGCTCAGCGCCGCGGCAGCAGGAAACATCACGCTGCCTTTGACCACAAACAGAATGGTGAGAAATAGCGCCAGCAATCCAGCGATGCCGATGACGATGCCGTGATAGAGCGTGAGTGAATTGATCTTGTCCTTGTAGGCGTCGGGCTGCCAGAGATAGAGCTGCGGCAGATTTGCGGTGCGCAGCTCCGCGACAAAGGTGATCACGGTGCCGGGGTCGAGCGTGACACGGAAAACGTCGGCGTCGGCGTTCTTCTGCTGCTCCGGCGGATCGCCGGTCGACGGGGTGATGTAGACGATGCGGGAAAGGCCAAGATCCGGCCAGAGCAGACCGGAACCGACCATGCGGTAGTGCGGCGCCACGATCAGACGATCGATCTGCTCGTCACCATTATTGGCAAGCGCGAACACCGCCCAATTGCGGCCGGCTTCGCGCGCGCGGATCTCGATGCGGCGGACGATGCCGTCGGCGCCCGGCGCAGTCGAGACCTGAACGCGGTCGCCGTCGGTGTGCTGGATCTCGACCGCGTTGGTGAGGTCGATGGCTGCGGCGTCGAGGCGCACGTTGACAGCCTCGACGGCGAAAGCCGTGGAGATGCCGAAGACTGCGGCGGCGGCAAATACTGCGAAAGCCGCGGCGGCGCGAGATAATGCCAAGAGAAAACCTCCAAGCACGGCAGCCGGCGCAGATTTCGCCCCGACAATCCCATTCCCCGCAAACTACTCTAGCCGGCTTTGCGCCGAATTCGCGGCTCATTCTCCTGTTCCGCTTGCATCCATCCAGCGACCCCAGCGGCCATCCGGGTCGACCGTCCGCTCAAATTCTCTCTATCTTTTCAACAGGTCAGGACGATCTTGCCAATATGGCGGCTGCTCTCCATGCGGGCATGCGCGGCGCCAGCTTGTTGCAGCGGGAATGTCGAGTCGATCACCGGCTTGACCTTCCCCGCAGCGATCAACGGCAACACGCGGCTCTCAACGGCGCGCGCAATGGCGCCCTTGTCGGCTACCGCGCGCGCGCGCAGCGTCGAGCCGGTGTGGGTGAGCCGCTTGAACATGAGGCGGCGAAAATCGACGTTGGCGCGCGAGGAACCCTGGAACGCCACCTGCAGAATGCGTGCTTCGACTGCCGCCGCCTCATAGTTGCGGTCGATGTAATCGCCCCCTACGATGTCAAGAACGACATCGGCGCCGCGGTCGGCGGTCGCCTTCTTGGTCGCGGCGACGAAATCCTCGGTCTTGTAGTTGACGGTCACGTCGGCGCCAAGCTTCGCGCAGGCTGCGCATTTCTCGTCCGAGCCGGCCGTGGTGACGACGCGGGCGCCGAAAGCCTTGGCGAGCTGGATGGCGGCGGTGCCGATGCCGGAAGAGCCGCCATGAACGAGCACGGTTTCTCCCGCCTTGAGCCGGCCGCGCTCGAACATGTTGTACCAGACCGTGAAAAACGTCTCCGGAACGGCAGCGGCCTCGATCATCGAAAGATTCGGCGGCACCGGCAGCGCATGGTCTTGGTGGGCGACGCAGAATTGCGCGTAGCCGCCGCCGACAACCAGCGCCATGACCTTGTCGGTCTCCTTCCAGCGCGTCACTGCGGGCCCAAGCGCGACGACTTCGCCGGCGATTTCCAACCCCGGAATATCGGTCGCGCCGGGCGGCGGCGGATAATGGCCCATGCGCTGCATGACATCGGGGCGGTTCACGCCGGCGGCGGCAACCTTGACCAGGATTTCGCCGGCCGCCGGAACGGGGACCGGGCGCTCTTCGATCGTCAACACGTCCGGTCCCCCCGGGGCGCGGATGGACACGACGGCAGTCCTGACGGGCAATTTGGCCATGACTCGCCATTTGGATTGTTGCCGGGTCTTGCTTGCAGGCCGGCGTGCTAAGGCCCTGTTGGCAGGTCAGTCTTAACCGCCGCAGGTCGATGTGACAACCGCGGCAGCCTTGGGTAGAACTTCTCGGCGAAGGAGCCTGAAATGCGGGCAGTTGACGAGGATGATCGCCCAAAAAGGAAGATCGCGCACGAGATCGGGCAGGATTTGGCGCTTTTGTCGCTCACCGAGCTTTCCGAGCGTATCGGGCTAATGAAGGAGGAGATCGCGCGGTTGGAGGCGGAAATAGCCAGAAAGCGCGCCTCGCAGGCGGCGGCCGACGCGTTTTTCAAGAAATGACGACATCCTCGATCCCCGCCAAAGCCAGCCGCCCGGACCGGCGGATACCAACGTCCTGATGGCTTGATTCCAGATATAAATTTTTTTCATAACTTTTTGCGGTTCCTTAACCTTCTGTTAGGCTTTCCCGTTCATTACGGTATCGTCCATCTTTTGGACATCGAGTGGCTCCTGTCCACTCTGTTTGACGCCTCCCTGTTATCACTTTGAGCCGCCGGTCTCGGCGGCTCTTTTTTGTGCGCCATTATGTTGGCCTGCACCCGCCGGGCATCGCTCGCGGGTTCATGGCAACTATGTTCGAGATTTGCGGTCCATCGGGTACCGTTCGCGCTGGACTTGTTGCGCCAGGCAGGCGATGCTGCCGCCGTGTGAGGCGTATCCATGTCCGAGAAGCGTGCGAGCGAAGCCGGTGCGGTTTCCTTCGGCGAGCGGCTGACGAGTTCCCAGGCGTTTGCCACTCTCTTTCGCGATGGCATGGCGCTGGTCGAGGAGACAGCGAACTATCTCGACGGCCAGGGCCGCCAGGAATCAAAAAAGCTCGAACGCAGCGCCGCGCTGGTCTACGCAGCCGAAAGCATGCGGCTGACCACGCGGCTGATGCAACTCGCCTCCTGGCTTCTCCTGCACCGGGCGGTCAAGGAAGGCGAAATGACGCTGGCACAAGCCAGCAAGGAAAAGAGCAAAGTGCGCCTGGCGGCGGGCGACCCGGGCGACGCCAAATCCATCGCGCTGTTGCCAGGAAGGCTGCAGGAACTGATCGCCTGCTCGGTCAAGCTTCAGATAGAAGTACGTCGACTGGACGCCACAATGCATGCCGTGCCGCCGCTTCGGGCCGTTGCCGGTAATCCCGTCGAGCGGCAGCTCGGGTTGCTTAAGGCCGCTTTTGAGCAGGATTGAGTGCTGAGGCGCGTTATCCCGTTCCTTGCACCAAGGTTCCTTGAACCGGAATCCGGCGGTCAGCCAGAGAATCGACAAGGTTCCAGCCGTCGCGGAGGCGAACCGGTTTCGCCTGTCGCAGTCGCGGCTATTTCTTCAGAAAGCCGGAAAACTTCTTCTGGAAACGCGACAAACGGCCGCCGCGGTCGACGAGGTGCTGCTGGCCGCCCGTCCAGGCCGGATGCGACTTAGGATCGATTTCAAGATGGAGCGTATCGCCGGGAGCGCCCCAGGTCGTGCGCGTGGTGAACTCGGCGCCGTCGGTCATCACCACCTTGACCGCGTGATAATCGGGATGGATGTCGCGTTTCATGGCGTGTCTTCGCCTATTTCCATTGAATTTGGCGCTCTATAAAGCAGCCAGGCCCCGGCGGCAAGCCGTCGCAATTGACCCCGATCAAGGCCGGAGGGCATTGTCCGGGCGTTCTTGAGTCTGGTGCGCAGAACCGGTGCGATCCCACCCCACCCCTAACTGCGCGCCAAGCTCGTGGAAGGCGCGGCGAAGGCCGGTGCTGCAGCGTCAGCGATGGCCTTTCGGTCATGCGAGCGGCGCGCCCGCATCGCCACGGGGGCAACAGCCTTTGGGAAGGAATACGATGGAACGACAGGAATTGCGAGCCGCCGGCTCTCTCGCCGCGGTGTTCTCCGTCAGGCTTCTCGGCCTGTTCATGATTTATCCAGTGTTTGCCGCCTACGCCCACAGCCTCTCCGGCGCAAATCCCTACCTGATCGGGGAGGCGCTCGGCATCTATGGCTTGACCCAGGGCATGCTGCAGATTCCTTTCGGCCTCTTGTCCGACAAGGTCGGACGCAAGGTCATGATCATTCTTGGCCTGATCCTGTTCGGGATTGGCAGCGCCGTCGCCGCGCTCTCCACGTCGGTCGACGGCGTCATCATCGGCCGGGCGCTGCAGGGCGGCGGCGCCGTCGGCTCCGTGATCCTGGCGCTGGTGGCCGATCTGACGGCGGAGGAGAACCGCACCAAGGCGATGGCCGTGGTCGGGATAACGCTTGGCGCCTCCTTCATGATCGCGCTGGTGGCCGGCCCGATTGTGGCGAGTTTCATCGGCGTCAGCGGCATCTTCTGGCTGATGGCGGGGCTCGCCCTGGTCGGCATTGCGATAACCCGATTTGCCGTGCCCAACCCGGGCCGTGTGCGCGTCCATCGCGACGCCGAGGCCGTGCCGGCGTTAATAGGCGCGGTGTTGCGCAACAAAGAGCTGCTGCGGCTCGACTTCGGCGTATTTGCGCTGCACGCCATGCTGACGGCGAGTTTTTTGGCGGTGCCCGGCCTGCTGCACGCCACGCTGAAGGTGCCCGTCCACGATCAGTGGACGGTCTATCTGCCGGTACTTCTTGTTTCCGTTGCGGTGATGGTGCCGGCCCTCATCGTGGCCGAGAGGTATCGGCGCATGAAGAGCATATTCGTAGGCGCGGTCGCCGCACTCGTCGTCAGTCAGATGATGCTCTTTTTTGGTGCACGCAATTTGTTCGCGCTGCTCGGCGCGCTCGTCGTCTTCTTCTCCGCGTTCAACGTGATGGAGGCGAGCCTGCCATCGCTCGTTACCAAGGCGGCGCCGCCCGACGCCAAAGGCACGGCCGTGGGTCTTTATTCGAGCTTGCAGTTCCTCGGCATCTTCGTCGGCGGCGCCGGGGGCGGCTTCGCGCTCCAGCACGGCGGCAGCGCCGAGGTTTTCGCGCTGACGGCGGCGATTGCGCTGATCTGGCTCCTTGCGGCGGCGACCATGGCCCAGCCCAGCTATCTGACGACGCGGCTTGTCCCCATTGCCGACGGCCTTGCCGGCGACGCCGCAAGCCTCGCCGCGAGATTGCGGCAGGTGCCGGGCGTGGCCGAGGCCGTGGTGATCGCCGAGGAAAAGCTCGCTTATCTGAAAGTGGATGCGCGCGCCTATAACGCGGCCATGGCGGAATCGCTGGCCGGTTCGCCGTGAATGTGTCAAGGACGAGTAGCTGCATTGTGAGACTCTCTTCATTCTGCTAATCGAACCCGTTGCAGATTTTTGGAGGCAACAATGCCCGGGGTTTTAGAGGAAGTCACCAGTCCCAGCATAGACCGAGTGCAAATTGAGCGGCGCGTTCAGGACTGGGCGGATCGCATTGATCGCTTGTATAATCAACTCGAGATGTGGCTCCCCCCCGGTTGGACGGCCGACCGATCGAATACGACGGTTATGCACGAGGAACTCATGCGACGGGCTGGTATCAGTCCGCGCCGCCTTCCTATGTTGCGTATTTTCCATGGCGATCGATCTGCGGCTCGTATTGTAGCGCGAGGCCTATGGATTATTGGCGCAAATGGCCGCTTGGATTTGTACAGCGGAGCCCACCACTTCTTGATCATAGATACCGCCGAGAATTTTGCCACTCCAAGTTGGCATATGGCCGCACTTTCAGATCGTAGCCGCATGGTTCCGCTTGATCGTCAAGCATTTATCAACGCGCTTTAGCTATGCGAGAGTTGCCACATATCCGGGCTGTGTATCTGGAGATTGACACCGAGTTCGAGAGACAAAGAGCAGCAGCAGCCGACGCAGACTCTATCTCAAGAATCGAGAGGAAACAGCGAGTCAATGATCAGGCCTATTTTGTTCTTTGCTGGGGTCAGCTCGAATCCGAGATTGACGAGAAATGCCGGCAAGCGATTCGCACCAGGCAAAACAATGGCAACTGGATGGTCAGACGCGGGTGGGACATCTACAATCCAGAAGAAGATCGATTGTCGGGATTGAGATTTGAAAATCGGGCAGCACTTGTCCTTGACCAAAGAGCCGGCCCCGGCAGCCCTTGGGCCAAGGCAATGAGCTATTATCGGCTGAGAAATCAGATTGCTCACGGAACCCTGTTGGCCGAAGGCATCGATATCCCGAAGGTTATTGAGGATTTCTTCGAAATCCAAGGTTTACTTCAAGATTGATCTACTGTTCACGAACGCGGCGTACACGGCCGCCAGCGCATGCGGTAGACGGGTCTGCCGGAAGCGGGATTGACGCCTTCGCCGCTGACGACAAGACCGTGCCTGGCGTAGAAACGGATCGCGCGTGCGTTGTCGGTATTGACATCAAGATCGAGGCCGGACGGCGAAAGCCGCTTGGCCGCGGCGATGAGCGCGGCGCCGACGCCCGATCGCCAGCGCTCCGGCGCCACCACGAGCTGGTCGAGATAGAAGGTGCGCGGATCGACGGTGACGAAGCCGGTCATTGCGCCTTCGGCTTCCGCGATCACGATCTGCGCTGACGGCACAACCTCGCGCCGCCAGCGTTCGCGCCACCATTCAAGCCGCGCGGCAAAGTCGATCTGAGGATAGGCTGCCTGCCAGGTGCGCAGCCACAGCTCGATCGCGCCGTTCTCGTCGCGTGGCTCATAGCGGCGCAGCGAGTGGCGCGCATGAACGACGTGGCGCGCCGGCGCCGGCCCACCTGTCTGATCCCGGATTTTGCTTCGCTCATCCGGGTCACGGTTCATTTGCTCACCGTTCCGTCAGCTTCAGCTCGATGCGGCGGTTGCGGCTATACGCCTCCGGCGTGTGGCCGGGATCGATCGGCTGGAATTCGCCGAAGCCGGCGGCCACCAGGCGCTGCGGCGAGACGCCTTTGCTGATGAGGTAGCGCACCACCGAGATGGCGCGGGCGGCCGAGAGCTCCCAGTTCGACTTGAACGGCGAGTTCGACGTGAGAGGCCGCACGTCGGTATGGCCGTCGACGCGCAGAACCCAGGGGATCCCCGCGGGAATTTGCTTCTCCACGTCGATGAGCGCCGTCGCCAGCTTGTCGAGTTCGACCCGGCCCTCCGGCCGTAGCTGCGCGGTGCCGCTGTCGAAGAACAGCTCCGCCTGGAATACGAAGCGGTCGTCGACGACGCGGATGTCGGGGCGGTTGCCGAGAATCTCGCGCAGCCTGCCGAAAAAGTCCGAGCGGTAGCGCGACAATTCCTGCACGCGCCGGGCGAGCGCCACGTTCAGGCGCTGGCCGAGGTCGGCGATGTGCAGCTCCGACTGCTTCTCCTTCTGCTGCGAAGCGCCGAGCGCCGCATCGAGCGCGGCGATCTGCTGGCGCAGTGCGGAAATCTGCTCATTGAGGATCTCGATCTGCGCCACCGCGCGCGCGGTCGCCTGCTTCTCGATGTCGAGCCGGGAATGAAGCGTGCCGACCTCGGCCGTGCCGACGTTTGCCTTCTGCGCGCCGGCGGCGAGGCCGCGCAGGCGGTCGCGTTCGCCTTCCGCCGTCGTCAGGGACGCGCGCAATTTTGCCACTTCGTCTTCAAGATCGGCCTTGCCGGTGCGTTCGAGCGACAGCATTGCGGAGAGCCGCGCGATCTGCGCATTGAGCCGGTTGAGCGCGGTGTCCTTGCCGGCGACCTCCTGAGACAGAAAGAACTGCGCCACCATGAAAACCGTGAGCAGAAAGATGACGGACAGCACCAACGTCGACAGGGCGTCCACGAAACCCGGCCAATAGTTCATGCCGCTGTCGCGGCGGCTGCGGGAGAGCGCCATTGTCTGCGCCTATCTCTGTCTTGCGCGAGAATCGCGCCTCATCTAGCCGTCGACGGGCTCGCGCGCCAAAATTTCCAGATAGCGCCGGATGTCGCCGTTGACCTTGGCCTGCGCGTTCGCCCAGTCGCGGATCAGCTGCTGTTCCGTGCGCATGTGATGGACCAGACCTTGCAGCGCTTCGGCAAGGTTCGCCATGGCGGTCGCCGTCGCCCGGTTGGACCCCGCCTCGCCGATCGACTGCCGCAGCCGGTCCAGCGCCTCCATGACGCCCGCCGCCGGCAACGCGGCGCTGTTGGTCGCGCCGACGCCGAGGTCCTCGACCGTAGTCGCGAGCCAGTCCTCGAGGTTGGTGTAGAACCGATTCTGCGCCTGGCTTGTCTGGAGGTCGAGAAAGCCGAGGATCAGCGAGCCGGCGAGGCCGAACAGCGAGGAGGAAAACGAGATACCCATGCCGCCGAGCGGCGCCGCCAAGCCTTCCTTGAGCGCATCGAACAAGGAACCGGCGTCGCCGCCGACTTTCAGGCCGTTGATGATGCTGCCGACCGACCCGACCGTTTCGATCAGTCCCCAGAAGGTGCCAAGCAGCCCGAGGAAGACAAGCAGGCCGGTGAGGTAGCGGGAGATATCGCGCGCCTCATCGAGCCGCGTCGCCAGTGAGTCGAGAAAGGCGCGCATGGTCTGTGCCGAGATGGCAACGCGGTCGCCGCGCTGGCCGCCGAGCATCACGGCCATCGGCGCCAGCAGTTTCGGTCCTCGCGCCGTCTCTTTTTTGGGATCGGCGCGGCCGAATCTGTTGACCCAGGACACTTCCGGGAACAGCCGGATTACGTGATGGAACGACAGGACGATGCCGACGATGAGGACGCCGATGATGAGCCCGTTGAGCCAGGGATTGGCCTCGAAGGCGTTGAGGATTTGACGCTGGAGGACGAAGGCGATCAAGCCGCAAAGGATCACGAACACCAGCATCCGAATCAGGAAGATGCGGGGCGACGTCAGTTTGGCTTGTTCGCGCGCGCTCGTCATCGGCCGGGTCGATGCAGACCCGGCATCATATGGCGGTGCGCCGGAGGGTGAAAGGTGCATGGTCGACATCGGCCGCTGTAAGCCCGTGAGCGGAATCGTTCGCGCGCAAGCTGTGACCTGTTTACGTGTTTGCGGCAGGTTGATGGCCAAAGCGACCAAAAGCCGGGCAAAGCACCGGCGGCGCGCTTTTCGGCTTTTCGACCTCCTCTCGGTTTCCGCCTCATGCCGTTTCCGCTTCCTCAGCCCGTTGCCGGCCGGCCTCCTTGAGAAGGCGCAGAAGCTCGCGGTGCATGGTGTCGTTGCCGGCGGCGACCTGGCCCTTGCTCAGGATCGCCTCGCCGCCGCCGAGATCACTGATGAAACCCCCGGCCTCGCGCACCAACAGGGTACCGGCGGCCAGATCCCACGGCGAGAGGTCGCGTTCCCAATAGGCGTCGAAACGGCCGGCGGCTATCCAGGCGAGGTCGAGGGTGGCGGCACCGAAGCGCCGCAGGCCGGCGAAGTTCCGCTGCGCAGCGGCGATTTCGCGGCGCGCGAGGGCAAGATCGCCGCGCCCGGAATGCGGCAACCCGCACGCCACCACGGCCTCTTCGAGCCGCGACCTGGCGGCGACACGGATGCGCCGATCGTTGAGGAAGGCGCCCTTGCCGCGTTCGGCGACGAACAGGTCATCGTTGGCGGGGTTGTAGGTGAGGCCGGCAACAATTACGCCATTGCGTTCAAGAGCGATGGAAACGGCGAAGTGGGGAATGCCGTGAAGAAAGTTGGTGGTGCCGTCGAGCGGATCGACGATCCAGCGATGGCTCTTGTCGGGGCCCGCTCGCGCGCCGCCTTCCTCGCCGAGAAAGCCGTAATCGGGTCGTGCCTTGCTCAGTTCCTCGCGCACGATCTCCTCGGCGCGCCGGTCGGCGGCCGTGACGAAGTTGCGCGGGCCCTTGAGGGACACCTGCAAGTTTTCGACTTCTCCCAGATCATGCTTGAGACTGCGGCCGGCGCGGTAGGCCGCCTTGATCATGACATTGATGATAGCGGAGTGGGGCATGCCGGCTGCGGTAGAGCGCAACGGTCTACCGCGTCAAGTCCGCGTCAAGTCCGGGGCCTAGCCCCTCACTAGCCCCTCTCGCCCTCTTTCCAGCCTCTTTACGGGGGTAAAACGGCCCGTGGGGTAAGTCCGAGCGCCGCCGCACGGCGGCAAGGCGCGGCTAACTCCGGAGCAGGGACCGCCGAAACGGCCGGCGCCTCGCAAAGCCGCTTCGTTACCCCGCTGCTCTGTTGTCCATAGGAATCTGTTACTTCTCTCCCGGTCAATCTCGACTGCGGCAGTCTACCGCAATAGATTTGCGCCATCCACATGGACCTCTTCGCGGCGGCAGGCATCGATCTTGGCGACGGCGGGCGGGGCGGCCGGTCGGGCCGCTCGGCAGTCGGACGCACGCTGCGCGTGCCGCTGCTGAACTACAAGACCGTCGCGGAAAAGCTGCAGGAGCACACGTTCGATCTCACGTCGCGGGAAGTTGAGGCCGCGCGCAGCTATGCGAACGCTGCGGGCAGCGCGCGTTTCGCCAAGCTCAAGGAAACGGAAGTCCGCAACCTGTTCTGCCAGAAAATTCTCGGCGATTTTCTCGGTTATACGCAGGTGGACGCCGATCCGCCCTATACGCTCGCCTTCGAACGCCCGATCCGGCGCGGCGCAGTCGACGTGGCGCTCGGGCGCTTCGGCCGCGCCGATTCGGCGGATGAAATTGTCGCCCCATTCGAGTTGAAAGGGCCGACCACGACCGATCTCGACGCCATCATGCCGGGACGCGGCTATAGCCCGGTGCAGCAGGCCTGGAACTATGCGATCGACGTGCCCGGCTGCAAATGGGTCCTGGTGTCGAACTGCGTCGAGGTCCGTCTCTATGGCTTCGGCCGCGGCCGCGACGCCTACGAGAAGTTCGATCTTCGCAATCTGGATGACGTGCGCGAGCTTGAGCGGCTGTGGCTGCTGTTGTCCGCCAGACAGCTCCTCGGCGGCGCCACCGAAGCGCTGCTGCGGCAGAGCGACAGCGCCTACAAGGACATCACGGACGACCTGTACAAGGACTACAGCAGGCTGCGCGAGCGGCTGCTGTCCTATCTCACCGATGCGTCCGACGGGCCCAAGCTGGCAATGGCAGCGGCAATTGAGATCGCGCAAAAGCTGCTCGACCGCATTCTGTTCGTCGCCTTCGCCGAGCGCACCGACCTCCTGCCGGACAAATTAATCGAGCGGGCCGCCACTGCGCGCAACGAATGGCGCCCCGAGCCGTATTGGACCAATTTCCTCGCGCTGTTCCACGAGATCGACGCGGGCAACGAGGGCCGCGGCATCTGGGCCTATAACGGCGGCTTGTTCGCGCCCGATCCGGTGACCGACAAGATCGTTTTGCCGGACGCCTTGACCGAGCAACTGGTCGCGCTCGCCAATTGGGACTACCGCAGTGACGTGCCCGTTACGGTGCTCGGCCATATCTTCGAGCAATCGATCACCGATATCGAGCGGTTGCGCGCGATCAGCCGCGGGCAAGAGCCGCCGAAGGTCTCCAAGCGAAAACAATTCGGCGTCATCTACACGCCCGATATCGTGACCCGCTTCCTCGTCGAGCACACCATCGGCGTCACACTCGCACAGCGTTTCAACGCACTCTTGGCCAAGCACGGGCGCGAAGCGCCGGAGAACGGCGACCCGATCTTCCGCGAAAAAGAAAAAAAGGCGGAACACGCCTTCTGGCGCGATTTTTCTTCCGTTCTGCGCGCGCTGCGCATCGTCGATCCTGCGTGCGGCTCCGGCGCCTTCCTGGTCGCCGCCTTCGACCTGTTGGCCGCCGAATATCGCCGGGTGGTCGAGCACCTGGCGAGCCTCGGCGACCAGATCGCGTTCGATCCGTTCGACGAAATTGTGACCAAGAATCTCTATGGCGTCGATCTCAACGCGGAATCGGTCGAGATCACCCGGCTGGCGTTGTGGCTCAAGACGGCGTGCAATAAGCATCGCCTGCAAAACCTCGAAGCCACCATCAAGGTCGGCAATAGCCTCATCGACGATGCCAAGTTCACGGACCACCCCTTCGATTGGCGCCAGACGTTTGCGCCGATCTTTGCCGAGGGCGGCTTCGACATCGTGATCGGCAATCCGCCCTATGTGCGCATGGAGCTGATCAAGCCGATAAAGCCCTACCTGGAAAAGCACTACGTCGTCGCCGACGACCGCACCGATCTTTACGCCTATTTCTTCGAGCGCGGCGTCGGCCTGCTCAAGGACGGCGGGCGACTCGGCTTCATCACCTCCTCCACCTTTTTCCGCACCGGCTCGGGCGAAAAGCTGCGTACCTTCCTCGGCGACGGCGCCGGCATCGAAGCCGTGATCGACTTCGGCGACCGGCAGATTTTCCAGGGCGTCACCACCTATCCGGCGATCATCACGCTGCAAAAAGGCAAGCCGGCCGACGGCGGCACGCTGTCGTTCCTCAAGATCGGCGACGAGCTGCCCAAGGACCTCGATGCGGCGTTCGCTGCCGGCGCAACGGCAATGCCGCGCGCGCGGCTGGGCGCCCGCTCCTGGCAGTTCGAGGACGACAAGCTCGCCCGGCTGCGCGACAAGATCGTCAACGGCAAAAAGACGCTGGGCGAGATTTATGGCGCACCGCTCTACGGCATCAAGACCGGCCTCAACGACGCCTTCATTATCGACCAGGCGACACGGGACCGTTTGGTTAAGCAAGACAAGAATTCGGCGAAGCTGCTCAAGCCCTTCCTGCGCGGCGAGAACATCAAGCGCTGGCGCGTCGAGCCCGAGGGGCTTTTTCTCATCAATATTCCGAAAGGCAAGATCGACATCGACGATTATCCCGCCATCCGCAATTGGCTGTTGCCGTTCAAGCCGGAGCTGGAAAAACGCGCGACCGAACAGGAATGGTTTGAGCTGCAGCAGGCACAGTTGGCGTATCAATCGGCATTCGCGGAACCAAAGATCGTGTATCAGGACATAACGGCGAGCAACCCATTTGCGCTTGATAGGCGCGGGTTCTATGTCGCCAATACTTGCTACTTTGTTCCGTCGTCTGAGCTGTCGTTGTTGTCCTATTTCAATAGCAAGCTTGCATGGTTCTTCTTGTCATCCGTCACCAACATTGCCAGAGGCGGTTATCTCCGCTTGCGGACTGATTTTGTTGAAAAGCTGCCGATTCCGTCAATGCCGAAAAAGGAACAGGCTCGGCTTGTGGCTCTTGGCAAGACCTGCACTGATTCAGCGGGCGCCAGATTTGAGATTCAATCTACCGTTTGCCATCGCATTCTGGATCTCGCCCCGCCCGAGTCCAAGAAGCTCTCGCGCAAGCTTCAGGACTGGTGGACGCTCGACTTCGCCGCGTTCCGCGACGAGGTCAGGCGCGCCTTTCGTGCCGACATCCCGGTCAAGGAGCGCGGCGAGTGGGAGAGCTATCTCGCCGCGCAAGCGGCCGAAATCCGCAAGCTCGACGCCGCAATCGAAAAAGCCGAGCGCGAGATCGACGCCGTGGTCTATCGTCTGTTCGACCTCACGCCCGAGGAGATCGCGCTGCTCGAAAGCTCGCTCGAAGGGCAGCATTAACGCGATGATCTCCAATTGGCTTTTCGTACATCATGCGCGAGGCAAAGCTCGGGCGAGCAAGCGTCGCGAGAACGAGATCGCTTTTGTCCGTCTCGAGAGGCCATCGGCGCTCGCATAGAGCCTTGGGTCGTCCTCCACGATGGCGACAGGCTGGCGCCGCGGGAACGTCGGTTATGCCGACATTCCTTATGCCAGCATCCCCAGTGCGTGCAGGTAGGTCTCGAGAATGGCTTCCTGCTCTTTGCGCTCGTTGACGTCCTGCTTTCGCAGCCGCACCACGGCACGCAACGCCTTGACATCGAAGCCGTTGGCTTTGGCTTCGGCGTAGACGTCGCGGATATCGTCGGCGATCGCCTTCTTTTCCTCCTCGAGCCGTTCGATGCGCTCCACGAACGTTTTGAGCTGATCCTTGGCAAAACGGTGAGAGGCGGTTTGAGATCCTTGATCGTCCTTGACGGCGGCGTTTCCGGCGGTGGCCATCGGGCACTCCTGGCGGTGACGGGACGACCGGGAACTTTGCAAGAGCGCGCTCTTAAGCGTCAAGGCGCGAGCGCCTCATCCACAGCACTGCACAGGACCGAGGTTGGAAAAGCGCAGCATCAATGCTTTTGGCTTGCCTTTTTCGAATGCCGCCTTCTGCGCCGGCGCCCGCGCCTGCGCGTTAGACTGAGGCAGGCGCAGGTTTTCGCTCGACCTTCATCAGATCACATATTGCCGCAGCGGCGGATAACCGTTGAAGCCGACCGATGAATAGGTCGCCGTGTAGGCGCCGGCGGCTTCGATCAAGACCTTGTCGCCGATGGCGAGCGAGACCGGCAGCGGGTAGGGCGTCTTCTCGTACAGCACGTCGACGGAATCGCAGGTCGGGCCGGCGATGATGCAGGGCGCAGTCTGGTCGCGGTCCTTGGTGGTGCGGATCGGATAGCGGATCGACTCCCCGATGGTCTCGGCAAGGCCGAGGAACTTGCCGATGTCGAGATAGACCCAGCGCACGTCGTCCTCGGGCGAGCGCTTGGCGATCAACACCACCTCGGCCTCGATCATGCCGGCGTTGCCGACGAGGCCGCGACCGGGCTCGACGATCGTCTCAGGGATGGCATTGCCGAAATGCTTGCGCAGTGCGCGGAAAATCGCCCGTCCGTAGGATTCAAGCTTTGGCGTCTTGCGCACATAGCGCGCCGGAAAACCGCCGCCGAGATTGACCATGGCAAGCACGATGCCGCGTTCGGCGCAGGCGCGAAACACCGCCGCCGTCGACGCCAGCGCGCGGTCCCAGGCCTCGACATTGTGCTGCTGCGAACCGACATGGAAGGACACGCCATGAGGGACCAGCCCCTGTTTGTGAGCAAATTCCAGAATGTCGGCGGCATAGGCCGGCTCGCAGCCGAACTTGCGCGATAGTGGCCATTCCGCCCCGGAGCCGTCGCAATGGATGCGGCAGATGACGCGGCTGCCTGGCGCCGCCCGCTTCACCTTTTCCACCTCGGCCTCGCAATCGACCGCGAAAAGGCCGATGCCCAGTCCAAAGGCGGCGGCGATCTCGGTCTCCTTCTTGATCGTGTTGCCGTAGGAGATGCGCTCGGGCGGCGCGCCGGCGGCGAGCGCCGCCTCAGCCTCCGCCACCGAGGCAACATCGAAACAGCAACCGAGGCCGGCAAGGAGCCTGAGAATTTCCGGCGCCGGGTTCGCCTTGACGGCGTAGAACACTTTGGTGTCCGCCAGCGCCTTGGCGAAGTTGAGATAGTTCTCGCGGACGACATCGAGGTCGACCACGAGGCAGGGTCCGTCATCGGTGCGTTGCTTAAGGAATTCGCGGATGCGTGCGGTCATCTCCACCCAGCTCCCCAGATCCGACAGGCGGCGTAGCCGCCGAGGTGAACCTCCTGCGACGCGCGCAGTTCCGCACCATGCGGAAGCTCTGCTTACGTCGCCGCGATTGCTGCCTTGGTCCGGATGAGGGAGATCCCGTTCCGCACTGTTGGCAAAGAAGGACAAGCCCTTTCGGTGTCCCCGGCATTGGCGCCGGCAGTGACCCAAAAAAGCCCTTCCGTCGTTGCTTTAAGCCGCGTCGCCCGGGGAGAGCGGGCTATGCCGGTTTCGCCTCCGGCTGCCGGTCGCGGGAGCAAGGAAGTAGCTTCTCTTCCTTAGGCGGCTGTCCGGCCTCTTGTCCGGATGCCCACCGACCGACACACGGCCACAGGCACGTGCGAAATTGGGCGAAACGGCATTAAGCTATTCCGCCGCGCGACGCAAGCGATTTGGTCTGAACAAAAAGTAATCGGGAAGCTTTCTTCACAGCATCTGCGACGCAGATGTGGCGATCGCCCTTACTCCGCCGTGAACGGCTCGACACGGCGCGCGGCGCGCATGAACTGCACCATGACGGCGATACCGCCAAGCACGAAGAGCACGTCGAGAATGTGGGCGCCGATTCGTCCCAGCCCGGCGAGGTTGGCGATCGCCCAGCTGCCGGCGAACGCCGCGCCGAATACTTCGGCGCTGATCAGGATCGCGGCGCTGACGACGGTCAACACGTTCCTCCAGAGGATGCGTCTGCGGCGCGGGGAGGGAGGCTTGCTCATGACCGCGTTTCTGTCGCAAAGGTGCGCCTGACGCAAGGCCTGGGTCGCTGGCGTAATGGCTCGGACCTTATCGCCGCCCCTTCGACAGCGCCGCGAACGCCCGCAAGGTGGCCCGGCTGCGCGGCGAAATAGGAGGCGCGGCAGAACGGACGGCGGCGGCATATATATGACGCCTGCAATGGCATTCAGACGATCCCGCGATGACGCCCCTCGACAGCTCCGACAATCCATTCTTCGAGCGCTGGACGACCGCAGAGGAGGTTCCTCCTTTCGACCGGCTCAAGCCCGAGCATTTCCGGCCCGCCTATGCCCGCGCGTTCGCTGAGCATGAGGCCGAGATCGCCGCCATCGCGGCGGCGTCCGAACCGGAGAGCTTCGATAATACGATCGGCGCGCTGGAACGAAGCGGGCGAGCGCTGACGCGGATCGAGCACGTCTTCCATCTCCTTGCCGGAGCCGACAGCACCGACGCGCTCCTCGAGATCGAGCGCGAACTCGCACCGCAACTTGCCCGCCATTGGAACGCGATCCACACAAATTCCGCATTATTCGGCCGTATCGATACCCTGAAGCGGCAGGCCGACGCGCCCGCTCTTGACGCCGAGCAGAAGCGGGTCCTGGAGCGCTACCACATCAATTTCCGCCGCGCCGGCGCCGCGCTCGATCCCGTAGGGAAGGCGCGCCTTGCCGAAATCGTCGCGCGCCTGGCGGTCCTTGGCACCGCGTTCAGCCAGAACGTCCTCGCCGACGAGCAGGCTTTCGCACTCCCTTTGCATGGGGAAGCAGAACTCGCCGGCCTGCCCGATTTCGTGCGCGAGGCGATGCAAGCCGCCGCGCGCGAACGCGGCGTCGACGGTCATGTCGTCACGCTGTCGCGCTCGATCGTCGAGCCGTTTCTGCAGTTCGCGCAGCGGCGCGACCTGCGCGAAAAGGTGTTTCGCGCTTTCGTCGCCCGCGGCGACAACGGCGGCTCAACCGACAACAAGGCGATCATCGCGGAAATGGCCAGGCTGCGCGCCGAGCGGGCAAAACTCCTCGGCTATGCCGACTTCGCCCATTACCGGCTCGACGACGCCATGGCGAAGACGCCCGCGGCCGCGCGCGGCCTGCTCGACACGGTGTGGATCCGCGCGCGTCAAAGCGCGCTCGCCGACCGCGACGCGTTGCAGGCGATACTGCAGGAGGAAGGCGGCAATTTCAGGCTGGCACCCTGGGACTGGCGCTACTATGCGGAAAAGCTGCGGCAGCGGCGCTGCGCCTTCGACGAGGCCGCGATCAAGCCGTTTCTCGACCTCGACCGCATGATCGAGGCAGCTTTCTATACCGCCGGACGCCTGTTCGGCCTCGCCTTCACCCCGCGCGCCGACGTGCCGGCCTGGCATCCCGACGTGCGCGTATGGGACGTGCGCGTCGCCGATGGCGGCGAGAAAATCGGCCTGTTCTTCGGCGACTATTTCGCCCGGCCGTCGAAACGCAGCGGCGCGTGGATGACGTCGCTGCGCGATCAGCACAAGCTTGACGGCGACGTTCGCCCGCTGATCGTGAATGTCTGCAACTTTGCCAAGGGCGCCGCGGGTCAGCCGACACTGCTGAGCTTCGAGGATGCGCGCACGCTGTTCCACGAATTCGGCCATGCGCTGCATGGCCTTCTCTCCAACGTTACCTATCCGGAAATTTCGGGCACCAATGTCGCCGCCGATTTTGTCGAGCTGCCCTCCCAGCTCTACGAGCATTGGCTCGAACAACCGCAGATCCTGCGACGCTTCGCCCGGCATTTTCGCACCGGCATGCCGATGCCGGAGCAATTGCTGCAACAGCTCATTGCCGCGCGCAACTTCAACCAGGGTTTCATGACCGTCGAATATCTCGCCTCGGCGTTCGTCGATCTCGATTTTCATTCGCTCGCTTCGCCCGCCACCATCGATCCGGCGGCGTTCGAGAAAGAGACGTCAGCGCGCATAAACATGCCGGAGGAGATCGTCATGCGCCATCGCCCACCGCACTTCGGCCACGTCTTTTCCGGCGACGGCTACGCCGCAGCCTATTACAGCTACATGTGGTCGGAAGTGCTCGATGCCGACGCTTTCGCCGCGTTTCAGGACACCGGCGACATCTTCGATCGCACGACGGCTAAGCGGCTCCAAGAGACGATCTACGCGGCCGGCGGCGCCCGCGAGCCGGCCGAGGCGTACAGGCTTTTCCGCGGGCGGCTGCCGAGCGCGGCCGCCTTGTTGAAGAAGCGCGGGTTCGCCGAACCGGCGCCGGCGAGTTGAGCCCGAGTTGAGCCCATGGCGAGATCCGTAGACCTTCATTCGGCCGGTCATCGCCGCGGCGTCGTGTGCGCGCCGCATTTTTCCGCAGTGGAAGCGGGCCGCGCCATCCTCGCCGACGGCGGTAACGCGCTCGAGGCGATGGTGGCGATGGCGGCAGCGATCGCCGTCGCCTATCCGCACATGACGCATCTTGGCGGCGACGGTTTCTGGCTCGTGCGCGAACCGTCCGGCCGCGTGCGCGCCATCATGGCGGCGGGCGCCGCCGGCGAACAGGCGCGGCCGGAACTTTATCGCGACTATGAGACCATCCCGCCGCGCGGGTCGCTCGCGGCGCTCACCGTGCCGGGCGCCGTCGGCGGCTGGATGCTGGCGCTCGAAGCGGCGAAGGCACACCGCGGATCGCGGCCGCTCGGTGACCTCCTTGCGCCCGCCATCGCGCTCGCGCGCGACGGCTGCGCGGTCACGCGCAGCCAGACGCGGCTTACCGCGGAGAAACTTTCCGAGCTGGCGCCGGTCCCGGGATTTGCCGGCACTTTTCTCGTCGACGGGAAGTCGCCGGCAGTCGGTGCTATATTGCGGCAGGAGGCGCTAGCGGAAACGCTCGAGCACCTTGCCCATGCCGGCCTCGACGATTTCTATCGCGGCGACGTCGGGCGCGAGATCGCCGCCGACCTTGCCACCATCGGCAGCCCGCTGACGCGCGAAGATTTAAGGCGCTATCGCGCCAGCCTCGCCGAGCCGCTGCACGTCGAATTGCCGTCGGCGAACCTCTACAACACCGATGCGCCGACCCAGGGCGTCGCCTCGCTGATGGTCCTCGCTTTGTTCGCACGGCTTGGCGTCGCCGAGGCCGAAGGCTTCGAACATATCCACATCCTGGTGGAGGCGACCAAGCGTGCGCTGCGCGCACGCGACCGCGCAGTCGGCGATCCCAACCGCCTGCCGCACCCGCTCGAACGCTACCTCGATCCGCGTTTCATTGCCGGCGAGGCGATGAAGATCGACCGCCGCAAAGCGGCGCCCTGGCCGCTCGCCTCCAGTGCCGGCGACACGGTGTGGATGGGCGCCGCCGATGCGAGCGGCTTCGTCGTCTCCTACATCCAGTCGCTCTACTGGGAGTTCGGCTCCGGTTGCGTGCTGCCGGCAACCGGCGTGCTGATGCAGAACCGCGGCATCAGTTTCTCGCTGGTGCACGGCGCGCTCAATCTGTTGGCGCCCGGCCGGCGGCCGTTGCATACGCTCAATCCGCCACTCGCCGTGCTCGCGGACGGCCGCGTCATGGCCTATGGCTGCATGGGCGGCGACGGCCAGCCGCAGACGCAGGCCGCGCTGTTCACCCGTTACGTCGAATTCCGCGAACCGCTTGCCGAGGCGCTCGGCCGCCCGCGCTGGGTGCTTGGCCGTACCTGGGGCGCCTCGCGGACAACGCTGCGCCTCGAGCCGCGCTTCGACGGCACCCTGATCGACGCGCTCGCCTCGGCCGGCCACGACGTCGAAGTTTTGCCCGAGCCCTATTCCGACGTGATGGGCCACGCCGGCGCGGTGGTGCTCAATCCCGACGGCTCTTTGGAAGGGGCGCACGATCCGCGGTCGGACGGCGGGGCGGCGGGGGTGTGAATGTCCGGATCGAGTGAAGCTTGCTCTTCGCTCTGACCGCTAAAACAAACCGACGATCCTGCCGTCCTTGACGTCGATCGATTCCGCCGCCGGCGCCTTCGGCAAGCCTGGCATGGTCATGATCTCTCCGCAGATCGCGACCACGAACTCGGCGCCTGCCGACAGCCGCACGTCGCGCACCTTGATGACATGACCGCTCGGCGCACCCTTCAGGTCCGGATTGGTGGAGAAGCTGTATTGGGTCTTGGCGATGCAGACCGGGAACTTGCCGCAGCCCATCTGCTCGAATGCCGCGAGCTGGTCGCGCACGGATTTATCCGCCTCGATGTCCTTGGCGCGATAGATTTCCCTGGCGATGGTGCGGATCTTCTCGATCAGCGGCATGTCGTCGGGATAGAGGAATTTCAGCCTGCTCTTGCCGCTGTCGCAGACCTTGAGCACGGCGCGCGCCAAATCGAGTGCGCCCTCACCACCCAGCGCCCAATGGTCGGCCATGAGCGCCTCGACACCGAGCTTGGCGCAGGCGTTCTGCACCAGCGTGATCTCGGCATCGGTGTCGGTGGAAAAGCGGTTGATGGAGACGACCGGCACGACGCCGAATTTCTGCACGTTCTCGATGTGGCGCGCGAGGTTGGTCATGCCCGCTTCGAGGGCATCGAGGTTTTCCGCCTTGAGGTCCTCCTTCTTCACCCCGCCGTGCATCTTGAGCGCGCGGATGGTCGCGACCAGCACGGCGCAGTCGGGCGCGATCCCGGTCTTGCGGCATTTGATGTCGATGAATTTCTCGGCACCGAGATCGGCGCCGAAACCCGCCTCGGTCACCACGTAATCCACAAGCTTGAGCGCGGTGGTCGTGGCGAGCACCGAGTTGCAGCCGTGGGCGATGTTGGCGAAAGGGCCGCCGTGAATGAAGGCGGGCGTGCCTTCGAGCGATTGCACCAGGTTCGGCGCCAGCGCATCCTTGAGCAGCGCCGTCATCGCCCCGTGCGCTTTGAGGTCGCCGGCGCGCACCGGCTTGCGCGCGCGCGTATAGCCGACCACGATGTTGGCCAGCCGCCGCTTGAGATCGTTAAGATCGCCGGCGAGGCAGAAGATCGCCATCACCTCGGAGGCGACGGTGATGTCGAAACCGTCCTCGCGCGGAAACCCGTTGGCGGCGCCGCCGAGCGAAGAGACGATCGAACGCAGCGCACGGTCGTTCATGTCGATGGCGCGCCGCCAGGTCACACGGCGCTGATCGATGCCGAGCGTGTTGCCCCAATAGATGTGATTGTCGGTCATCGCCGCGAGCAGATTGTTGGCCGCCCCGATCGCGTGCAGATCGCCGGTAAAGTGGAGGTTGATCTCCTCCATGGGCACGACCTGAGCGTAGCCGCCGCCGGCAGCACCGCCCTTCATGCCGAAGCACGGGCCGAGCGATGGCTCGCGGATGCACAGCATCGCCTTCCCGCTGAGGCGATTGAGCGCGTCGGTGAGGCCGACCGTCGTCGTGGTCTTGCCCTCGCCCGCCGGCGTCGGCGTGATGGCGCTCACTAGGATCAGCTTGCCGTCGGCGAGACCGTGCAGTCGCCTGATATAGTCGAGCGAGACTTTCGCCTTGTAGTGCCCGTACGGCTCGAGGTTTTCCGCGGCGATGCCGAGTTTCTCGCGCGCGATATCGAGGATCGGCCGCATTTTGGCCGCCTGGGCGATCTCGATGTCGGACTTCGGGCTGATGTGTTGCGGGGCGACGGCGGGCGCCTGCGTCGCGGCTGCGGGGGATCGGTTCATGAAAACCTCATTCCGGGGTTGAGCTTCACGCTGGCGGCAAATTCGTTCGCCGCGATCTTTGCACCGTCCGCCTGCACACGCGCGACCTTGAAACGTCCGTCGGAGCAAACGACGGTGAATCCGTCGCTTTCCATGACGACAATCTCGCCCATCTTGCCGCCGATGCCTTTGGGGTCCCGGGCCGGCAGCGGCTTGGCATCAAAAATCTTCACCGTGCGGCCGTCGAGCTTCGACCAGGCGCCGGGCTGTGGATTGCAGCCGCGGATCAGGCGGTCGATCTCCTGCCACGGGCGGCCCCAGTCGATATGGGCGTTGTCCGAGCCGCAGCGGCCCTCATAAGTGGCCTTGCTTTCGTCCTGTTTAAGGCGCGGCGCTTTGCCCGCCTTGATGAGATCGATTGCTTCGAGCATCGCCTCGATGCCCATGGGGAACAGACGGTCGAAATAGACCGAGCCGACGGTGTCGGCCGGGCCGATCGAGGTTTTCTTTTGCAGGAGCACATCGCCGGTATCGAGGCCGTTGTCCGGCCAGAAGATCGTCAGCCCGGTCTCGCGCTCGCCCTTGATGATCGGCCAGTTGATCGCGCTCGGCCCGCGATGAGCAGGCAGCAGCGAAGGATGATATTGGATCGAGCCGTGGACAGGGATGTTGAGAAACTCTTCGGGCACGAACAACGTGACGAAGGCCATGATTTGCAGGTCAGGCTTGAGCGCGCGGAACTCGTCCCACACCTCCGGCTTGCGGTAGGATTCCGGCTGATAGACGGGCAGCCTTGAGGCGAGTGCGGCCTCCTTCAGCGGATCGGATTTTGCGTTTGGCTTCTCGGGCGCAACGTAGACCGCGACGACGTTCTCGCCGCGCTTGAGCAGCGTTTCGAGCACCGCCTTGCCGAAGGCCTGCTGGCCGTGAACGACGATACGCATCGCGAATCCTTCCCCTTCCGCTCATGCCCGCGAGCGGGTATCCGGAACCTGGGTCTGCCCGCTTTCGCTGAGACAGGCAGCTCTCGTCAGAGCTACGCCGCTTCGGTCTTCTTTTTCGGCGCGGTTACCGCACCCGATGCCTTGATCTCCGCGATCTCAGCCGGCGAGAATCCCAGCACTTCGCCTAGCACTTCATCGGTGTGCTCGCCAAGCAGCGGCGCGCGGCGCACGTCGGGAATCGAATCAGACAATTTGATGGGATTGCCCACTGTGAGATACGTCCCACGTGTGGGATGATCGACTTCGACAACGGTGCCGGTGGCGCGCAGCGAAGGTTCGTGGGCAAGCTCCTTCATCGACAGGATCGGCCCACAGGGGACGTTGTGCCTGTTGAGAATCTCCATGGCCTCGAATTTCATTCTGGTCATGGTCCATTGCTCGATCGCGGTGAAGATTTGTTTGAGACGCGGCAGCCGGGCGCCGGGCGTGGCGTAGTCGGGATCGGTCTTCCATTCCGGCTTGCCGATGACGTCGCAGACTTCGCCCCACACCGGCGCCTGGGTGATGAAATAGATGTAAGCGTTCGGGTCGGTCTCGAATCCCTTGCACTTGAGAATCCAGCCCGGCTGCCCACCACCCGAGTCGTTGCCGGCCCGCGGCACTGTGTCCCCGAACGGCACGCCCTCGCCGTATTGGCTGTATTCAGTAAGCGGGCCGTGGGCGAGGCGCTGCTGGTCGCGCAGCTTGACCCGCGTGAGGTTGAGAACGCCGTCCTGCATGGTGCACAGCACCTTTTGCCCGCGCCCCGTGCGGGTGCGCTGATAAAGCGCCGCCACGATGCCGAGCGCGAGATGCAGCCCGGTTCCCGAATCGCCGATCTGTGCGCCGGTGACAAGCGGCGGACCGTCGCGGAAGCCGGTGGTAGAGGCCGCGCCGCCGGCGCATTGGGCGACATTCTCGTAGACCTTGCAGTCCTCGTAGGGCCCCGGCCCAAAGCCCTTGATGGAGGCCACGATCATGCGCGGATTGAGTCTGTGGATGTGTTCGAAGGTGAGGCCCATGCGGTCGAGCGAGCCGGGCGCGAAGTTCTCCACGAGCACGTCGCAGACCTTGACCAGCCGATCGAGGATGTCCCTGCCCTTTGCATGCTTGCTGTCGATCGTGATCGAACGCTTTGAGCCGTTGAGCATGGTGAAATAGAGGCTGTCGGCCTCGGCAACATCACGGAGCTGACCACGCGTGATGTCGCCCGCGCCGGGCCGTTCGACCTTGATCACATCGGCGCCCATATAGGCCAGAATCTGCGTGCAGGTCGGGCCGGATTGCACGTGAGTGAAATCGAGGATGCGCACGCCGTCGAGCGCCCTGCCTGCTTCGCCCCACGGCTTCGTGCTCGGACGCGGCAGACCGCGGCGTGCGTGCGCTTTTGCCGCAGGCTTTTCTGATGATTTCCCGGATTTCAGCGCGACGCCCTCTTTGAGGGTCTTGTTCCCCGCTGTCTTGCTCTTTGCTTTGGCGGTCTTTTTGCGCGGTCCCATTTGCTGCTTGCTCCGCAATTCGCTCTCGGCAACCGATCCCCGCGCAGCGCGGACCTCGAAGTCGCAAGCTGAGCTCCCGCGCCGTCGCCCTTCGTGGCTCGCGGTGTTTACCATCGGGCCGCTGCTTGGCCGGATCCGTCGGCTCGCACCTCAGGTGACGGATCAGATCTTCACGCGCTCTTTTATTTCCTGCGCATCACGCTTTGCGGATTGAGGTTGCCGATGCGTCCGCTCTCGGTGCCGGCGGCGGCATCGATCGCCGCGTTGACGAGCGTCGGCTTGCCGGTGCCCATGGCCGCTCTCACCGCGCGCAGCAACTCATCGGGCGTGGTCGCATGCACGCCAGCGCCGCCGAACGCCTCCATCATTCTGTCGTAGCAGGCGTCCTTGACGAATGCGGTCGTCGCCGGATCGGGCCCGCCGACGGGATTGACGTTGATGCCCCGATAGACGCCGTTGTTGTTGAAGACGACGATGCAGACCGGCAGGTCGTAGCGGCAGATGGTTTCCACTTCCATGCCGGAGATC
>JAKAPE010000281.1 GCA_021811945.1 Pseudomonadota bacterium | reverse complement strand
TCCGATCTGAGGGCTCGTCGAACATGATGAGCTCGGGCGCGCCCATCAAACAGCGAGCGATCGCGAGCATCTGCTGCTCGCCGCCTGAGAGCGTGCCTGCCGCCTGGCGCGAGCGCTCAGCGAGCACCGGGAACATTTCCAGGACGCGCCTGCGGTTTCTTGCGCGCGATGCGCGAGCGCGCGGCAGCATCGCTCCGATTTCGAGATTTTCCGCCACCGACAGTGTCGGGAACACCTGCCGTCCCTCCGCGACTTGGCCGAGGCCAAGGTCGCAGACGCGATGGCTCGGCCAGCCTGAAATATCGACTCCGCGGAAGAGCACCCGTCCGCGCGTGGGCCGCAGCATGCCGGCCAGCGAGCGAATGAGCGTCGTCTTGCCGGCGCCGTTGGCGCCTACAATGGCCACGATCGCTCCCTCTTCGATGTCGAGCGAGACGCCGTCGAGCGCCTGCACGTCGCCGTAAGAAACCTCGAGATCTTCGACTTTAAGCATCACGTCCCGTCTCGCAATGTGCCGCTCATTCACGCGAAAGCGGGATCCGGCAACGCCGGCTGGAACCGGAAGCTGGGTCCCCGCTTTCGCGCGCTTTCGCGGGGACGAGCGGGAAATCCGAGCCGTCGTTTCTCATCCTCATTAATCTCATTAATCCGCCTCCGCGCCGAGATAGGACTGCACCACCGTCGGATCGCGCACGACTTCCTCCGGCGGGCCCTGCGCGATCGCCACGCCGTGGTCGAGCACGAGCACGCGCGAGGCCAGCGCCATCACCGCGCGCATCACATGTTCGATCAGAAGGATGGTCAAGCCGCTGTCGCGGTTGAGCGCGCGCAGGATCGCGACCATGCGGTCGGTCTCGGTCGGCCGCAATCCCGCCATCACCTCGTCGAGCAGAAGAAGTCGCGGCTCGGTGGCGAGCGCGCGGGCCACTTCGAGGCGCTTGCGGTCCGGTAACGTCAACGTCGCAGCGATGCGCTGGCGCTTGTCAAGGAGGTCGAGGCGGGCGAGCAGCGCGTGCGCGTGCACTCGCGCCGCACCCACCTCGTGTCGGTGCAGCAGCGCGCCGATCAAAACGTTGTCTTCCACGGTCAGCGCCGGAAACGGCCGCACGAGTTGGAACGTGCGCGCGATGCCGCGGCGGCACACCGCATCGGCGGCCAAGCCGTGGATCGCCTCGCCGGCAAAGACGATGGCGCCGGCGTCCGGCGCCATCGCCCCCGCGATCATGTTGAACAACGTGGTCTTGCCGGCGCCGTTCGGCCCGATGACGGCGAAAATAGCGCCTTGCGGCACTGCGAAGCTCACCTGGTCCACGGCCACCAGACCGCGGAAACGCTTGCTGACCGAGTCGAGCTTCAAAAGCGTCATTTGACGTCCCCGCTCACGCCGAGACGGCGCGCCAGCGGCGGCCACACGCCGTCCGGCAGTGCCGCCATGACGACAAGAAGGCACACGCCATAGAATACTTGTGTGGCGCCCGGCAGATCGAGGCCGGAGGCGCTGATCACGAAATTGAGCGTCTCCGCGAGACCGGTGAGCACGAAGGCGCCGAGGATCGGCCCGAACAGCGTGCCGACGCCGCCGATGATCGGCCCGAGAATGATCTCTATCGACCGCGAGATGCCAAAAACCTGTTCCGGAAACAGGTTGTTGTAGAAGAATGCATAGAACACGCCGGCAAACGAGGTCACCGCGGCGGATATCGTCACCGCGTACATCTTGTAGCGGAACGTGTCGATACCCGCCGCGCGCGCCGCTTCTTCGTCCTCACGGATGGCGAGCCAGCAATAGCCGATTCGGCTGCGCAGCAGAAGGTGGCAGAGCACGAACGCGACCGCAGTCGCGGCGAGAATGACGTAATAGAACATGGTCGGATCGCCGCGCAGCCGCCACACGTCGTTGTGCGCATATTGCGTCACGGGCAGGAACAGGCCGCTCGAGGCGTTGACGAGGTTCCAATTGTCGAAGCCGATGCGGGCAAATTCGGCAAAGGCAATCGTCAGGATGGCGAAATAGACGCCGGCAACCCCGAAGCGGAAAGCGAGAAAGCCGATAACCGCCCCGCAGGCGGCGGCAACGGGAATCGCCGCCGCGAACCCGATCCAAGGATCGATGCCAAGGCGCGTAAACAAGGTCGCTGCGACATAGGCGGCGAGCCCGATATAGATCGCGTGGCCAAGCGAGAGCTGTCCGGCAAAGCCCATCATGATGTTCCAGGCCTGCCCGATATAGGCAAAATAGAGACTGAGGATGAGCACGGTGAGCAGATAATCATTGACGAAAAACGGCGCGGCGACAAAAGCCGCAAGCAGCGCGCCGAGAAGGAGGACGCTGCGACGCCCGGCGCCCGCGACGCGCGGTACCATCATGCCGACCTCCGCCCGAGCAGCCCCTGTGGACGGAACAACAGCACCAGCACGAGAACAGCGAAAGCGAACATGCTCTTGAGCGAAGGCGTAAACGTCAGCCCGGCCAGCGCTTCGGTCAGTCCAATCAGCACGCCGCCGAGGAGCGCGCCCGGCAGCGAGCCGAGCCCACCGGTGATGACGATAACGAAGGCCAGAAGTGTATAGCTCGGCCCGACGAGCGGCGTGGTATCGACGACGAGCGTGAGCATCGTACCCGCCGCTCCGACGCAGGCGGCGCCGAGCCCGAAGGTCAGCGCGTAAAGGCGCTTGACGTCAAGTCCGACCACTTGCGCGCCGGTATAGTTGTCGGCGCAGGCGCGGATCGCCGTACCGACGAGCGTGAAGCGGAAAAAGGCGAACAGCGCGGCAGTGAACACGACCGCGGCGGCAGCGGCGTAGAGTTTCGAAGCATCGATGATCAGCGGACCGAGCTGGAAACTCGCAAGCGCATATGCGGTCTGCACCGAGCGCGCATCGGGGCCGAAGACGATCAGGAGCGCGTTGGAGATAATGATCGCCACCGCCAGCAGCAGCAGGAACTGGGCGTGCTCGGGTCGGGTGATGAATGGATTGATCAGGGCCGCCTGCAGCGAGTAGCCGAACACGAACAGCACGGCCGCGCTTGGCACCAGCAGGATCAGCGGATCGATGTGGAACGCGGAGAAGGCGACCACCGCGATGAACATCGCAATCGTCATCATCTCGCCGTGCGCGAAATTGACGACGCGCACGACGCCGAAAATGACCGAAAGTCCGAGCGCCATTAGGCCGTAGACAAGGCCGGTCAAGACTCCGCCGACGGCGACGTTCAGATAGACATCTAACGGCACCAGAAAATTCCAGCGTTCAGGTCACGTCTCGCGATCACCGCCGACGCTTCGTCCGCCACTCCGACGTGCGCCCCGTGCCGCCTTCCGCGCTCGGCAGGTCGGAACGGCAAGCTGCTTCGAAGAGCGAAACCGCCGGCCGTCGATCCGTCGCGGCCCTTGCTGTGCGCTGGCCCAGGATAGCGGAACGAAACCACCCACGCACTCAGCTGCGGCTGCGGTACGACCGCATCGGCCATTCCGGCTTGGCGTTGGCGGCCTGCTTGGGCGCCAGGATCACATCCTTGCCGCCGCGGTTCTGGATCGCGCCGTCCTTCACCTTGTCGTTCTGGCCTTTGGCGTTGAACGAGATGCCCGGCCCGATGCTCACATTATTGGTGATGTTGGTGGTGCGGATGGCGGCGGCCAGCGCCTTCGGATCGGTCGAACCGGCGCGCTTATAGGCGTCGGCAGCAACCAGCAGCGCCTCGAAGGTGAAAATGTGGTTGGTGTTGAGCTGTACGCCCGGGTAGGCCTTGGCCAGCGCAGCTTGGAGGACCGGGGTCAATTTCTTATGCGGGTCGTACCAGGGCACAAAGCTGATCGGGCCGTCGGAAAGCTTGCCCAGCGCTTTGAAGTATTGGTCATCGTACCAGCCGGGCCCCATGCTCAGGATCGCCTGCGGCGTGAAGCGCTGCTTGACCATTTCGCGCGTCAGCAGAATCGCGTCGTTGAGCCTGCTGACGACGAGGAGCGCGTCGGGATTCTTCGCCTTGGCCTTTGCCACCTCGACGGAAAGGTCGCGCGCGGCAGGATCGTAGGCGATCTCTTCGACGATCTTGTACGGCATTTTGAATTTGGGCACCATCGCGTTGATGCCCTTGGCCATCGCGGTGCCGAAGGTGTCGTTGACGTGCATGAAGACGACGGTCCTCGGTGCCTTGCCGACGGTGGCGAAAACCTCTTTCTGGTTGGCGAAGGCGTCGCCGACAATCGTCGGCGCCTTCGGGAAATTTCTGAACACGAATTTGTAGCCCTGCTCGGTGATGGCTGGTGCCGCCGCAATGTTGATGACGAGCGGGATGCCCTTCTGTTCGGCGACCTGCGCGATGGCGGTGGTCTCGCCGGAATCGAAGGCGCCGACCAAAAGCTGAGCGCCGTCGCTGATCAACTGCTCGGCGCGCGCCCGCGCCGTACCGACATTCGACTCGGTGTCGCCGTTCATGATCGCCAGTTCCGAGTAACCGAGCGATTTCAGGATCGGGTTGGCAATGGCGACGCCACGCTGGCAGTCTTGGCCGATGCCGGCCTCATAGCCCGAGCGCGGCAGCAGCACGCCGACCTTGAGCGCGCCGCCGCGAGCGCGCGCGATGTTGAACGGTCCGATGCCGGCAGCGAAGGCAGTGGCACCGGCGCCGGCGGCAAACGTCCGACGGGTGATTGCGAATGTCGGCTGGAATTTACGTGTCATGGCAAGATCCTCCCAAGACTCCGCGGTTCGCCGGAGAGCGCCCCCACGGTCGCCCCCATGGTCGCCCGCGCCATTGCGGACATTGTTGACCTGGACAACAATGTCGTCAATACCAAATATCGCCGCCGGCGCCCCGGGGCGGGGACCGGCGATCCGTTGGGGAGACGGTTGGATGACCGCAACCAGACGTGTCGGAACCGCGGCGCTACCTCTGCGCAGCGCCGTACCGATCCGCTGCGATGCGCCGTCGACGATCGCCCGCGATGTGCTCGACGGCCATTTGGGCTATTTCGTGCGACGGCTCCAGGTCTGGGTTTTCCAGGATTTGATCCAGACGTTGGCGACGATCGACATCAGTCCGGCACAGTTCTCGGTGCTGGTGGTGATCAATGCCAATCGCGGGCTGTCGCAGGCGGAGCTCGCGACCGCCCTTGCAATCGAGCGGGCGCGGCTGGTGCGTCTCTTGCATCGGCTGGAGGAACGCGGCCTCATCCAGCGCTTGAAATCTGCCGCCGACGGCCGCCGCCACGCGCTTCGGCTCACGCCGCAGGGTCGGGCGGTGCTGGCGCGCGCCAGAGCTCTGGCGGCGCAGCACGAACGCCGGCTGATCGAAAGGCTCGGCGCCAAGCGTCATCGAATGCTGCTGCAGATGCTGCGGAATTTCTGAGCGGCGGCACTTTAAGAGATTTGAAAGAGATTTGAAATCAAATTATAACCAACGTGGGAAGAGAGATATGGACGCACGCGACCTCGATTTCGAAACCATCAGACCGATCGACCTTGGTGCCGAAGCACTAAAGCCAGGGTCAAGGGCGACTCCTTTTTCCACTTTAATTTATGCTGTTGCGTCAGGTGATATGGCAACCGTCGAAGCACAAATCACAGATGATATTGAATGGGGATTAATGCCCTACAACAAAGTGCTCCGGGGCAAAGATGAGGTTATGCCGATGCTAAGAGTCCGTGTTGAATCTTCGTCAAGGGTTACAAAGCTTTCGCAGCATGAGGCGGATGGACGCGAGTTTCAAGAACGCGAGGGCGTTGCGGTTG
>JAKAPE010000031.1 GCA_021811945.1 Pseudomonadota bacterium | reverse complement strand
CGCTTCGCTTGGACAACGCAAGTGCGTTGCCCACATGCCCACGGTCTCAGCAGCAGCAGGCAGACGATCGAAAATGGGCCAAAAGTACCCACTCGATTCCCTGAAGACCCAAATAAAGTATGCGCGTCGGTATCCTGGTGATAACGCGGCGGCAATCGGCGGCACGGGCGTCAAGGCGCGCGAATTGCTCTATGATGTGCGTCGGCTTCATCGCAAAACGCATCGAATTGCAGTCTGCGCCATGCATGTCCCGACCGCTCGTGCCGTTTTGGGAGCGCGGCTTGCGCTATGCGCGGCGATCCTCGTGCCGGGCTTGGCGCCGGCGGCGGCGGACACGGCGGCTCATGCCATCGCCATGCGCGGGGCACCGGCCACGCGCGAAGGAATTGCGGCGCTCCCTTACGTCAATCCCGAGGCGCCCAAAGGCGGCCGACTTGTGCAGGGCGTGCTCGGCACCTTCGACAGCCTCAACCCGTTGATCGTCAAAGGCATTGCCGTGCAGGCGATCCGCGGTTACGTCATCGAGAGCCTGATGGCGCGCAGCTACGACGAGCCGTTCACGCTTTACGGCCTGCTGGCGCGCACGGTCGAGACCGACGACGCCCGCGACTACGTCACCTTCCGGCTCGATCCCGCCGCCCATTTCTCCGACGGCGTTCCGGTCACCGCCGACGACGTGGTCTTCTCCTGGCAACTCTTGCGCGACCACGGGCGACCCAATTACCACGCTTATTATTCCAAGGTGGCCAAGGCTGAAATTCTCGGCCCGCGCAGCGTGCGCTTCGATCTTGCCGGCAGCCACGACCGCGAGCTGCCCCTCATCCTCGGCCTGATGCCGGTGCTGCCCAAACATGCCATCGACGTGGCCGCCTTCGAAAATACCACCTTGGCGAAGCCGATCGGCAGCGGCCCCTATGTCGTTGCCGCCGTCGATCCCGGCAGGAGCGTCACCCTCAAGCGCGATCCCAATTATTGGGGCCGATCGCTCGCGATCAATCGCGGCGAATGGAATTTCGACGAGCTGCGCTTCGACTATTACCGCGACGCCAACGCCTATTTCGAAGCATTCAAGGCCGGCCTTTACGACATGCGCAGCGAGACCGATCCCAGCCGTTGGCAGACCGGATATGATTTTCCGGCCGTGCGCGATGGACGCGTGGTCAAAGAATCGTTTCCCGACGGCTTGCCCAAACCTGCCAGCGCCTTCGTCTTCAACACGCGGCGGCCGGTCTTCTCCGACATCCGCGTGCGCGAGGCAATGGCGCGCCTGTTCGATGCCGAGTGGGTCAACCGCAACTTCTTCTTCGGTCTCTACAAGCGCAGCGCCGGCTTTTTCGACAATTCCGAGCTATCCGCCTATCGCCGTCCTGCCTCCGCGCGCGAGCACGCGTTATTGGCGCCATTTCCTCACGCCGTGCGTCCCGACGTGCTGGCCGGCACCTGGTCGCCGCCGATCAGCGACGGCTCCGGCCGCGATCGCGCCAGCCTGCGCCAGGCGCTCGCGCTGCTTGGCGCCGCCGGCTACCAATACAGCGGCCCGGCCTTGCGCCGGCGCAGCAGCAGGCGGCCGTTGCGCTTCGAGATCATGGTAAAGAGCCGCGACGAAGAACGTCTGGCGCTTGCCTTCGCCGATAATCTCGCCCGCGCCGGCATCCTCGCGCAAGTGCGTCTTGTCGATGCCGTGCAGTACGATCAGCGCCTCCTGTCGTTCGATTTCGACATGATCGAGAACCGTTGGGACGAATCGCTATCGCCGGGCAACGAGCAGAGCTTTTATTGGGGTTCGGCCGCCGCCGCCGAGGAAGGATCGCGCAACTATATGGGCGTACGCAGCGCCGCGGCCGACGCCGCGATCGCCGCGATGCTGCGCGCCCGTGATCGTGCGGACTTCGTCGCCGCTGTGCGCGCGCTCGACCGCGTGCTTATTTCCGGCTGCTATGTCGTGCCGCTGTTTTACCTTCCGCGGCAATGGGTGGCGCGCTGGATCTCGATCGAGCATCCGGCGCGGACGTCGCTGTTCGGCTACCTGCCGGAAACCTGGTGGCATCAACCGCAACGGGCGCAGCAATGATTCTCGGCGATCCTCTCCTCACGGCAGCGTCGCCGGCGCAGGGACAAACCCGTATCACCATCGATGAAGTGTTTCGCCGGATCGCGCAACGACGGCCCGACGCACTGGCGTTGGCCGATGCGCCGAACCGCGAGACATTTACCGACAGCGCGCCGCGCCGCCTCACCTTCGCCGCGGCCGATCGGATGATCGCATCGATCGCAGGCCGGCTGCGTCGCATGGGGCTGGCCACCGACGCCATCATCGGCATCCAACTGCCGAACGTCGCCGAGAATATTTTGGCGATGCTCGGCGTATTGCGGGCAGGAATGATCGCGGCACCGCTGCCGCTCCTCTTCCGTCGCGCCGACGCCGTGGCAGCATTGGCGCGCATCGGCGCCAAGGCATTGATCACCTGCGGCCATGTCGGCGCCTTCAACCACAGCCGGCTCGGCATGCGTGTGGCCGCGGAAGTCTTTTCGATCCGCTATGTGTGCGCGTTCGGCCACAACCTGCCCGACGGCGTCGTGCCGTTCGATGACTTGTTCACGGCGGAAAAGCTCGACCCGATCCCGCCGCTTGAGCGCGAGCGGCAGAGCAATGCCGCCGCGCATGTTGCTGCCATCACTTTCGATGTCGGCGAAGGCGGTCTGGTTCCGGTGGCGCGCAATCATTCCGAGTTGCTCGCGGGCGGGCTCGGCGTGCTCTTGGAAAGCCGCCTGGCGCAGGAGGCGATCATGCTGTCGACGATCGCGCCTTCGTCCTTCGCCGGGATGAGCCTGACGCTGCTGCCCTGGCTGTTGAGCGGCGGCACGCTCCTTCTCCATCACCCGTTCGAGGCTGAGGTGCTCGCGCGCCAGTTCCGCGACGAGCATTGCGGCACCGCGATATTGCCCGGACCGGTCGCCTTTCGCCTCGCCGAGGCGGGCCAGCTTGCGCACGGCGTCCCGGGCGCCGTCATCGCCGCCTGGCGCGCGCCGGAGCGCCTAGCGATGACGGCGGCCTGGCGCGAAGCGGAGACGATGCTGACGGATGTTTCGATCTTCGGCGAGGCTGGTCTCGTTCCTGCCCGCCGCGGCGTCGGCGGCCGGCCGAGCGCGGTCTCGTTCGGCCCGATCGTGGCGCCCCGCGGAAGCACGGGCGCCGTGGTGATCGGAGAACTCACGCGCACCGAGACGGGCACGGTGGCGCTGCGCGGCCCGATGGTACCGCACCATTCCTTCCCGCCCGGAATCGAGCGTTCCGGACTGCCCTACTTCAAGATCGGACGCGGCGGCTTCGTCGACAGCGGCTATACCTGCCGGGCCGATTCCCGCACCAAAGCCATGGTGGTGACCGGCGCGTCCCCGGGCATCGTCGGCATCGGCGGCTACCGTTTCCTGCTCCACGACCTGCAAGACGTTGTCCGCCGCATCGACGGCAACGCGACACTGACGGGCTTGCCCGACCCGTTGGTCGGGCAGCGCCTGATCGGCAACGCCGCCGACCGCGACACGATCGAGGCGGCGCTCAACGCGGTCGGCGTCAATCCGCTTGTCGTTGCCGCCTTTCGCGACCGCAGCATACGGGGCCTCGCGCCGCCGCCGGCAAGCTCCGATTGAGAGGGCGTTGACGGCCCATTAATCGCGGTTTGGCATGTTTCGAGGGCGTTCCTCGATTCCACATTCCGCCATGGCGCTGCAAGGTCCGTTTGTCGTCGTTGCCGACAGCCCGGCGGGAGAGGTTGTCGAAGCGTTGCGCGCGGCGGGCGCCTTTCCGGTGATCGAGGCGAGTTGGAGCGATGTCGCGGCCGCCGTCGCCTCGGCCGAGCCCGAAGGGGTGGTGCTGGCTGAGCCCGTCAGCGAACACACCTGCGCTGAAGCGCGCACGCTCGCCGATCGTCTCAAGGCAGGTTCCGGTCCGTTCACGCCGCTGATCGCGCGCAGCCGCGAGGACGGCGTGCCGCTTCCGCCCGAGGCGCTGGCGATTGCCGCGAGCGCGTCAGGCGAGCGCATCGCGCAACGGGCGAGCGCGGCGCTGCGCATCCGCACCCTGCACGCCACGGTCCTGCGTCGCACGCGCACGCTGGCCGCGCGTGGCAAAGCGCCGCCCGAACTGCCCGGCGGCGATCCGCTGGAAGAGGCCACCGTACTCGTCGCCGGCCGCGGCCGTGCCTATCCGGCGCTCGCCGTCGCCATCGGCGAACGCGTCGGACTGGTCGGCGCGCTCAGTGTAGAGAGCGCAGCGCATGCGCTCAACGCGCGCGACATCGACGGCATGGTGATCGCCGACGGCTTCGGTCCGCGCTTCGTCGAGGCGTTGCTGACCGTGCTGGCCGAAGGCGCGCGCTTCCGCGACCTTCCGGTCGCCGTGCTCGGCGGCCACGCCGGCGTCGCCGAGGCGTTCGCTCCGCACCTGCCCAACCTCGAGCGGATCGCGGATGGACCGGCTCGCCTGGTCGAGCGTCTTCTGCCTTTCGTGCGCCTGCATGCATTCGGGCAACGGCTCAAGCGCATGCTCAGATCGCTCGACGCCAACGGCATGATCGATCCCGACACCGGGCTCCTTGCGCATGAAGCGTTCTGGCGCGATCTCAACCGCGCCGTCGACGATGCGGAAAAGCGCGGCGTCGGCCTCTCCATCGCGCGCTTCTCTTTCGGGCACCACGACCGCCGCGCCGGACTGGACGCTGCGCGACTTCTCAGCCGCCTGATGCGCCAAGTCGACTTCGCCTGCCGCGAGGCCGACAATTCCATCTTCGCCGTGTTCACCGACACCGACCTGCGCGCGGCGCACGTGATCGCGCGACGGATCGCGAGCGTGCTCAGGCAAACGATGCTGGCGGCGGACGTCAAACGCGACGGCATCGAAACGGCGGTGACGCTCGCGACCTTGAAGCCGACCGACAGCGTCGATTCGCTCATCGCCAGAGTCGTGGGTGAAGGCGCCGCCCGTTGAGCCGCGCTCATTTGACCCAAGGTCCGCGCCGTGCATCTTTCAAACCTGGTTACAATTGTGCCGCAACATGCGCTAGTGTCCCGATTCCGAAGTTCGCATCATCATGCAGCTCGCTCGTTTGCGAACTTCGGAATCGACGGGCACTACAACTTATCGATCTGGTGTGGCTTTGGCTCAGAAGTCCGCATGTCGCGTTCACGGCAAGAACGCCGCACCAGGCTGAGAAACGGAAAACCGAAGGTCGCGCAAATGGCCGCCAAGCCTATGGCCGCCGACACCAGCTCGCCGGCGTCCGTCCATATCGATGTGGTATCCGACGTCGTTTGCCCATGGTGCTATGTCGGCAAACGGCGGCTGGAGACGGCGCTTACGCTCGTCCCCGACATTGCGGTCGACATCAATTGGCGCCCGTATTTCCTAAATCCCTGGATCCCGCGCGAAGGCATCGACCGCCAGACCTATCTTGAAACCAAATTCGGTTCGGCCGAGCGCTATGGCGTCATCGCCGAACGCATCGTCGCCGCGGCTGCCATGGAGGGCCTCGTCTGCGCGCCGGACAAGGTGAGCCGGCAGCCCAACACGCTTGACTGCCATCGCCTCATCCTGTGGTCGCGCAGCGTCACCGATCCCGGGGTCATGAAACAGCGGCTGATGGAGCTCTACTTCGCCGAAGGCGCCGACCTCACCGATCCCAAGGTGCTGATCCAGGCGGCGATCGATTGCGGCATGGAGGGCGACCTCGTGCGCCGGCTCTTGGCCAGCGATGCCGATGTCGACCGCATCGAGAACGAAGCCAACGGCGCCAAGGAGGCCGGCGTCGACGGCGTGCCTTGCTTCTTCTTCGGCGGCACCATCATCGTCACCGGCGCGCAGTCGCCGGAATACCTCGCCCATGCGATCGAGCGCGCGGCGCGCGCGGGCGACGCCAAGATGCGCGCGTGAGTTCATACCGCCTTGTTGCCCACGCAGCGCTCGCCGCGATCCGGCGATCGGCGAGAGCTGGGATCAGCAGAAGAACGAACCGCAGTGAAATCCGGGAACGGACAAGCCAGGCTTGACCGGCTTGACCCGGCCATGACGCGATGACGAGAACGAAGTACGGCGCGGTGCGCACCCTACCCCACTACGCCGCCTTCTTGCCCTTCTCCGCAATCCCCGCCAGCGCGCGCAAAATGCCCGCGGCGCCCTTGAGCCGCGCCTTCGGCGTCTCCCACTCGTCGAAGAACACGACTTTCATGTCCGGCCGCACGCGGGCGCCGGCCGGGTGCTTGGCGATGTAAGAAATGAGGCCGTCGGGATTGGCGAAGGTGTTGTCGCGGAAGGCGAGCACGGCGCCTTTGGGGCCGACTTCGATGCGCTCTACATTGGCTTTGCGGCACAGCGCCTTGATGGCGACGACCTGCAGCAGATAGTCGACCTCCTGTGGCAGCTTGCCGAAGCGGTCGACGAGTTCAGCGGCGAAGGCTTCGATGTCGCGGTCGTCCTCGATCTCGGCGAGGCGGCGGTAGAGCGCGAGGCGCACCGGCAGGTCGGCGACGTAATCCTCCGGGATGAGCACCGGCGTGCCGATGGTGATTTGCGGCGACCATTTTTCGGCGGGTGGAGCGCTGATGCCGGCCTTGAGGCTTGCCACCGCCTCCTCCAGCATCTGCTGATAAAGTTCGTAGCCGACTTCCTTGATGTGGCCGGACTGCTCCTCGCCGAGCAAGTTGCCGGCGCCGCGGATGTCGAGGTCGTGGGAGGCGAGCTGGAAGCCGGCGCCGAGCGTGTCGAGCGATTGCAGCACTTTCAGGCGGCGTTCCGCCGGCGGCGTGATCTTGCGGTTCACCGGCAGCGTCAGCAGCGCGTAGGCGCGCAATTTCGAGCGGCCGACGCGGCCGCGCAGCTGATAGATCTGGGCGAGGCCGAACATGTCGGCGCGGTGCACGATCAGCGTATTGGCGGTCGGGATGTCGAGGCCGCTTTCGACGATCGAGGTCGACAGCAGCACGTCGAACTTGCCGTCATAGAACGCCGACATGATGTCTTCGAGTACCGAAGCCGGCATCCGCCCGTGGGCGACGGCGACGCGCACCTCGGGCACCGTCCTGTCGAGGAAGGCTTTGGTCTCGGATAAATCCTCGATGCGCGGGCAGACAAAAAAGGACTGGCCGCCGCGATAACGCTCGCGCAACAAGGCCTCGCGCACCACGACCGGATCGAACGGGGCGACGAAGGTGCGCACGGCGAGGCGATCGATCGGGGGCGTGGCGATGATCGACATTTCGCGCACGCCGCTCAACGCGAGTTGCAGCGTGCGCGGGATCGGCGTCGCGGTGAGCGTCAGCACATGGACCTCGGCGCGCAACTGCTTGAGCTTTTCCTTGTGCGCCACGCCGAAATGCTGCTCCTCGTCGACGACGATGAGGCCCAAATCCTTGAATTTGATCGTCTTGCCGAGCAGCGCATGGGTGCCGACGACGATGTCGACGGTGCCTTCCGCCACGCCTTTCTTGACCCTGGCAAGTTCGGCGGCGGCGACGAGACGCGAAGCCTGCGCGATATGCAGCGGATAGCCGCGCAGGCGGTCGCCGAAGGTCTTGAAATGCTGGCGCGCGAGCAGCGTGGTCGGCACCACGACGGCGACCTGCTTGCCGTTCATCGCGGCGATGAAGGCGGCGCGCAACGCGACCTCGGTCTTGCCGAAGCCGACATCGCCGCAGATCAAACGGTCCATCGGCCGGCCGGAGGCGAGGTCGGCGACGACGGCGGCAATGGCGGAACGCTGGTCGTCGGTCTCCTCGTAGGGGAAGCCGGCGCAGAATTCGTCATAGAGGCCGGCGCCAACGGCAAGCTGCGGTGCCTCGTGCAGTTGCCGCTCGGCGGCGACTTTTATCAGTTCGCTCGCGATCTCGCGGATGCGGTTCTTCATCCGCGCCTTGCGCGCCTGCCAAGCCGTCGAGCCGAGCCGGTCGAGCTCGACGTTCGCTTCCTCCGAGCCGTAGCGGGAAAGCAGCTCGATGTTCTCGACCGGCAGATAAAGCTTGTCGCCGCCGTAATAGTGGATTTCCAGGCAATCGTGCGGGGCCCCCGCGGCCTCGATTGCGCACAGGCCGATGAAACGGCCGATGCCATGATCGACATGGACGACGAGGTCGCCGGCGGAAAGGCTGGTCACCTCGGCGATGAAATTTTCGGCCGGTTTCGACGGCCGGCGGGCGCGCACGAGGCGCTCGCCCAAAATGTCTTCCTCAGTTATCAGCGCAACATCGGGCGTTTCGAAACCGGATTCGACGCCGAGTAGCGCAAGCGCCGCCTGGTGATGCGGCAGCGCCAATGCCTGTGGCCATGAGGCCACGGGCGTCAGGTTCAACAGCCCGTGCTCGGCCAGGACGTGGGCCATGCGCTCGCGCGAGCCGTCGCTCCACAGCGCGACGATCACGCGCTTTCCCGACGCTTGCAGCGCCTCGACATGCTTCCTCACCGCCTCGAAAACGTTGGTACCGGGCATGCCACGTTCGGCAGAAAAATTGCGGCCGGCGCGCACGCCGATCTCGATCGCCTGGGCGTCGCCCGCCGGCGCTGCGAACGGAGAGAGGCGAGCCAGCGGCGATTGGTCGAGCCGCCCACGCCATTCGGCCTCGCCGAGATAGAGCCGCTGCGGCGGCAGCGGCTTGTAGGGCGCGCCGCCGCCGGCGCCGCGCGGCTGATCGACGGCTTGTCGGCGCGCGTCAAAATAATCGGCAATCTGCGCCAGCCGCTCGCGCGCGGCCTCCTCTGCCAGAGGCTCAAGCGCGAGCGGCGTGCCTTCGACATAGTCGAAAAACGTTTCGAGGCGCTGATAGAACAGCGGCAGCCAATGCTCCATGCCGGAAAACCGGCGGCCCTCGCTCACTGCCTGATAGAGCGCGTCATCCGGGCCTGCGGCGCCGAACTCGGCGACATAGCCGGTACGGAACAACCGGATCGTTTCGGCGGTGAGTTGGAACTCCGCCACCGGCACGAGTTCGAGGGTGCGCAACTCCTCCGTCGTGCGCTGCGTTTCCGGATCGAAGCGGCGAATTGTTTCCAGCGTGTCGCCGAAAAAGTCGAGCCGTACCGGCGCTTCCATGCCCGGCGCAAACAGATCGACGATGCCGCCGCGCACGGCGTAATCGCCGGCCTCGCGCACCGTTGCCGCGCGGTTGAAGCCGTTGAGCTCGAGCCAGCCGATAACCCCGGCCATCGGCAGAAGATTGCCGGGCGCAGCGGACAGCGATTGCTTGGCGACGATCTCGCGCGGCGGCAAGCGCTGGAGCGCGGCATTTACCGTGGTGAGCGCGACGGCCGCATGCCCGCGGCCGGCGCCCCGAGAAAGGCACGCCAGCGTCATCATGCGCTGGGCGACGACCGCCGCATGCGGCGCGGCGCGGTCGTAGGGGAGGCAATCCCACGCCGGGAATTCGAGCACCTCGATATCCGGGGCGAAGAAAGCGAGCGCGCGAGCGAGCATCGCCATGCGAGCGCCGTCGCGACAGATGACGGCAAGACTGATCGCCGGGGGGCTCTTTCCGGCGGCGATGGCGCGGGCGAGATCGCCGATAACAAGACCTTCGGCGCCGTCGGCCATTCCGGCGAACAGGAGCGGCCGTCCGACGGTGAGGCGATGCGCCGGCGAGCGGGCCGGCGACCGGAAAGGCGCCGTCACCGCTCCTCCTCGCGGCGCTTTGCCTGCATATGAAACTCGCGGAGCTCCGCCAGTACCGTCGTGTCGTACATCGTCGGAACGTGGCCGGCACCGACCACCCAGGCGTAAAGATCGCTGTTGGGCACTTCGATCAGCCGTTCGAAATGATCGAGGGAAGCCGCGTCCAGCGTCTCGATATGAGCATCGGCGAAACGGCCGACGATCAAGTCCATCTCGCGCACGCCACGCCGCCAGGCGCGGAACAAAAGCCGCCGCCGCCGCGCGTCCAAACCCTCACTCGACCGCTCCGTCATCGCCGCCCTGCCAACGCCAAAAGCCCGGACGCAGCCGGGCGAGGCCTATATAGGGCGCGTCGCGAAAGATGTCAGCGGTTGTGCTCCCGGTACCGACAGCGCGGGGATGGCCGACAAACGAGGCCCTGGCCGAATCGCCGTCCCGCCATAATCTTCCCGCGATCGATTCCTACTGAGCCGATCGCGCGGGAAGGTTGAGGGGAGAAGCCCATGGTCAGCCGATGCGGGGAAATTGTGCGGACGTTGGTCCGCCTTGTGCTGCCAGCGCTCGCCGCCGCAATAGTAGCGACGGCCCAGGCCGCCTCGCCTCGAATGGCCGACACCAAACCCGCGCTTGCGACCGTTTCGAAGTCGGCAAACGCTACCGCAGCAGCCGCGCCGAAGATCGATACGGCACAAATCATCGCGCGCGTGAACCAAGACCTCCAGGTCGACCTGCAGGCGACGGCCGCCGGCTGGCAACATCAACTGGACCGCCTGGACAAGGAACTGGGCCGCAAAAATCTACGGTACGCGCAACTCAACGGCTTTCGCGTGGAGCTGCAGCAGGTTCGCTCCGCAGTCGAGAATTTGCAGAGCCCCCTTGACCCGCGACTCGATGGCGTTAAAGCTCAGCTCGATGCGCTGGGACCGGCTCCGGCCGCCGGGCAACCGCCGGAGCCCGAGCAGACCGCACTCAGTCGCGCCGAATTGAATTATCGCCTCGACCTTCTTGCGTCAGGGCAGGCGGCGGTCAACGCCAGCAATCTCCGCATCGACCACCTCCTCAACGTCATCGAGGATATTCGCCGCGAGAAATTTGCTTTCACCCTGTTGGAGCCGATTCCCGGCGTCTATGCCTTCGACACCTGGGCAAGTTTGCCGGTCTATGTCCCCTGGGCAGCGCGCCAAGTTCGCGGTCTCGTGGCCGCTTGGTGGCAAAACGTCAGCGACCACGCGCAGATTGCGCGCATCGCAGCCGAGGCTCTGCTGCTGTGCGTGCTGCTCTGGATCGCGGCTTGGCGCGGCGTGCGCCGGTTGCGACGCTGGCCACAGCCGACCGAGCCGCCATTGTGGCGCCGCGCCTCCGTAGCTGCCGGCGTGATCCTGCTGCGCGCGCTGCCGGTCGTCGTGCCGATCGTGTTCTTGTACGGCATGGTGGCGACCGCTCAGCCGCTGCCCGACCGCGTCGGTTGGCTTTTCTATCTGACGGCGCAATCGGCGGTGATCGTCTTTGCCGTTGTTGCGCTGGCGACGGCGGTATTCGCCCCCGCCGCCCCGCAGTGGCGGCTCATTCCGGCCTCGGACGCGGGCGCGGCGCGCATCTGCGGCCTCCTTTGGCTGCTCGCCGTGGTCTACAGCCTGACGAGCCTTCTCTACATCATCACCCGTCTGGTCCGGGCGCCCTTCGCATTGACGATCGCGGTGGCCTTGCCGTCGAGCCTGATCACGGCCGGACTTCTCGTCGCCATCCTGCGCACTCCGCTCGGAGGCGAGCACGAGGCGGCGCCGCTCTTGCGGTTGCTGCGGGCGTTTCGCAAACCCGTCTGGACCGTCGTGGCGGCCATCGTCGCGTGCGCGCTGACCGGCTATCTCCCCTTGGCGCGATTTCTGGCGCAGCAGCTCGTCGTCACCGGTTCGATCCTCGCCCTCGTCTATCTGTTGCTGCTGTGGGTCGACGGCCTTGCCCAGCACCTGAGCGAGGACGGCCCCATCGCCGGCCGCTGGCTTGGTCTGGAACGCAACCAGCGCAAGCAGCTGGCGCTGCCCATCACTCTGGCGCTCAAATTCGCGGTGCTGGTCCTCGCGGTGCCGTTGATCATGCTGCAGTGGGGCTACACCTGGTCCGATATTCACGAGTGGGTTTGGCAGCTTTTCTTCCAGTTTCACATCGGCAATACGCCGGTCACGCTCGCGGCACTGCTTGCGGCGATCATCGTTTTCGCCCTCGGCTTCGCCGCCGCGCGCCTGTTCCAGGGCTGGCTCGACGGACACGTGTTGCGGCCGGCGGGAATTTCGGACGGCGCGCGCAACTCGATCCGCACCGGGGTCGGCTACCTCGGCATTGTCATCGCCGCACTGGCGGCCTTCTCCTATGCCGGCTTCAACCTTTCCAGCCTCGCCATCGTCGCCGGCGCCTTTTCCGTCGGCATCGGCTTCGGTCTGCAGACGCTGGTCAACAATTTCGTCTCCGGCCTCATTCTGCTGGCGGAACGTCCGATCAGGGTCGGCGACCTTGTGGTTGTCGCCGGCGAGGAAGGCTATGTGCGCAAGATCAGCGTTCGCTCGACCGAAGTCGAGACGTTCGACCACGCCAATGTCATCATTCCGAATTCCTACTTCATGGCGGAAAAGGTGAAGAACTGGACTTTCCGCAACAGCGTCCGCCGCATCGCCGTCACTGTCGGCGCGGCATACGGTTGCGATCCGCGTCAGGTGCAGGCCGTGCTGCTCAAGGTCGCGCGCGACAATCCCGAGGTGCTGGCGACTCCCGCACCTTACGTCGATCTTAAGGAATTCGCCGCATCGAGCGTCAACTTCACGCTCTATGCGTTCATAGATGGCATCACCAAGCCGACGAAGATCGTGAAGACCCGTACTGAGTTATCGATGGCGGTCTTTGAGGCTTTCGCCGCGGCCGGCATCGAGATTCCCGTCGCACAAAGCGACGTCACCGTCCGCAATATCGATTGGCTGCGGGAGGCGGTCGCCGCGTATACCTCGCGTTCCCCGGGCCAAGCATCAGGAAACGGCAGCGCAGCCGCCGCGCCATCGCCCGCAGTTGCCGAGTGAAGCCGGAACGCGCGTCGATGCATATTTATTTCGTCATTGCGGGGCGAGCGACCCTCCCCACACTCCCCACAAGGGGGAGGGTAGAAGCACGCCGCGCCCGACCGTGATGGATCCGGTCCTCCACTGCCGGATTCATCTGACGAAGGTCGGGACTGGCGGCGAGGATTTGTGCTTTGGCTTGCTTTATAACTCGGGTGTGCAAAAAAGAGCGCATCGCGAGAACGATATTGTTTTTTTCTCACCCTCCCCAAGGGCATGGCCTATGAGCGGCCTATGAAACAAGCGACCCTCCCCTCGCGCGAAGAGCTTTTAGCCTTCATCCGCGAGCATAGCGGCGAAGTGCGCACGCGCGAGATCGCGCGCGCGTTCGGCGCCAAGAACGCCGACCGCGCGGCGCTCAAGCGCATGTTGCGCGAACTTGCAGATGAGGGCGAGATCGAGCGCAAGAGGAAACGGCTCCATCACGGCGCCACGCTCCCCTCCGTCGTCGTCGCCGATATCACCGGCCGCGACGCCGACGGCGAGCTTTTGGCGCGCCCGACGGAATGGGACGAAGACGCCCACGGCGCCGCTCCGGTCATCCGCATCGCGACGCCGCGGCGTGCCCGGCCGGCGGAAATTGCCGGCGTCGGCGACCGGGCGCTCATTCGCGTCCAGGTTAGCGAGGGGGAGACGAGCGGCCGCGTCATAAAGCTCATCGAACGCGCCAAGCACCGCGTGCTTGGCATTTTGCGCGGTCTTCCCGACGGCGGTGCGCGGCTCGTGCCGATCGATAAGAAACAGCTCGGCCGTGAACTCGCGATCGCCCCCGGCGCCACTGCCGGTGCGGTCGACGGCGATTTCGTTGCCGTCGAGGTTGCGCGCCACGGCGGGTTCGGCCTGCCGGTCGGCTCAGTCGTGGAGCGGCTCGGCTCGATCACGAGCGAGCGCGCGGTCAGCCTTATCGCCATCCATGCCCACGGTATCCCCCACGTTTTTTCCCGCGCCGTCACGGCGGAAGCGGACGCCGCGAGGCCGGCGACGCTGGCGGAGCGTGAGGACTGGCGCGACGTGGCCTTTGTGACCATCGATCCGCCCGACGCCAAAGATCACGACGACGCCGTCCATGCCGTGCCGGACGGAGACCCGCGCAATGCCGGGGGCCACCTCCTCACCGTCGCCATCGCCGACGTGGCGCATTACGTGCGGCCGGGCTCCGCGCTCGATCGCGCAGCGGCGGAGCGCGGCAATTCGGTCTATTTTCCCGACCGCGTCGTGCCGATGCTCCCCGAGCGTATCTCCAACGATCTGTGCTCGCTGCGGCCGCACGAACACCGCCCGGCACTCGCGGTGCGCATGGTGATCGGCGCCGACGGACGCAAACGTTCCCATTCATTTCACCGCGTTCTGATCCGCTCCGCGGCCCGGCTCACTTACGAGCAGACCCAGTTGGCCGTGTCCGGCCGGCTCGACGAGGTTACGACGCCGATTGCCAAAAAAATTCTCGAACCGCTTTACGCCGCCTACCGAGCCCTGGAGCGCGCGCGCGAGGCACGCGGCCCGCTCGACCTCGAAATTCCCGAACGCAAAATTCTCCTAAGATCGGACGGCACCGTCGACCGCGTGATCGTTCCGCGGAGGCTGGAGGCGCATCGGCTGATCGAAGAATTCATGATCCTCGCCAATGTCGCCGCGGCGGAGACCTGCGAGCGGTTGCTGGTGCCGCTCGTCTACCGCGTGCATGACGAGCCGACGCCGGAAAAAGTCAACGCCCTGCGCGAGTTTCTGGCGACATTGGACATTTCGCTGCCCAAGGGCGCGCTGCGCCCCGACGCCTTCAACCGCATTTTGCTCCGGGTCAAGGGCCGCGAGGTGGAGCGGCTGGTCAATGAGGTGGTGTTGCGCAGCCAGGCGCAGGCGGAATATGCGGCGGACAACTTCGGCCATTTCGGCCTCAACCTGCGCCGCTACGCCCATTTCACTTCGCCGATTCGGCGCTATGCCGATTTGATCGTGCATCGCTCGCTCATCCGCGCGCTCAAACTTGGCGCCGGCGGCTTGTCCCAGGACACCGACCTGCGCGCGCTCGCCGAAACCGCCGCCAATATTTCGGCGGCCGAGCGGCGCGCCATGAAGGCCGAGCGCGAGACCGCCGACCGGCTGATCGCGCATTTTCTCGCCGACCGCGTCGGCGCCACCTTCGACGGGCATATCTCCGGCGTCACGCGCGCCGGCCTCTTTGTCGAACTGGACGAGACCGGCGCCGACGGCTTTATTCCCGCGCGCGCCATCGGCGACGAATATTTTCGCTATCGGGAGGCAGGTCATGCCTTTGTCGGCCGCTCGGCCACCTATCGGCTAGGGGATCCGGTCGCGGTCGAACTGGTCGAGGCAGCACCTGTCGCCGGCGCCTTGCGCTTCAGGCTCGTGCAGGAACATCATCGCGCCGCACCGGCAACAAGATCCAAGTCGCGGCGCCAGCACACCACGCGCAAATCGGAACGCCACCGACGCCGAGCTCAAAGGTCATGAGCGCACCCCTCGCGGACGTAAGCCGCATGACTAACGAAATCGAAGCCAAGGTCGCCGATGGCACGGCGGCCGACCGGGCCGAACGGCTGACTCGCGCCATTCGCGATCAGTCCTTTCCCAATCTGCGGCCGAAGGATTCTGCGACCCTCATTCTTATCGACCGCAGCGAGGCGGTGCCGAAAGTGCTGCTCGGCCGCCGCCACGCCCGACACGAATTCGTCCCCGGCAAATTTGTCTTTCCCGGCGGTCGCGTCGAAATCTCGGACCGGTACATGCCGACCGCTGCGCCGCTGCATGATCGCGACAGCGCGTGGCTCATGCAAAGGGTAAAGCGACCGAGCCTCGCCAAGGCAGCCGGCCTTGCGCTCGCAGCGGTGCGGGAGACCTACGAGGAAACCGGCCTAATGCTGGGGCGGAGATCGGCGGCGCCGATCGCGGCCGGGCCGGGTGTCTGGCAGGCCTTCGTCGAGGCGGGGGTCTTACCAGATCTCGGCGCGATCCATTTCGTCGCCCGCGCCATCACCCCGCCTCGTCGTCCGAGGCGTTACGACAGCCGCTTCTTCGCCGCCGATGTTTCCGCTGTCGCCCATCGGGCTGAAGGGTTCGTCGGCCCGGATGCGGAGCTCGTCGAGCTCGTCTGGCTACCGATCACGGATGCGCGCCGTCTCGATATGCCCGGCATCACCGCCATCGTGCTGGAGGAATTGCAGGACCGCATCGCCGACGGCATGACCCGCAATCATGCGGTGCCGTTCTACCACATGCTGCACAAGCGCTTCGTACGCGAGATTCTTTGATTGCGCAGGTGTTTTCCCGGGTTTCTTGACATTCGAGGCCTCATGACTAGGGTGACGGACCGAAGGCGAAAAGTAGCGGAAAGTTCTTGAGGTTCGACTATGGCCAAGGCCACCACGATCAAGGTGAAGCTCGTTTCGTCTGCCGATACCGGCTTCTATTACGTCACGCGCAAGAACTCGCGCACCATGACCGAGAAGCTGGTGAAGAAGAAATACGATCCCGTTGCCAAGAAGCACGTCGAGTTTCGCGAAGCCAAGATCAAGTGAGGACGCCTGCGCCGACCGCATGAAGGGCGCCGCGGGCGCCCTTTTTTGCTTGCGATTGCCAACTTGCTTGTGGATGTAGCCCGTGCCCAAGCGGGAGGTGGCCGGGCGGGAGCAGTGTCATGAGGAGGCCACTCGCACCGCCCCCGCGCCGGCCGAACCCCACGGACCCAGGAGATGCGGCGGACCTGAGCATTCCGCAGGGTATCGGGGTCTTCGAACGGGTCGTACCCTCCCCGACCGCTGGTGCCGGCCCGCTGGAAAGCGCCCGTCCATAGATTGCTGATTGCCGTCGCCAAGCTAACGCAACCGCTGAGGAAATCAACCGCCAAGATTTCGCCAAAATGGCGAAAACGCGATAATTTGCGATTTTGATGAACGATCAGGACGAACGGCAGCGGGCATTTGTCCAGCCGTTCCGCTCATTCCGCGCCCGCAGGATTGGCACGGAAGGCGCTTTGGCACGTGCGCGCGAGGAGGCGGATTAGGCCGCGTCGGGCACGACCCGGTTACGCCCATCACGCTTGGCACGATAGAGCGCGAGGTCGGCGCGCTTGAGCAGGCTTGCCGCATTGTCCCCGCGTCCGCGCAAGGCAGCGATGCCCACCGAGATCGTTACCGCAACGCTGCGCGCCCCTGCATTGATCGCAAACGGCTCGGCGGCGATGCGCCGGCGCAACCTCTCCGCGACCATGGCGGCGACCGCCGTATCGGTCTCCGGCATGATGACGACGAATTCTTCCCCGCCGTAACGGCAGGCGAGGTCGATGCCGCGGATCGAGCGTTTGATGCGCAGTGCGAAATCGCGCAGCACATCGTCTCCGGCGTCGTGACCGTAGTCGTCATTGATCGATTTGAAATAGTCGATGTCCAGCACCAGGGCGGCCAGCGGTTTTCCCCGCGCCGTCGCCTGTTCGATGAGCGTGTCGAGGTGACTTTCCATGTAGCGGCGGTTGAACAGGCCGGTCAGCGCGTCCGTGATGGCCATCTCGATCGACAATTGGACATTGTCGCGCAGCCGCTCCGTATAGCGGCGCTTGCGCACCTGGCTGCGCGCCCGCGCCAGCAACTCGTTCTTGTCAATCGGTCGCATGAGGTAGTCGTTCACACCGATTTCCAGGCCGCGCACCATGCGCGCGTTGTTGTCCGGCTCGGTGATGGCAAGGATCGGAATGCTGCGGGTGCGGTCGAGCGAGCGGATCTGGCTGCACAGGCGCAGCGCATCAAAGTTCTCGAGCGCGAGCGAGACGATGATGAGATCGTAATTGCCGTCGGCGGCGCGGAACAAGGCGTCGTTCGGATTGGTCTCGACCTCGACGCTGTGCTCGGCCGCGAGCATCGCCGCGATTCGCTCGTAGGACGCCGCGCGGTCGTCGACGACGAGTATGCGACCGCCGCGCCCGCTATCGGCGACCGCCTCGCGCTCCGGCGATTCGATGCCGATATCGCGCGAGGTGAGCGCGCGCATGCGCAGTTCGTCGGTGACCATTTTGAGGCGGGTGAGCGAGCGCACCCGCGCGATCAGCGCGAGATCGGGTATCGGCTTGGTCAAGAAGTCGTCCGCTCCGGCTTCGAGGCCGCGTACGCGGTCGGCGGGCTGGTCAAGGGCAGTCACCATCACCACCGGAATGTGGTGGGTGGCGGGGTTGTTCTTGAGCCGGCGGCATACCTCAAACCCGTCCATGTCGGGCATCATCACGTCGAGCAGGACGAGGTCGCATTCGGCGCGTTGGCAGATCGCCAGCGCCTCCTCTCCGCTCATCGCCGTTATCACGTCGAAATATTCGGCGGAAAGCCGCGCCTCCAGGAGCTTGACGTTGGCGGCGAGGTCGTCGACTACGAGAACACGGGCGGTCATTGCGATCCTTAGGGGTTGCCGAGGAAGTGGCGCACGGTCTCGATGAACTTGCCCACCGAGATCGGCTTGGAAAGATAGGCCTCGCAGCCTCCCTCGCGGATGCGCTCCTCGTCGCCTTTCATGGCGAAGGCGGTGACGGCGACGACCGGGATGCTCTTGAGCTCCTGATCGTCCTTGAGCCATTTGGTGACTTCGAGGCCCGAAACTTCGGGGAGCTGGATATCCATGAGAATCAGGTCGGGGCGGTGCTTGCGGGCGAGGTCGAGCGCTTCGATCCCGTTGCGCGTACCAACGGTGGCGTAGCCGTGGGCTTCCAACAGATCGTGGAAGAGCTTCATATTGAGCTCGTTGTCCTCCACAATCAGCACTGTCTTGGCCATCCGCGATCCTTCGCCTCTCCCCGGTGAGCGCGCCGCCGCGGCGGCTCGGAGAAGGTGTCCAAGGCGCCCGCCAGTCCATCAAACTAGTGCCGATTTGTTACGGAAAGGCAAATGCAACCCAATGGAGGCGTCCTTGCAACCGTCGCGGAAAGCCGCGGAAATGCTGGCAGTTCAGGCGCTTGGCTTCATTGCCGCCGAGCCGCAGCGGCTCAAGCGCTTTCTCGACATGACGGGAATCGATGCCCCCGCTATCCGGACCGCCGCGCAACAACCTGGCTTTCTCGCCGGCGTGCTTGAGCATATGCTCGGTGACGAAAACCTGCTGGTCGCGTTCGCCGCCGATGCCGGCGTCGATCCGGCGGAGGTTGCCCGCGCCCGCGGCTGGCTCGGCGGAGAATGGGAACGCGATTTCCGGTGAGCACCGCTTTCTGCCGCGACTGCCTCGCCGATGCTGCGCCGAGCGCCGCCCGCTGCGCCGCCTGCGGCTCGCCGCGCCTGCTGCGCCACGCCGACCTCGACCGGCTCGCCATCGCCCACGTCGATTGCGACGCCTTCTATGCCACGATCGAAAAGCGCGACGATCCGACGCTTGCCACCGAGCCGGTAATCGTCGGGGGCGGACGGCGCGGCGTGGTTGCTGCGGCCTGCTATGTCGCCCGCACCTATGGCGTGAAGTCGGCGATGCCGATGTTCGAGGCGTTGCGCCTGTGTCCGCACGCGCGGGTCGTCCGTCCGAACATGGAAAAATACGCCGGCGTCGGGCGGCAGGTGCGGCAGATGGTGTTAGCCTTGACGCCGCTGGTCGAGCCGCTGTCGATCGACGAGGCCTTTCTCGATCTTTCCGGCACCGAGCGGCTGCACGGTGTGCCGCCGGCCAAGGTTTTGGCGCGCTTCGCCGCGGAAGTTGAGGAGAAGCTCTCGATCACCGTATCGATCGGACTCTCCTGCAACAAATTTCTCGCCAAGATCGCGTCCGACCTCGACAAGCCGCGGGGCTTTGCCGTTCTGGGCCAAAGCGAAGCGCAAGAATTTCTGGCGCCTAAACCCGTCGGCTTTATCTTCGGCGTCGGCAAAGCCGGCGCGGCCCGCTTTGCGCGCGACGGCTTTCACCGCATCGCCGACCTGCAAAAGGCCAGCGAGGCGGAGATGATGCGGCGCTACGGTGAGGAAGGTCGCCGCCTCGCTCGTCTCGCCCGCGGCATCGATGGCCGGAAAATTTCCGCCGACCGCGAAACCAGGAGTGTGTCATCGGAAACAACCTTCGAGCACGACATCGCCGACTTTCGCTCGCTTGAACGCATTCTATGGCGCCAGGTGGAGGAAGTGTCGGCGCGTCTCAAGGCGAAGGCCCTCGCCGGCTCGACGGTAACGCTCAAGCTCAAGACCGCCGATTTCAAAATCCGCACCCGCGCTCATTCGTTGGTCGCGCCGACGCAGCTCGCGGGCAAAATCTTCGCCGCGGCCAAAAACCTGCTCGCGCGCGAGACCGACGGCACCAAATTCCGCCTCCTCGGCGTCGGCATAAGCGCGCTCACGACCATCGACGGTGCCGACCCCGCCGATTTCGTCGATAGCCGCACGGTGCAAGCCGAGCACGCCGTCGATCGCGTGCGCGCCCGTTTCGGCGACGCCGCCGTGGTCAGGGGGCTGGCGTTCGGCGGACGGAAGGAAAAGCAGAAGCCCGGATGAGCGAAGCGATATCCGCGGTCAACCTCTGCGTCAGAGGATCCGCATGCGGCATCCCTGCGGCAAGTGCGATGTCAGGGATCGTGGTCAAGGACACCGCCGCGCGCTCGATGAGATGCGGCGCTGCGCGGCGCCCCGAAGCGACTGATTCGTCGCGTTCCACACACACAATTACACACTTACCGCTTGAGAGGCGCTGCCGCAGCACCCGACGGTAACGCCCGAAGCAAATGGCGGAGTTTACAAAGTTTTTGCCAGAATCTGCTTGACTCCAGGTTAGTTGTATTTATCTGGGGACTTCGCCGCTGTTGATCGCGCCTTGTGGACGCGATCGGGCGGCTTTCGCTTTCCGCGGCGCCGGCTTGCCGGCATCTCGGGTCTTAATCTCTGGTTGGGGAGGACGGCATGAGCCAGAACGCCCTCTTGCGATCGGGGAAGGGCTTGGGGATCCCAGGTACCGCCCAAAAGCAAGACAAGAAAGTCAAGCTGAAGTTGGCGGCGTCGGCGCCGGCAAACACTTGCCAAGAGGATCGGCCCGATCATTTTGCCGTGCGCAACGGCGTGCGGTGCGCCGGCGTGCATCTTATCGTCGATCTGCACGAAGCGCAGCGGCTCGACGACATCGGGCATATCGAGACGACGCTGCGCCGCTGCGTCGAGGCGGCCCGCGCCACGTTGCTGCATATTCACCTGCATCACTTTTACCCGAACGGTGTGTCGGGCATTGCGGTGCTGGCTGAGAGCCACATCTCCATCCACACGTGGCCCGACGCCGGCTACGCCGCGCTCGATGTGTTCATGTGCGGCGCGGCCGATCCCGACAAATGCATTCCGGTGCTGCGCGAGGCTTTTGCCGCCAGGCGCGTTGGCGTGAATGAACTCTTGCGCGGGCAAGGCGCCTGATCCGGTCCATGTGATGGGGAAGTTTGTGCGGCCGGGCCGGGTCCCGGCCGTTTTCTATTTCACCGGTTGAGCGGAGGAGACTCATGGCCCACGAGCCGGCTGGAAAGCCCGACGCCAAGCGCTGGATTGCCGAAACCCTGTTCGACAACCTCGGCTTCCGTATGAGCTACGAGGTCGACAAGGTGCTCCGCGAGACTGAGACCGGGCACCAGCATCTGGTGCTGTTCCAGCACCGCTTCTTCGGCAAGATGCTGATGCTCGACGGCGCCACCCAGATCGCCAAGCGCGACGAGTTCATCTACCAGGAGATGATGGCGCACGTGCCGCTGTTCGCGCACGGCAACGCGCGCGAGGTGCTGATCGTCGGCGGCGGCGATTGCGGCATCGCCGAGGAAGTGCTCAAGCATAGAAGCGTCAAGCGCCTCACTCAGGTCGAGATCGATCCCGCGGTCGTCGCCTTCGCCAAGCGGCACTTTCCGGAATTCACCAGGCCCGTCTTCGCCGACCGGCGCTTCGAAAGCGTGATCGACGACGGCATGAAATATATGGCCCATTGCGCCGCAAAGGCCGAACGACGCTTCGACGTCATCATCGTGGACTCGACCGACCCCCAGGGACCGGGCAAAGTGCTCTTCAGCCAAAAATTCTATGCCGCCTGCAAGCGCTGCCTCAACAAGGGCGGCGTCCTGGTGACGCAGAACGGCGTGCCTTTCTTCCAGCCGCGCGAGCTTGTCGCGAGCGTAACGAAATTTCGCCGGCTGTTCGCCGACGGCTCCTGCTACATCGCCGCCATCCCCACCTACGTGGGCGGCCACATGGCGGCGGGTTTTGCCAGCGACAATCGGCGACTGCGGCAAACGCCGGTGGCGACGCTTCACGCGCGTTACCGCAAGGCCGGCAGCTTTGCCACCAAATATTGGACGCCCGAGGTACACAGCGCCGCCTTCGCGCTGCCGCGCTTCATCGCCGAGATCATCGCAAAGCAGGCGCCGGGTAGATGATTTATCACCGCCGCGGTCGTGCCGTCGTGTCGTCCAATCGTGAACCGGTCCGCTGCTGCCCACTATTCCTGCCTTCATAGTGGGCAGGCCTGCGCATTTCACGGCACGCAAAGATGCTCCATAAGCCCCCTTGGGCAAAGAGCTACATGGCCGCGATGGAGAGCTCCTTGGGCAAGGCCTACTCCGAACCGGCGGCCGACGTGCGCGGTTATATCGCCCCAGGCGCGGCGCATCATCGCCTATTGCGGCCTCTCCTGGGACGAGCGCTGCCTTGCATTCCACTTGACGGAACGACCGGTGCGAACCGCGAGCGCGACGCAAGTGCGCCAGCCGATCACAAAAGCGCCGTCGGCCGTTGGCGCGCCTACGAGGAACAGCTCGGGCCGCTGCTTCACGCGCTCGGCCGCGCAGAGTACCGCTTTCAGAGAAGCGCGGGAAACACCGACTCTCGCACGTCATATCAGATGGAATGAACAGACATTTCCGAATCATCCGGTTCGCCGCCGCGGCTTCGCCTTGGCGCGCTTCATCCCCGCCATGGCTTCGAGCACGGCGCAGACGGCGGCGGTGTCTTGTGCAGCGCGGCCGGCGGACATGGCTGCGGCGTAGATCGGCAGCGTTGCGCTGAACAACGGCGTCGGCGCGCCGAGCGCCTGCGCAAAGCGGCCGATGACGTCCATGTCCTTCTGCCACGTCGCGAGCTGCATCGTGGCATCGTCGTAATCGTCCTTCACCATCATCGGCGCCCGCAGCTCGAATACCCGAGAATTGCCGGCACCGATTCTGATCTGCTCGTAGACGAGCCGCGGCGGCAGTCCGGCCTTCAGGCCCAGAACCATCGCCTCGGCGCTGGCCACGTTGTGGATGGCGACGAGCAAGTTGGCGACGTATTTCATGCGGCTGCCGTTGCCGAAGGCGCCGAGGTCGTGCACGGCGCGGCTGAAGCCGGCGAACAAAGGACGAAGCCGCTTGATCTCCCCAGCGCCGCCGGAGGCATAGACGATGATATCCTTGACTTTGGCCTGCGCGCCGGTTCCGCTCACCGGACAGTCGAGCAAAACATGGCCAGCCTTGCGCAATGCCGCTTCTGCGGCAGTTTTATCCTCGAGGGCGAAAGTGGACGCTTCGATCACCACCCGACGTGGCACCCTGGCGGCAGCGATGGCGGCCACCGTTGATATCAGCGCCGCGGGTTTCGGCAGCGAGAGGATGATCGTCTCGGCGTTGCGCGCGACATCGCCGGCATCGGCGGCGATTGCGATCCCTTTCTTCGCCAGCGCCCGCCGCCGCGCCGGCGCGATGTCGTAGCCGATCACACGCCAGCCCGCGGCGGCGAGATTTTGCGCAAATGCCCCGCCCATGATGCCGAGGCCGACGACGCCCACGTCGCCTTTCTTTCTCGCCGCCATTTGCTTCAATCCCCTTTTTGTCTCCCCGGCGAATCCTGCCGCTGCGATGTCCTACCACCAAGCGTGAAAATGATGCAGCGGGCCGCGGCCGGTACCCACGGCGAGGCGGTCGGCGGCCGCAATGGCGGCGCTTACATAGGCTTTGGCCTCTCGCGCCGCCGCGGCGAGCGGAAGCCCTTTGGCGAGCCCTGCGGCGACGGCGGACGCAAAGGTGCAGCCGGAGCCGTGGGTGTTGCGCGTCGCCAGGCGCGGAGCAGCGAGCCGCACGCAACCGGCGGCGTCCACAAGGAGATCGACGCTTTCCGCGCCGCCGCCGTGACCGCCCTTGATCAGCACCGCGTCGGGGTGCAAACGCGCGAGCAACGTTTCCGCCTGGATGCGCATCTCGCTTTCGTCGCACGCGAGCGGCGCGTCGATGAGCGCTGCGGCTTCCGGCAGATTGGGCGTAACGACACGCATGCCGCAAATCACGCCGCGCAGTCGGTCGAGCGCATCCTCGCGCAGCAGTCTTTCCCCCGAACTTGCGACCATCACGGGATCGAGCACGACGTTGCGCGGGGGATGGCGGGCGAGCGAGCCGGCCACCGCCTCGATCGTCGCCGCATTCGCCAGCATGCCGATCTTGACCGCGGCGACATCGAGATCACCGAGCACGGCGTCGATCTGCGCGGCGATGAAATCCGCCGGGATGATGTGTATAGCCAAGACGCCCTTGGTGTTCTGCGCCGTAAGCGCGGTAATCGCCGCCGCGCCATAGACTCCGAGAGCTGAAAAGGTCTTCAGGTCCGCCTCGACGCCGGCGCCACCGCTCGAATCCGAGCCGGCAATTGTCAAAGCAATGGGTGTGCTCATCTGGGGTATCTCCGCGACTTGTGCGTGCGCCTCTTTGCGCATCTATTATTGATGTGGCGTAATGTTGGTTATTCGCGCACCGGAAGGATTGATCGACATCGTCAAGGCCTCGTGCCCAAGCGAAGTGCCGCTCACCCATATCGATGGCTTCGATCATGGCATTCAAGCGCTGCTCGGCGGAGTCCAGACGCGTCAGTGGGGTGACCGGCGAGCAGAAGGCGAAGTTCAACACCTTGGGACCGCCGCCGCAAAAGAACGCTTCCGCGCAGCAGAGCGGCGGCCATTGACGCGCCGCTTCGAACGCAGGGCGGGCTCGCCCGCCCCGCCGCCTCACGTACCCCGCTTCGCCAGCATGGCATCGACGACGGCCCGCAGGCTTCGCGCGGCTGCGGTCGGATCGGAAGCGAGCGACAACGCCGAGATAACGGCAATGCCGTCGGCACCGGCGGCGACGACTGCGCCGGCATTGTCGATGTCGATGCCGGCGATGCCGCAGAGCGGCAGGGGGGGCGCGCGGCTGCGCAATACGTCGGCGATTTCCGCAAATCCTTCGGTGCCGATCGGTGCGCTCTTTTGCTCTTTCGATGATGTGGCATAGATGCCGCCAATGCCGGCATAATCCATAAGGTCGACGGGCGCCGTCGCCGCAGCCGCCGCCGTCTTCACCGACAGGCCGATGACCGCCCGCGGTCCGAGCAAACGCCGCGCGTCTTCGATCGCCATGTCCTCCGGTCCCAGATGCACCCCGTCCGCTTGCGCGGCGAGCGCCACATCGACGCGGTCGTTGACCACAAAGGGCACGTTGAACGGTATCAGCGCCGCTTTGATCGCGCGCGCCGCCGCTACCATCGCGCGGGTTTCGCCGCGCTTGTCGCGCAATTGCGCCAGCGTCGCCCCACCCTCGGCGACGCGGCGAGCGAGCGCCACGAGATCGTGCCCGCCGGAGCGCTCCGGATCGAGGATGGCGACGAGGCGTACATCGAGCGGCGTCATGACGCTCTCGCCCACGCTTGCGGCACAATGCGTGCCCTATTGCCGCTCACGCTGCGCTCGCCCGGCGCGCCGCCGCGGACATGGGCGAGAAGTTGTGCGAGAATGTCGGCAGAAATTTCGTCGCGTACGGTCGATACCGGCATTTTAACGGCTTTCTGCCGCGGCAATGAGGGGTATTATAGCCGCCGGCGTTACGTATAACTCGCCCCATTCTTCATGGCCGGACGTGTTCCGGCCATCCACGTCTTTGTCCGCGGCCATGAGCTTGGTGCACTCTAGTGTCCTTACGATTCCGAAGCCCGCATCATTTCGCGGCTTGCTCGTTTGCGAACTTCGGAATCGAAGGACATTAGCAACTTATTGATCTAGTGTGGCTTTGGTTCAGAAGTCCGCATGACGAGCTCGCGGCAAGAATGATGCG
>JAKAPE010000280.1 GCA_021811945.1 Pseudomonadota bacterium | reverse complement strand
GGACTCGGTAACCAACCCTTCTTCAAGTGCGCCGTCACCGAAGAACCCGACCGCAACATTATTTTCGCATCTGGTCTTGATGCCGAACGCTGCGCCGGTCGCCAACCCGGCACAGCCGCCGACGATCGCCGAGGTCGAAAGAAAACCCATGGAGCGGTCCGACATGTGCAGCGTGCCGCCGCGGCCGCCGTTGAACCCATCAGCGCGCCCGAGAATTTCGGCGAGCGCCCGTGTCGGACTGCAGCCGCGGCCGATAATGTGACCGTGATTGCGATGCGTCGTGCATATTAGATCGGAGTCATTCAGGACCTCGAGAATGGCGGCGCCTGTCGCCTCCTGGCCGATATAAACATGGTAATGGCTGGAAAATGTTTTCTGCTCGTAGAGCTTGATAACTGCTTCTTCGAAATAGCGCATCATCAGCATTCGCTCGAAGATGGAGAGACTCGTCTTGCGATCGAGGAACATGCTCGGAGCCCTTTCGATTTCCTACCCGCAGCATACCAGCGGGCCAACGAAGCGCGACACGACAGATATCTCAGCTTCGCGCGTTCACGCTCAGATGCTTTCCGTAAGATCACGCTTTTTTAGTCCGAACGACGGTCTTGCATCTTTGCGATTGCGGCGATGGTCCGCATGTGCGACGCCTCGGAGCATAAATCCAACCGCCGCGCGCAGCGTCGTCGGCTCCCAGCGCGGAGCGAGCGCGCCGATGATTTCGATCCCGGCATCGGAGAGGTGCCGGGTCAGCAGGGATGCGACGAGCGCCGATTGCCGGCGCTTGCAGGCACGCAGAATCGCCTGGTGTTCGAGCGCTGTCCGCCGGAATACGTCGGTCAATCCTGACTGTCTTGCATTGTAGACGTAGCGCTCGCTGCGCTGGCAGTCTACATACATCCGCTGCTGCAGTTTTGGGTTGACTCCGGAAAACAGCATTTGATGAAAGGCGCGATGTCTTTCGATCCATTCGTGGAAGTTCTGCCGCTTTTCCGCTTTGCACATCTGCGCAAAAAGCGCGTGCAATTCGTCGAGTTCGGGTTCCGTCATCTTCTCCACGGTGATGGCAGCGGAAATTCCTTCGTTCATCACCCGCGACACGTATAAGAGCTCGAGCTCCTCAGGATCAAAACCGAGGACACGGCAGCGAAAGTTCGGCTCTGCGCTGATCAACCCTTCTTTTTGCAGCATGCGGAGCGCCTCCCGAACCGGGGTTCGGCTGACATTGAGACAATCCGCAACTTCGACCTGCGACAGAATCGTGTCCGGAGGTAGTACGTTGGCAAGGATGGAATTGCGCAGATACTGATAGATATCGACCGAGGTTCGCCGACGATTGCCGCCGGTCAGCGGTCGCAAGATCCTCTGCAGAACGATCGGTACAGGCTCTCGCCGCGCTGGCCGCGAAGAGCGCTTGGTCGAGGTCCTCTGCGGTGCCGTCGCCCGACCCGGCGATCGGTCCAGCGCCTGATCTTTCATTACCATCAATCGATCAACCGGGTCGCGGTTGCCGCTTTTGCACCGCAAGGGATCTCAGAATAGCGCGCCGCCCGCCCCAACGGCCGCGTCAAGCCTCCTGCCCCTGCGCATCCCCGCGAGCGCTTACGGTCGCGCGCGCAAGGCTTTGGTCGCCTCGTGATCCACTTCGAGGTTGCCGGGTTTCAACACCACTTTGTAGATCTCCTTGGCTGCTTGCCGCGAGACGAACTCCCTCTTTACGTCGAGGCGAACGAGTTCTGGATCACGTTCCGCGGGGTCGCCGACGCCGCCTCCCCCGGAAGAATGCTTGACCAGGACATCTCCGGTTTTCACATGCACCAGGCGATGCGGCTTGACGCGGATGTCCTCGCCATTGCGGCGCAGATAGGTTCGCGACAGCGGCGTCGGTTCGCCGCCCAGCGCGCCAAATCCCTGCACTACGTCCCCGTCCGAGCTGCCGGTCGCCATCTGGCCGTCGGACCCCTCGTTGACCGCCTCCCAGTGAAGGCCGGGACCGCCGCGCCATTTTCCGGCACCGGTGAAATCGGGCACCATTTCCCATTTCAGCGCGCGCCAAGGTACACGAACCTCCATTTCTTCGACGTTGTCGCGATGTGCGGCGCCAAGGGCCGTCAACGTGCTAACCGCCTGATATCCGTCATAACCCCAAACCGCGCCACCGCTGCCGTCGTAGTCGAAACTGGTGCGCACATAACGTTCGCCGGTGCGAGGATCCACGGCAAAGACATAATCGCCGCGATGCTTGCCCCACGCCGCCACCGCACGCTGCGGCAGCGCCTTGGCCAGCGCTTCCAGCACTGCTTCCATCACCTGAATTCCGACGTTGACGGGGGAGGCGCCGACCGTCGCGGGGTATTCGCAGTTGACCACCGAACCGAGCGACGCGATCACCTTGATCGGCTCCATGGTTCCCTGGTTGTGGTAGTCGGCGATCGACGGGTCGAAATACAGGATCGCCGCCGCGATGGCGTTGCCGTAGGTGGCGGCATAGACACTGTTGATGAACCCCTTGCGTTGCGCATCGCTTTCCGACAAGTCGATCGTCATCTCGTCACCCTTGATGATGACCCGCGCGCGCACCCAGACCGGCTCATCAAGCGCCGTCCCGTCGTCATCGGTCGCAGCGGCACCCGTGTAGACGCCATCGGGAATCTTGCGGATCTCCTCGCGCACGGCGATCTCGGTACGCTTTATCATGTCGTTGACGGACGCGAGCACGGTATCCTTGCCGTACCTGTCGAGCAGCGCCAGCATCCGCCGCTCGCACATGGTGGTGGCGCCGATCATCGCATGCAGATCGACCCGCACCCCTTCCGCAAAGCGCACGTTGTTGAGAATGAGATTGACCAGATCCTTTCTTTCCCTGCCGCGATCGATCACCTTGATCGGAGGAATAATCAAGCCTTCCGCATGGATGTCGTAGCCGTTGGGGAAATATCCACCGGGAAACGACCCGCCCGTGTCCATCTGGTGGCCACGGCAGAGGGTGAAGAACAGGAGTTCGTTCTTGTGGAAGATCGGCCGGATATAGCCCCAATCCGGCAAGTGGCAGTTATGCCCGCCGTGATAGGGATCGTTCGTCAGGAACACGTCGCCGGGATGGATATCGTCCCCGAAAATCTTGACGAGATCCTGCACAGCATAGGTCGTGCCGAGAAACTGTACGGGTAGGCCAACCGGCACCGCGATTGTCGTCCCGTCTGCGCCCCAGATGCCGACCGACATGTCCTGAAGTTGTCCGATCAGATAATTTTGCGCTGTGCGCTTGACCAAGTGTCGCATCTCTTTGCAAATCGTCTGCATCGAGTGCCAGATTGTCGCCACCGTCGTTGGATCAATATTCTGGGTAACGGTCATATCGGCCTCCCATCAGCGACGCGTGAGGGTGTAGTTCTTATATCGGTCGACCGAACATACGAATGCATCCGGGATGACAACGGTCGTCGTCGTTTCCTCGATAATGGCGGGGCCAGGAATGATATTGCCCGCCAGCATCTTCTCGCCGTCATAAATCGGCGTGTCGATATCGCGGCCATTGAAGCGACAATTGCGATGGCGTTTGAACGCGCCCGCAGGATCGGCGCTTCCCTGGGCTACCTCCGGCAGTGCAAACGACACGCTCGGCGTCGTTGCCTTCAACCGCAGCGTGAGTATTTCGACCGCCTTCCATGGCATGGCGAAAGTGTAGAGCTCTTCATGCTTACGTGCGAAGGCGTCCGCGGCCGCCCCAACGGTTTCCGGACCGACTTTGCCGTTCGGCATGTCAGTCTCGACTTCATGGAACTGTCCGACGTAACGCATTTCCGCAGCGCGTTTGAACACGATCGCCTTCGAATCCACGCCATGCGCGCGAAACGACGCGGACGCTTCCGCTTCCATTTCGTCATAGATTCTATTTAGCGTATCGACATCAGCGCCTTTGACGCGGGTGACGAAAGACCGCGCGTAGTCCTGCCCGATGTCCATCGCGAACATGCCGAAAGCGCTGTACAGCGCCGCGATCGGCGGCACCACGACTTTGCGAATCCCGAGCGCCTCGGCGATAAAGCCCGCGTGAATTGGACCGCCGCCCCCGCCGGCGATCATTACGGTCTGGCGGATATCGTAACCGCGCTTGGTCGACACCTCGGTGATCTTGTTTGCCATGTTGGCATTCACAGTATGGAAGATGGATTCCGCGACGCCAAGCTCGTCGGTCTTGAGCTGCTTTGCCAGCGGCGTCACTGCCTTTCGCGACGCATTAATATCGAGCTTCATCTCGCCGCCGAGAAAATAGTCGGCGGGGACATAGCCCAAGATCAAATTGGCATCGGTCACCGTGGCCTCACTGCCGCGGCCATAGCAAGCAGGGCCTGGATCCGCACCTGCACTCGCGGGACCGACACGCAGAAGACCGAGCGAATCGATCGTCGCGATCGATCCTCCGCCGGCACCGATGCTGGCAATGTCCACCATCTTGATCGCGACGCGCTGATCGTTCTCCCAATGCTCGGTCGTGGTCGGTATCTCACCCTTGTTGACCAGGCAGATGTCGAAGCTGGTGCCGCCCATGTCCACAGATAGCAGATCATCATCGCCGAGATGTCGGCCGAGATGCGTCGCTCCCGACGGCGCCGCGGCCGGTCCGGAATGCAACAAAAAAACCGGACGGCGAATGCACTCGGCGACGTTCTGGACGAGGCCGTTTGCCAGCATCATCAGGAAGGTGCCGCGGAAGCCGGACTCCTTCAGCACTTGTTCGAGCAATGTGAGATAACGGGCAACGGGCGGCCCGACATAAGCCCCGACGCAGGTGGTATTAAAGCGCTCGAACTCACGCCACACCGGCAGCGTTTCGTGTGACGTGCTGACAAAAACGTTAGGCGCCACTTCGCGGCAAATTTCAGCGGCGCGGCGCTCATTCGCCGGATTTGCATATGAATGCAGGAAGCAGATCGCAATCGACTCGACTCCGTCGGCTGTGAGCGCTTGAACAGCGTCCGTCACCTCGCGCTCGTTCAGCGCAGTGAAGATCCTGCCATTGGCGAGCGTGCGCTCCTCGACGCCGATCCGATGCCAGCGCGGGATGAGCGGTTCGTTCGGCGGTATGAACAGATTGTAGAGCGAAATGTCGATTGGCTTGATGCCGCGACGAATCTCGATGCTGTCGCGAAAGCCCTTGGTCGTGATCATGCCGGCGCGGGCGCCGCGACCGGTCAGCAGGATGTTGGTGGCGAGAGTCGTGCCATGAACCAGCACTTCGACTTGCCCGAAGAATTCCCTGACATCCAGGTGGTAATGCCGAGCGGCTTTTTTCATGGCATCCATCAAGCCGATCGATGGATCGCGCGGAGTCGTCGGAGCTTTGAACTTCTGCAACAGTCCCGACTCGTCCATTACCAAGCAGTCGGTAAAGGTGCCACCAACATCGATACAGACGCGCTTGTTTCTCATTTCCTCTTTCTGTCCTCTCTGCTCAGCAAAAGCTCGGGACTCCCGTAGATTGTCAGCCGCAGATCCATGTGCATAGAAGAGCATTCGCATCAAATCGCCTGGCTGCGCAGGCGTGCATATGCGAATTGATGCAGCTGAATAAGAGCCAAAAACCTCCCTTACGGCCCGCGCGTCAAGGCAGCAGCCGCATCTCTATTAATTATGTCGCTAAGCTAAAGTGGATACACTTATGCCGCGGCAAAGTCAATTCGCCGAGACCGCGGCCAGGGCACGGAATCCAGGTTAACGCTCTTTGAGCTGAAGGATTTGTAGCAGGAACTCCGGGTTCCAACCTGCGGTTTTACGTCGTGTTTTGACGCTTCCCTTATTCTTGTTGGCG
>JAKAPE010000279.1 GCA_021811945.1 Pseudomonadota bacterium | reverse complement strand
AGGGCAATCGCATATGACTTTTACCCTCCCCTGAAAGGGGAGGGTCGGCGCGCGAAGCGCGCCGGGGAGGGGTCAAATTGTTTGACCCCCACCCGGCGTCCCATCGGGCGGTGCTTCGCACCGACCCGTTGGGCCGCCGACCTCCCCCTTTCAGGGGGAAGTGGAGGACAACACCGTTTCATATGCGATAGCTCTGGGCGTCGCAGGTTTCACCCTTGACAGTCTGATTTGTTCGTAATCTTTTGTCGCCGTTGCGATCGACGGCGCGAAGCGATGAAACTCGGGCCAGATCCCCATCTGCCGCGCCAGGGGCTGATCGACGCCCACGGCGGCGGCGGCTTCCGTTTCGCTGGCATGTCGCATCGCGGCTCGCTCTTATGCCTGCCGGACGGCATCTGGGCGTGGCCGGTGGCGCACCCGGCCGCGCTGACCGGGGAAACGCTGGCACGCGTCTTTGCCGAAGCCGACGACCTCGATTTCTTCGTCCTCGGCACCGGGATAAAGCCGTGGGTCATGCCGCAGTCCCTGCGCACGCGGTTTCGCGACGCGCATATTGCGGTCGATGTGATGACGACGGGACCGGCCGTGCGCACCTACAACGTCATGCTGATGGAAAGCCGCCGTGTCGGCGCCGGCTTGATCGCGGTGGAGTGATACTCTCTGTTAATCTGGCGGCCATGCCGGATGCGTTCGACTATTGCGCCGAGCTGGTCCGCGGCGCCGACCGCGACCGCTATCTTGCCGCGCTGTTTGCGCCGGCGAAGCAGCGCAACGCGCTGTACGCGATCCATGCGTTCGACATCGAGATCGGCCGCGTGCGGGAACTCGCCCACGCGCCACTGCCGGGCGAAATCCGCCTGCAGTGGTGGAGCGACGTGATCAATGGTGAAAGAAGAGAAGAGGCGCTCGCCAATCCGGTCGCCGCGGCGCTTCTTGCCGCGACCGAGCGCCATCGCCTCGCCGCCGGCAAGCTGTCCGAGCTTGTCGAGGCGCAGCGTTTCGACGTTTACGATGACCCGATGGCAACGCTTGCCGACCTTGATGCCTACGCGGAGAGAACATTTTCGACGCTGCTCGCTCTGGCTGCGCAGATTCTCGCCGGCATCGATGCGCAGCAGGTCTCTGCGCCGGCAGGCAAAGCCTATGCTATTGCCGGCCTGTTACGCGCCTTTCCGCAGCACGCCGCGCGCGGGCAGCTTTATGTGCCGATGGAACTCCTCGACCGGCATGGGGTCCGCCCTGATGAAGTCTTCGCCGGCCGCTCCACGCCTGGCTTGATCGCCGCTTTCCGGGAACTGCGAAACCTCGCCCGCTGCCATCTGGCCGCTGCGCGCGAACCCCTCCCGACGCTGCCGCGCGAAGCCATGCCGGCTTTTCTCCCCGTCGCCCTCGTGCGGCCGTCGCTCGACCGCCTGGAACGCAGCGACCCGTTCGCGCCGGCGGAAATCCCGCCGTGGCGGCGGCAATGGCTGATCTGGCGCGCGGCGCGCAATCCACGGCGGATTGCCGGCTAAGCGGTCCGGCCCCGCACACCGTCGACGGTTGTGCGTGGTGCGGGGCAGTGATATACATTGAGCGCGTATATCAGCAACCCGAATATCAGCGGTGTGAAACCATGCACGTCTCGAAATGGGGTAACAGCTTGGCTGTCCGTCTGCCGCGGGCGCTGGTGGAGGCGCTGAAGCTTAAGGAGGGCGACGAAATCGAAATCACCGTCGCTGGACCCCGCGCCTTCGAGGTTTCCCGTGACCACAGCCGGGCGGAGGCGCTGAAAAGTCTGCGCAAATTCCGCGGCCGCCTGCCGAAAGGGTTCAAGTTCGATCGGGAAAAGGCGCATGCCCGCTGACGTTTTCTTCGATACGAATATCTTGCTCTATCTGCTGTCGAATGATGCAAGAAAGGCCGGGCGCGCGGAGGAGGTTCTTTCGTTAGGGGGAGCCGTCAGCGTGCAGGTACTTAACGAGTTTGCCGCTGCGGCGCTTGGCAAGAGAATGCTTGATTTCGCCGAACTGCGCGAAATGCTCGCGAAGATGCGCGCGGTCTGCACGGTCAAGGTGATCGATGTCGAAACCCACGAACTAGGCCTCGCTCTCGCCGAACGCTACCGCTTGTCGATTTACGACAGCATGATCATCGCCGCGGCCTTGCGCGCGCAATGTTCGACGCTCTATTCAGAGGACTTTCAGCGCAGCCAAACCATTGAGCGACTGACCATCCGGAATCCTTTTATCGGGGCCTGACACAGGCAAATGCGCCAAGGCCGGCAACCTGTGAGCCTGCTTTGCCCAGAAAGCGACACGACCGAACGTAAAACGTGCAGTCGCGAAGTACCGGGAAGCGACGATCAATCGGCAATGCCTTCCTGACCTTCTATCGCCATCAAGGTTGCCGTCAAAAGAGCGATGAGCTGTTCCTTTCCTTCGTTTCCGGCAAATACTTCTGTCTGAGCGAGGGTGAGCGTGCGGCCCGCTTTGACCACCTTGCCGCGAGCTATAATGCGCTCGCCCGTCGCCGGAGATAAAAGATTGATTTTGAACTCTGTTGTTAGGACACCGCGGTCCATCGGCATCATGCTGAGAGCAGCATAGCCTGCCGCACTATCCGCGATAGCGCTGACCGCTCCCGCATGCACGAATCCATGCTGTTGCGAGACCTCCGGTTTGGGCACAAGTAGGATTTCCACTTGCCCTGACGTTACTTTGCCGAGCGTGGCTCCAAGCGTCCGCATCAGGCCCTGCTTGGCAAAGCTTGCTCGGATGCGTCTTTCAACACTGGCGGCATTATTGGTCACGTTTCGTCCTCCAGCCCCTACGGGGACCGGGCAATGCTGGGTCCGCAGCGGGTCATTCACGACCGCATCGAACGGATCGACCCGAGGCGGGTCAAGCCATGTCCGCTATGCCCAAAAAACATCAGGTTAGTGGATGTCCCGATCGAATGAAACCGAATGCCCTATGCTCGTCCCCGCGAAAGCAGGGACCCGGAGGAATCCCCGAAGAAAGAGCATGCCAGGCTGAATTCCCGTTTGCGCGGGAATGAGCGGAATATGCTCTAGCCTCGCTCATTCCGCCGCATGCGGCATCGCCGCGCCGATCCAAGCGTCGAGGTCGGCCAGCGCGCGCGCGCAAAGCGTCTGCTTCCTGGCGCTGCGCACGACGCTCGGCCCGAGCGGCGGAAACAGGCCGAAGTTGACGTTCATCGGCTGAAACGAGCGCGGACCGGCGTCGATCGTCTCGATGTGGCCGCCGGTAATGTGCGCCAGCAGCGCGCCGAGCGCGGTGGTCGTCGGCGGCAGGCGTGGCTCCTCGCCCAGGCGCTCCGCCGCCGCGAAGCGGCCGGCGAGGAGGCCGACCGCCGCCGACTCGACATAGCCTTCGCAGCCGGTGATCTGGCCGGCAAAGCGTAGCCGCGGTTTTGCTTTGAGCCGCAGAGTCGCGTCCAGCAGCTTCGGCGAGTTGAGGTAGGTGTTGCGATGAAGGCCGCCGAGACGGGCGAACTCGGCCCTTTCCAGGCCGGGAATGGTGCGGAAGATGCGCACCTGTTCGCCGTGTTTCAGCTTGGTCTGAAATCCGACCATGTTGAACAGCGTGCCGAACCTGTTGTCCTGACGGAGCTGCACAACGGCGTAAGGTCTTTCGTCCGGCTGATGCGGATTGGTGAGGCCGAACGGCTTCATCGGTCCGTGGCGCAGCGTCTCACGGCCGCGCTCGGCCATCACTTCGATCGGCAGGCAGCCGTCGAAATAGGGCACCCCCTCCCTTCCCTCCCCCGCTTGCGGGGGAGGGTGAGGGAGGGGGTTTTCGAAATCGCGCAACGCGGTCTTCTCGCCGGCGAGCAGCGCATCGACGAAAGCGTCGTATTGTTGGCGCGTCAGCGGACAATTGATGTAATCGGCCCCGCTGCCGGCGGGTCCGGCCTTGTCGTAGCGCGACTGGAACCAAGCGATGCCGAAATCGATGGTGTCGCGATGCACGATCGGCGCGATGGCGTCGTAGAAGGACAGCGCGGCTTCCCCGGTGAGCGCGGCGACGGCATCCGCCAGCGCCGGCGAGGTGAGGGGGCCTGTGGCGATGATGACGCGGTCCCAATCGGGCGGCGGCACCAAAACCTCCTCGCGGCGGACGTCGATCAACGCCTCGCCTTCAATCGCCGCAGTGACCGCGGCGGCAAAACCGTCGCGGTCCACCGCCAGCGCGCTGCCCGCCGGCACTTTGTTGGCGTCGGCCGCGCGCATGATCAGCGAGCCAACTCGGCGCATCTCCTGATGCAAGAGGCCGATCGCGCTCGTCTGCGCGTCGTCGGAGCGGAACGAGTTCGAGCATACCAGCTCGGCAAGTTTTTGGCTTCTGTGCGCGGCAGTCGAACGAACCGGCCGCATTTCGTGCAAGACCACGCGCACGCCGCGGCGCGCAAGCTGCCAGGCGGCCTCCGACCCCGCTAGGCCGCCGCCGACGACGTGGACAGGCTCGAGAGAAAGGATCATGGCACAAAGTTAGGCGCGTTGGGGTCAAGGCACAATGTGACCGAATACGGAACTACATCTCTTCGGAGCAGGATGGGTGTAAGGCGGTTTGGAACATCGGGGTTAACCTCGCCCTCCGAACTCTCCTTGCCATCACTCGCTCCGCTCGCTGAAATCCTCTCCCGGGAACGAGGCGAATCGGGTAGCGATCTCAGAGGCATCAACACAGGCAGCCGTTAACTGCGAATTTGCATCTTGCCCGACGATTGCGTCACACCCATGTACCCATTATCCCTAACCTTCAACTTGAATTTGGGGCGAACAAATGGATGAGCAATTAGTTGCATTCATCGATTTGCTTGGCTTCCGTTCGATCATAACAGCGCAAGATGATGGACGTCAGAGCGAGATACTGTCGCTCTTGACCAGTCTCGTAGAGGCGAAAAGTGATTCCAGATCGGAAGCTACATGCATTGACTCAAGGACTCGCGAGCATGAAGTTTGGCCTGCCATTTCGGCATTTTCCGATAACATCGTGGTTTCGTTTACCGCCGCTGGTTTGGCGCATGTTGGGGCTGGGATGATTGTCTTTAACTTAGCTAACAATGCAGCTTGGATTTTTTCGCGCGCAATACGTTTTGGATGCCTTTTGCGCGGTGGCATCGCCTTTGGACCTTTGCACCATCAGAACGGCGTGGTGTTCGGACCCGGTTTGGTCGAAGCCTATACGATGGAGTCGAAGTTCGCGGGGCGGCCTCGGATCATCGTTTCGGCCACAGCGGCGCAAAAGCTTGGTTCCCACCCGTATCTGCACTCCGACGAGGACGGCTTCTTATACCTCGATTATTTGCGGGCCGCCTATGATCTGGAAATGAGCGCCACTACTGCTGGTAAGCCGCTCACCACTCGCCGTGAGGCGTCGCGCAGCTGGATCGCAGAGATAAGGCGGGTTTGCGAGGACGAGGTCGACGCGTTAGCCCAAACGCGTAACCTAGCTGGCCTTCAGAATTGGCGCTGGTTTGCGACGCGATTTGAGCGATTCGTCGAAAGCGTTCCTCCTTCCATGACCGAAGGCACCTAATGTGATCGGCGCCTCGAAGCCGCGTTTCATCTCGGGCGTCATGATATAGCCTGAGCAGCCGCATTATACTTCGCGGCAAAATCCGTCTCGCTCATTGTGAGCAATACTATGCCTTCAATAAAACCAATGATTGCTGGTATCAAGGTCCAGCAAAAGAGTAGAGGGTCTTCAGGGAATCGAGTGGGTACTTTTGGCCCATTTTCGATCGTCTGCCTGCTGCTGCTGAGACCGTGGGCATGTGGGCAACGCACTTGCGTTGTCCAAGCGAAGCG
>JAKAPE010000030.1 GCA_021811945.1 Pseudomonadota bacterium | reverse complement strand
GTCGCCCGCGCGCTCATTGCCCGGCTCGACCCTAACGATCCGACCATCGCGTGCGACCGCGAGCGGCTGGCGGCGGTGCGCGCCACCCGCGCGGCCGCCGCGCAGAATTATTTCCGCCGGCACGCCGCCGAGTGGGACCGCATCCGCAAGCTGCATGTCGCCGACGCCGCCGTCGAGGCGGTTATCCGCGCCGCGCTCGGCGACGCGCCGATCCGCTCGCTGCTCGATCTCGGCACCGGGACCGGCCGCATGCTCGAACTCTTCGCCGGCAGCATCGAGCGTGGCCTCGGCATCGACCTGTCGCTCGACATGCTGGCGTTCGCGCGCGCGCGCCTCGACCGCACCGGGCTCAAGAACTGCAGCGTGCGCCAGGGCAACATCTACGACCTGCCCTTGCCGCGCGATTCCTTCGACGCTGTCATCATCCATCAAGTTCTGCACTTTCTCGACGATGGCGGCCGCGCCGTTGCCGAGGCGGCGCGCGTGTTGCGGCCGGGCGGGCGCCTTCTCGTCGTCGATTTCGCCCCGCACGATCTTGAATTCCTGCGCGCGGAGCACGCCCACCGCCGGCTCGGCTTTGCCGCGGAGACGGTGAGGCAGTGGCTGACGACGGCCGGCCTCCATCCCCTGCAGCAGCAGACGTTTCCGCCCGGCCCCGAAGGCAAGATCGCGGTTTCGCTCTGGCTTGCCCGCGACCCTCGCATCGCGCTCGCCGCGCCGCCGACGCGCGAGGTGGCATGATGAATTTCGCCCAAGCCGGCCAAAATGGCGGCGGACGCGGCATCCGCGTCTCGTTCGAATTTTTTCCGCCCAAGAGCGCGGAGATGGAGCAGTCGTTGTGGCAGGCGGTCGCGCGCCTCGCCCCGCTCGACCCGCGCTTCGTCTCGGTGACCTATGGCGCCGGCGGCTCGACCCGCGAGCGCACCCATGCCACGGTCAAGCGCATCCTTGCCGAGACCGCGCTGACGCCGGCCGCGCATGTCACCTGTGTCGCGGCAACCCGCGCCGAGGTCGACGCCGTCGTTTCCGGCTACGTCGGCGCGGGCGTGCGCCACATCGTCGCCCTGCGCGGCGATCCGCCGGCCGGCGTCGGCGAGAAATTTGCTCCCCATCCGGAAGGCTATGTCAATGCCGCCGATTTGGTCGCCGGCATCAGACGCATCGCCGATTTCGAAGTGTCGGTCGCCGCCTATCCGGAAAAACATCCCGAGAGCTTGAACGTCGCCGCCGACATCGACATGCTCAAGGCCAAGGTCGACGCCGGCGCGAGTCGCGCCATCACCCAGTTCTTCTTCGACAACGAACTCTATTTCCGCTTCCTCGATCGCGTACGCGCGAGCGGCATCGGCATCCCGATAGTGCCCGGCATCCTGCCGGTGCAAAACTTCAAACAAACGACGAATTTTGCCGCGCGGGCTGGCGCCACGGTGCCGAACTGGCTCGCGGTGCGCTTCGACGGCCTCGATGACGATCCGGCAACCCGCAGGCTCATCGCCGCCGCCGTCGCGGCCGAACAGGTGCTCGGTCTCGCCGATCGCGGCGTCACCGATTTCCACTTCTACACCATGAACCGCGCCGACCTCGTTTATGCGATCTGTCATTTGCTGGGCGTAAGGCCGAAGCACGGCGCCCGATTCCCTCTCACCGAAGGGGAGAGCGTGGGATGAGGGAGTTCGCGCACAATTCTACCGAAGCGAGACTGCGCGCCCTTGCGGCCGAACGCATTCTCGTCCTCGACGGCGCCATGGGCACGATGATCCAGGCGCTCGGCCTCGACGAGGACGGCTTTCGTGGCGCGCGCTTCGACGCCTGGAACCGCGAAGTGCGCGGCAACAACGATCTGCTCAATCTCAGCCGGCCGGACGCCGTGCGCGCCATCCACCTCGCCTATTTCCGCGCCGGCGCCGACATCGTCTCGACCAACACGTTTTCCTCGACCCGTATCGCCCAAGCCGATTACGGCATGACTGAGATCGTGCATGAATTGAACGCCGCCGGCGCGCGGCTGGCGCGGGAGGCCGCCGACGCGGCGCAAAGCGAGGACCGGCGGTCGCGTTTCGTCGCGGGCGCCATCGGCCCCACCAACCGCACCGCCTCGATGTCGCCGGACGTGTCCAATCCCGGTTTCCGCGCCATCACGTTCGACGAATTGCGCCTCGCCTATGCCGAACAGGTGCGCGGGCTCCTCGACGGCGGCGTTGACATACTCCTCGTCGAGACGGTCTTCGACACGCTCAACGCCAAGGCCGCGATCGCCGCCATCGCCGACGTGCTGGCGGCGCGCGCGCCGCGCGTACCGGTGATGATTTCCGGCACCATCACCGACCGCTCCGGCCGGCTTCTCTCCGGACAGACGCCGGAGGCTTTCTGGAATTCGGTCGCGCATGCTGCGCCGCTATCGATCGGGCTCAACTGCGCGCTCGGCGCGCGTGAGTTGCGCGCCCATATCGCCGAACTTGCGCGCGTCGCCGATACGCTCGTCTGCGCCTATCCCAATGCCGGCCTGCCCAATGAATTCGGCCGCTACGACGAGGGTCCGCGGCTGATGGCCGATCTCCTCGGCGAGTTCGCCGCCGCCGGCCTGGTCAATATCGTTGGCGGCTGCTGCGGCACCACGCCCGATCATATCCGCGCCATCGCCGCCGCCGTCCGCGGCAAGAGGCCGCGGGCCATTCCCACCGTGGCTCCGCTGCTGCGGCTCTCCGGCCTCGAAGCGTTCACGCTGACGCCGGACATTCCCTTCGTCAATGTCGGCGAGCGCACCAACGTCACCGGCTCGGCGCGCTTCCGCAAGCTCGTCACTGCGGGCGACTACGCCGGCGCGCTCGCCATCGCCCGCGAGCAGGTCGAGAACGGCGCCCAGATCATCGACGTCAACATGGACGAAGGGCTCATCGATTCCGAGAAGGCGATGGCCACGTTTCTCAACCTCGTCACTGCCGAGCCGGACATCGCCCGCGTGCCGGTGATGGTCGACTCCTCGAAATTCTCGGTGATCGAGGCTGGCCTCAAATGCGTGCAGGGCAAAGCGGTGGTGAACTCGATCTCGCTCAAGGAGGGCGAGGATGAATTCATCCGGACGGCGAGGATCGTGCGCCGCTACGGCGCCGCGGTCGTGGTCATGGCCTTCGACGAGAGCGGGCAGGCCGATACGTTCGAACGCAAGACCGCGATCGCGCGGCGCGCCTATGACATCCTCGTCAACCGCGTCGGCTTTCCGCCGCAGGACATCATCTTCGACCCCAACATCTTCGCGATCGCCACCGGAATCGAAGAGCACAACGGCTACGGCGTCGCCTTCATCGAGGCGGCGCGGTGGATCAAAGAAAACCTGCCGCACGCTCATGTTTCCGGCGGCGTGTCGAATCTGTCCTTCGCCTTCCGCGGCAACGCGCGCGTGCGCGAAGCGATGCATGCGGTCTTCCTCTATCACGCCATCGCCGCGGGAATGGACGTCGGCATCGTCAACGCCGGTCAGATTGCGGTCTATGACGACCTCGACGCCGAACTGCGCGAGGCCTGCGAGGACGTGGTGCTCAACCGCCGCACCGATGCGGCGGAGCGGCTGCTCGCGCTTGCCGAGCGCTACCGCGGAGAAGGCCGGGAGAAAAAGCAAGCCGATCTGTCGTGGCGCCGATGGCCAGTGGAACGGCGGCTCACTCATGCGCTTGTGCACGGCATCACCGATTTCATCGCGTCCGACGTGGAAGAAGCGCGGCTTTCCGCCGCGCGGCCGCTCGCCGTGATCGAAGGCCCGCTCATGGACGGCATGAACGTGGTCGGAGATCTGTTCGGCTCCGGCCGCATGTTCCTGCCGCAGGTGGTCAAATCCGCGCGGGTGATGAAGCAGGCGGTCGCGTGTCTGCTCCCGTTCATGGAACAGGAGAACGACGGCCGCGATCACGCCGCCGGCAACGGCAAGATAGTGCTCGCCACGGTCAAGGGCGACGTGCACGATATCGGCAAGAACATCGTCGGCGTCGTGCTTTCCTGTAACAATTACGACGTCATCGATCTCGGCGTCATGGTGCCCGTGCAAAAAATCCTGGAAACGGCGAAGGCCGAGAAAGCCGACGTCGTCGGCCTCTCCGGCCTGATCACCCCCTCTCTCGACGAGATGTGCCATGTGGCGGCCGAGATGGAGCGGCAGGGTTTTGCTCTGCCGCTCCTTATCGGCGGGGCGACGACGAGCCGCGTGCATACGGCGGTGAAAATCCATCCCAACTACCGGCGCGGCCAAGCTGTCCATGTCAACGACGCGAGCCGCGCCGTCGGCGTCGTCGCCGCGCTCATCTCCTCGGCAACGCGCTCCCGCACCATCGCGGAGGTGCGCACCGAATACGCCCGCATCGCCGCCGCGCACGCGCGCGCCGACGAGGCGAAGCAGCGCCTGCCGCTTGCCGAGGCGCGCGCCAACGCCCTCAAGCTCGATTGGTCCGGCGGCTACCGGCCGCCGGCACCGCACTTTCTCGGCACGCGCCGGCTTTCAGATATCGCCATCGCCGAGCTGATCGGTTACATCGACTGGACGCCATTCTTTGCCGCCTGGGAGCTCAACGGCAAGTTCCCGGCGATCCTTGACGATGCAAATATCGGCGCCGCCGCGCGCAGCCTTTTCGCCGATGCGCAGGCGATGTTGACGCGGATTGCCGCCGAGCGGTGGCTGACCGCGCGCGCCGTGATTGGTTTCTGGCCGGCGAACAGCGAGGGTGACGACATTCTGGTGTTCGATAACGAGACGCGCTCAGCGCCGATCGCCGTGCTCCATACGCTGCGTCAGCAGCTTCCCCGCCGCGAAGGCCGCGCCAACCTGGCGCTTTCCGACTTCGTCGCCCCGCGCGCCAGCGGGCTTGCCGACTACATCGGCGCCTTCGCGCTCACCGCCGGTATCGGCGAGGAGGCGGTCGTTGCGCGGCTGAGAGAGGCCAACGACGATTATTCGGCGATCATGGTGAAGGCGCTTGCCGACCGCCTCGCCGAAGCGCTCGCCGAACGGGCGCACCAGCGCGTGCGCACGGAATTTTGGCGTTATGCGCCCGACGAGAAGCTGAGCGCAGGCGATCTCGTTGCCGCAAAATATCGCGGTATCCGGCCGGCGCCCGGCTATCCGGCGCAACCTGACCACTCAGAGAAGGCGATATTGTTCCAACTCCTCGGCGGCAAAGACGCGATCGGCGTCAAGCTCACCGAAAGCTTCGCCATGTGGCCTGCCGCCTCCGTCTGCGGTCTCTATTTCAGCCATCCGCAAAGCCGCTATTTCGGCGTCGGCAAGATCGAGCACGACCAGGTCGAGGATTACGCGGCACGCAAAGGCTGGACGACCGCCGAGGCCGAGAAGTGGCTCGCCCCGATCCTCAACTACGCCTCGCAGGGCGCGGCCTTGAGCGCGGCGGAGTAGCTCGGACCGAGCGATTTTTCAGCTCCGATTCCGCTCGTCACCGCGAAAGCGGGGACCCGGCTCGTTCACATGTCGGACCACACTCATAAAGCGGCCTTGCAGTGTCCGTCGGCGACGATGTCATACCAGTCTGCACAAATTCTGACCGTCATCCTGAGGCGGCCGCGCAGCAGCCCTCGAAGGATGCGGCCAAAGCGCCGGGGCCGTTCATCCTTCGAGGCTCGCTACGCTCGCGCCTCAGGATGGTGGACAAGAGTCAGTTTGTGCGGGTTGCGGTCAGGCCGACGTCGAGCCGATCGTTTGCCGGGTCACGTCGACAAAACTCTGGGCCGCGTGCGACAACGATCGCCCCTTCTTCTTGATGATCGACAGCCGGCGCAGCACCGTCGGATTGATCAAGGGCCGCGTTGTCAGCTGCGGGTATTGCGATGGCGGCACCAAATAAGGAGGAAAGACCGACACGCCCAACCCTTCGGCGGTCATCGCCAGCGCCGTGGTCACCAGGGAGACCTCGTACACGGGAACCAATCGCCTGCCCCGTAGCGCCAGTGTTCGGTCGATCAGGCGCCGGATACCTGTGCCGGCCTTTATCGCAATGACCGGTTGATTGGTCAGCCGGTCCCACGTCACGGCCTTTCGCGCAGACAGGTCCGATCCTTTTCGGCAAACGACGCCAAGCGGCCGCTCCAAAAGCGTGGTTGCGACCAGATCCGGCACATCGTCGTCGAGCGTGCCGATGCTGAACTCGACCTCCTCGGCGAGCGTCATCAAAACGAGCTGATCCGGCGACAAGTCCTGCAGCACCACGGTGACCTTTGGATAGCGGATGCGGAAGGCAGCGACCACGCGTGATACCAGCGCGGCCGCCACCCCCACCGTCACGGCCAAATTGACGACGCCGCTGCTGCGATCAGTCAGGGCTCTCAGGCTGTCCTTCAAGAGGTCCCGATTGCGCAGCAGGCGTTCTGCGATCGGCAGCGCCTCCTTTGCCGCCGACGTCAACCGCAGCGTCCGCGTCGTGCGATCGAACAAGATCGCGCCCAGCGTCACTTCAAGCTGCTTGATAAGCAGCGTCACCGCCGACTGGGTGACATGCATGCGCTCGGCAGCGCGACTGAAGCTGCCGAGCTGGCAAACCAACACGAAAGCCTGCAACTGCCGCAGCGTCATTTATGAGATTACCTTATTGATATATAAAAATTATTTTGTTTGCTTATATCTCTGTCCGTCCTTACGATCAATCCCCTGAAAAAGAGCCAAGTCGGCGGCGGCAACATCCGCCGGAGGATCGCCAATGAGCGTCGTTATCGACGTCCACACGCATATGCTGAACAAGTCGTGGCTTTCACTGCTCAAGGAACACGGCGGTCCGCGCTATAGCGTCCGTTCGATAGGCGCTTTGCCCGATATTATTCATTTGGACGGCGCGCCCTTCATGACGCCGCTGCCGGAAATGTTCGATTACGATCTTCGCATCAAGAATATGAACAAGGCGAAGGTCGACATCGCCATCATTTCCTTGACTTGTCCGAACGTCTATTGGGGCGGACGCGAGATCAGCGCCGAGGCAACGCGGATCATGAACAATGATCTGGCGGCTGCGCAAAAGAGCTACCCGGACCGTATCCGCTGGTTCGCTTCGCTGCCCTGGCAGTATGGCGACCTCGCGGTCGCCGAGTTGGACCGGGCGCGCGCGGCGGGCGCAGTCGGCGTCATGGTGCTCGGCAACATCGCCGGCAAGTCGCTGACCGATCCCGATTTCGCCGCCATCTGGCAGGCCATCGACGCTTCGGGCCTGCCGGTCTTCGTGCATCCGACCGCGCCGCCGGGCGTGAGCGAGATGGACACCGCCACGCATAATCTGGTGCCGTCCATAGGCTTCACCTTCGACACGTCGCTGGCGATCGCACGCTGCATCTATGACGGCTTCTTCGATCGCTATCCCAGCATCACGGTGATTGCCGCTCACGGCGGCGGCGCGCTGCCCTATCTCATCGGGCGGCTGGACATCTGCCATGAACGTATTCCCACCTGCAGCGCGCGCACCAAAGAGCGTCCCAGCAATTACATGCGGCGCATCTGCGTCGACACGGTGGTGTTCAGCCAGGACGCGCTCGACATGTGCGTCAAGGTCTGTGGGCCCGAGAATGTGCTCTACGGTTCGGACTATCCGCACAATATCGGCGACATGATCGGCTGTCTGGGTCGCGTTGATTCATTGCCGAGCGACACGCGGCTCCTTGCGCGCGGCAAGAACGCCGAACGTATTTTTAGGCTGTCCTGACGCGGCGTTGGGAAGCCGCAAGCGCAACTGCGCCGCTGCGGGCATTGGCGAGCCCAAAAAAATCGAAGTGCCGAAATTCCGGACGCTCCGGCGCCGGCAGTGAGAGGAACACCATTCATCGAAGGGAGGTCAATATGGCCGCAACGGAAAGCGTCGACGTATCGCAGGTCATGGACGAGCAGCCGATCAGCCGGTTTCAGATCAAAGTGATCGTGCTCTGCGCCGCAGCACTGTTCATGGACGGCTTCGACGTAACCTCGATGGGTTACGTCGCGCCCGGTCTAGCGAAACTGTGGCACCTCAAGCCGGGGGTGTTGGGTCCGGTGTTCGCCGCCGGCCTGATTGGTCTGATGATCGGTGCACTGGTCTTCAGCCCGCTGTCGGATCGTCTCGGCCGCAAGGGGGTCATCGCGATCTCGGCGGTTCTGTTCGGCGCGTTTTCGCTGCTGACGCCGACGGCGCACAACCTCATGCAACTCTTCTGGCTGCGCTTCGCGACCGGCCTAGGTCTGGGCGGCGCCATGCCGAACGCGATCGCCCTGACCTCGGAATTCCTGCCCAAGCGCTTGCGCTCGACGCTTACGGTGGTGATGTTTTTCGGCTTCTCACTCGGCTCGGGTTTGGGCGGCCTCATCGCGGCGTTGCTCATCCGCTCCTATGGCTGGAAGGCCGTATTTTGGTTCGGCGGGGCGATCCCGTTGATCCTGGTGCCGGTGCTGCTTGTAGCGCTGCCCGAGTCGATCCGGGTGCTCACGGTTCGCGGCAATGCTGGCGACCAAGTCGCGGCTTTGCTGAACCGCATCAACCCCGCGCTGCGCTACGACCCTGCGAAAACGCGTTTCATCACCGCCGACGAACGCGCCGGGCCAGGCTTCCCCGTAAAGCTTCTTTTCTCCGACGGCCGTGCCGTCGTCACCGTTCTCTTCTGGGTGATGTTCTTTGTGAATTTGCTGGAACTGTATTTCCTCGCCAACTGGCTGCCGACTGTCGCCCGCAATGCCGGGCTTTCCGTGCAGCAGGCGCTGGTCGCCACCGGGCTTATTCATATCGGCGGCATCTTCGGAACGCTCACCCTCGGCCGCCTGATGGACAAGGTGAACCCTTACGTGGTTCTGGCCGTGGCCTACGCCGCCGGCGGCATCTTTGTCGCCGGCATCGGACTAAGCACCGCGGCTGCAACGCCCTTGATGACTGTTACGTTCTGTGCCGGTTTCTGCATCGTCGGCGCGCAGATCAGCGCCAACGCGCTCGCAGCCAACTACTATCCGACCGTCATGCGCTCCACCGGCGTCGGCTGGGCGCTCGGCGTCGGGCGGGTCGGCTCGATCGTGGGACCGGTGGTCGGCGGCCTGATCATCGGCATGCAGTGGGCGACGCCAACTGTCTTCGCCACCGCCGCCACGCCGACGATACTGGCGACCGTAGCCGTATTGATTATGGGACGTCTGATCCACGCGTCCGAGCGCCACGCCGCAACAGCGGTTACGCTCGATATGCCCGTCGCCGTCGCGAAGACCGAATAATGTCGAGCGTCACAACTCCCGCCTCGTCATGCCCGCGCTCGTCGTCGCTTGTCGCGGCCATCCTCCCCCTGAAAGGGCGAAATCGGCGGCCGAAGCACGCCGGGTTGGGGTCAACAGCGTGTATTTGACCCCCTCCCCGGCGCGCTTTTGCGCGCCGACCCTCCCCTTTCAGGGGAGGATGCAGCGGTGCGCTGCACCAAAGCCGAATGGCCCGCGACCGGATTCATTGGTTTGGGCTACGATCAGACTGCCGTAGCAAACTCGCCCAACCTCGGCCGCATCCTTCGAGGGCCGCCGTCGTGGTGAGGCGCCCAGCGTCGTCCTTCGAGGCTCGCTCGCTTGCGCGCGCGAGCACCTGAGTGATTCGTGCCTTGCAAGGATGACGCGGAGCATCGGACCATGCGGGCCGCCTCAGGTTGCCGGTCGCAATTTGCGCCGGTTGGTATAATTTGCAGCTCGGGTGCCGAACGCCGGCATCGAGGATTCATCATGACGCAATTCGAATCGAAATCGCCGACGACGCCGGTGCCCGCGGAGCGCAGGGATGAATCGGTGCCGCTGCCGCCTGCGCTCGAGCCACTTCCGGTCGCGCGGCTCTACCGCGCCGCCAATCTTACCGCGTTGTCCTTTCAATCGACGGCCGACCTCGAACCGGCGGACGGACTGGTCGGGCAGCGTCGGGCGCTCGACGCGCTGGCGTTCGGCACGCGTGCCGGCCAGCCGGGATTCAATCTCTTCGTCATCGGGCCGAGCGGCCTGCGCGCCCAGCGCGCCATCGAGCACGTGCTGAAAGACGCGGCCGGCGAGCGGCGCTGCCCGTGCGACTGGGTCTATGTCAACAATTTCGCCGATCCGCGCAAGCCGGTGGCGATCGAGCTGCCGGCGGGGCGGGCCGTCGAGTTCCGCGACGCCATGCGCGCGTTCATCGACGATCTCAAGACGGCGCTGCCGGCCGTGTTCGAGAGCGAGGACTACCAGAACCGGCGCGGCGCTATCGATCAGGCCTTTCAGGCCAAGCAGGCCGACGCCTTCACGGCCTTGCAGGAAAAGGCAGCGGAGAAGGAGATCATCATTCTGCGCACGCCGATGGGTTTCGCGCTCGCTCCCGCGCGCGAAGGCAAGCCGGTGCCGCCGGAGGAATTCCGCGCCTGGCCGGAGGCGAAACGCAAGGACATCCAGGCGACGATCGAACAGCTCGAAAAGGAGCTCGAACACATCGTTCGGCAACTGCCGCAATGGGAAACGGAACGCCGCGACGATGTCCGCAAGCTCAACCGCGAAACAGCGAAATACCCCATCGGGCACTTCATCGACAAGACCAAGGCGCAGTTCGCCGATGTCGCCAAAGTTCAGGCGCACCTCGAAGCCATTCGCGCCGACCTCATCGAAAATATCGCCATGTTCGTGGTCAAGAGCGAAGGGGAGGGGCCGCCGCTGCAGGACCTGCTCGAAGCGCCGTTCGACCGTTACACGGTCAATGTTCTGGTCGGCCACGCCGCGCCGGAACCGCTCGTTCCCGTCATCGAAGAGCTGCACCCCACATTGGGCAACCTTTTGGGCAGCATCGAATATATTTCTCAGCACGGCGTCCTCGTTACCAATTTCCGCCTCATCAAGGCAGGCGCCGTTCACCGCGCCAATGGCGGTTTCTTGCTGCTCGACGCCCGCAGCCTGCTGACGGAGGCGTTCAGTTGGACGGCCCTGAAGCGGACGCTGCGCCAACGCGAGATCCGGATCGAGGACCTCGGGCGATTCATCGGAATGACCAGCACCGTCTCGCTCGAGCCCGACCCGATTCCGCTCGACGTCAAGGTGGTGCTGTTCGGCGATCGGTTGCTCTACTATCTCCTCGCCGCCTATGACCCGGACCTCACCGAGCACTTCAAGGTGCTCGCCGATCTGGAGGACGACATCGACCGTACGCCGGAGAGCGAAGCCGCGCACGCGCGGATGATCGCCGCTCTGGTGAGCCGGCAGGGTCTCAAGCCGGTCGACCGTGCCGGCACGGCATTGCTGATCGAGCACGCCGCGCGGCTCGCCGATCATGCCAACAAGCTCACGCTCGTCGTCGACCAGCTCGAAGACGTCGTCGCCGAGGCCGATTTCTGGGCCGGCAAGGAAAGCCGGGCGGTCATCTTGCGCGCCGATGTCGAAACCGCCATCGAACAGCGGATTCATCGCTCCTCGCGGCTGCGCGACCGCGCGCAGGAGAGCATCCTCGAAGAGGTGGCGCTCATCGACACCAGCGGCGCCCGCGTCGGGCAGGTCAACGGCCTCAGCGTCGCCGAGCTTGCCGGGTTCCGCTTCGGCCGGCCGACGCGGATCACCTGCCGGGTGCGGCCGGGAACCGGCAAGGTCGTCGATATCGAGCGCGAGGTCGCACTCGGCGGCCCGATCCACTCCAAAGGCGTCCTCATCCTGTCGGGATTTCTCGCCGGCCGCTACGCGCTCGATACGCCGATGTCGCTGTTCGCGAGCCTGGTGTTCGAGCAGTCCTACGGCGGCGTCGAAGGCGACAGCGCCTCGTCGGCCGAGCTTTACGCGCTGCTGTCGGCGCTCGCCGAACTGCCGCTGCGGCAGGACCTCGCGGTGACCGGCTCCGTCAACCAGCAGGGATACGTCCAGGCCATCGGCGGAGTGAATGAAAAGATCGAGGGCTTTTTCGACATCTGCCGCAAGCGCGGCCTGACCGGGACTCAGGGCGTGCTCGTCCCCGACGCCAACGTGCAGCATCTGATGCTGCGTCGCGACGTGATCGAAGCGTGTTCCGCGGGCAAGTTTTTCATTTATCCGATCACGACGATCGATGCGGGGATCGGACTTCTGACCGGTCGGGTGGCCGGGGAACGCGGCAGCGATGGACTCTATCCCGCGCACAGCCTCAACCGGCTGGTGGAAGACCGGCTGCATGCCTTTGCCCGCATTCGGCAAAGCTTTGGCCAGCAAGCCTTGTCGTCGAACGAGAGTCGCCCATGAACGGCGCGCGCATGCGATACAGGCGCATGGTGGTCGGTTTGCCACAGGGCCGCGCCAACCAGTCGGCCGTGGAAGCGACGGCGGATCTTGCCGAGTTCTTGCAGATCGAGTTGTTGGCGACTTTCCTTGCCGACGCGACGCTGTCGGCGCTGGCGGGGCTTTCGGCCGTGCGCGAATTGCGCACGCTCGATCTGGGATGGCAGGCCCTCGACGTGGCGCAAATTGCGCGCGACCTCGACTACGCCGCCCGCCGCGCGCGTCGGCATTTTGCCCAGACCATCGGAACCCGCGCCATCAAGTCGAGTTTCGACATCGTTACCGGCGCTGCGGCGATGGCCGGATTGATCCGCGCCGACGACATCGTGGCCATCATCGAGCCGGCGCATCCGGGCGAGCGGATCACGCGGCAATTCGCCGAGCTGCTCGACGCGGCATTTGCGGCGGCGGGCGCCGTTCTTATCGTCCCCCGACAGATCGCTCACACGCGCGGGCCGATCGCGGCCCTGGCGACCAACTCCGAGGATGAATGCATCTACGCCGCTCTCCAGATCGCGGCGGCGTTCAGCGAACGCCTGGTCGTCGTCACCGCACCCGGCGCGCGGCTGCCGGACGTCATTCTTGCCGAGGCGCAAAGACTCGGAGTCAAGGTCGAGACCGTGGCCCGCGGCGGCCTGCTGGCTGCTCCTTCCGTATTCTCACAGATAGAAACGCGCCTGCGGCCGCGCTTGCGGGTGTTGAGCCGCGGCGCCTTGAGCGAAGACGCGCGGCGGCTGTTTGCGTCGCTGCACGGAATCCCGCTGCTGGTCGTCGCACCCAACCCGGCACGCGCGGCAGCCGCGCCGCCGACCGAGGAAGAATATCCGCCGCACCCCCTCCCATTCCCTCCCCCGCGCGCGGGGGAGGGTTAGGGTGGGGGCGCGGCCTTCCTTCAAGTCTTCCGGAGCCTGATCTCCGCGCCGTCGAGCTCGTCGAGGACGCTGTCGTTCATCGTGTCCATCAACGCGCCGATGCTGGTGGCCTCGGCCGCGCCCAGTTCGCGCAGCTTCACCCAAACGTCCGCGCAGGCTGCGCCGAAGCTCACGTTGTCGTCGACCTCGTAGGCGCCCTGATACAGGCACCTGCGGCCTTTGAGGACCTCGAGTTTTATCTTCATGGTCCGCCCCCAAAGGCGCCTTCGCTTCGATCGACCCGAATCGGCGCCGTCATTGCGGGGATCGTTCGCCTGCAATGACGGCTCATTTTGTCCGTATCCGCCTTCTCATCAAGCGGCCTTGACGGCGATTTTCTTTTCCGCCTTTTGCGCTTCCGCCGTCTTCGGCAATGTCACGGTGAGCACGCCGTTCTTGAAGCTCGCATCGATCTTGTCGGTATCGACGCTTTCTGGCACGCGAAATGCGCGCTGGAAGGAGCCGAAGCTGCGCTCATGCAGATAGTAGTCTTTCTTCTTCTCCTCCTTCTCTTCGCGCTTTTCGCCCTTGATGGTGAGAACGTCGTTGGCCAGTTTTACTTCGATATTCTTCTCGTCCATGCCGGGCAATTCGGCGGTGATTTCGTAGGCCTTGTCGGTTTCAGTTACGTCGGCGGCCGGCGCCGTCGGCCAAGCCGCTGCGGGGAGCCGGAACGGCTCGAGGTCGAAGAAAGAGCGAGAGAACGGCGTGCGCCATCCGCCGTCGAAATCCTCGAACAGGCGATCGACTGCCCGCCGCAGGCTCTCGATCGGCCACAGCGACGGCGGCATTGCGGCCGGCGCCTTCTCGGTCTTCACGGGTACTTTGCTGCTGGTTTCTGCCATGACACGTCTCCAATGCGGTTGGACAACAAAACCCTGCACAGTTAGCCCCAACCCACGCCAAAGCACGTTGATATGCATCAAAGACGTGTCAAGGCCACTCGACGATAAAATTCAAGGTTCGCGGGTTCCCACGGCCCTCCCAGGATACCGCCGATGGCGCGAAGGCAAATCCTGCTTCCGCAACCGCAAACCGCCAAGGATGTTGTCATTGCGCAGACAACGCGATGATCGGCGGTGACCGCCGCCCGCAATGCATCGGGAGCAGAAAATGCAACGGGAGCAGAACATTGCAGACGCCGCCTGAGATCGAGTTTCAGGATATGTCCGCCACTGCGCAGATCGAGCAGGACATTGCGACGCATGTGGCGCAGCTCGAAAAACACTGGGGCCGCATCACCGCGTGCCGGGTGGTGCTCAAGGGGCCCGGTCAGCATCACCGCAAGAGCGGATTGTACGAGGTCCGCATTCGGCTCGCCCTGCCGGACGGCCGCGAGGTGAATGTGGGGCGAACCCCGCCGCAGGATGAGCGGCATTCCGACCTTGCCTTCGCCATCAACGACGCTTTCAAGCACGCACGCCGCCAGCTCCAGGATCAGGTGCGCCGCGCGCAGAGTCAGGTGAAGCAACACCGGGGCCAGCCGATTGCAACCGTGGCGCGGCTTGATCCGTCTGACGAGTTCGGCTTCCTCGAGACTGGCGACGGGCAGGAAATCTATTTTCATCGCAACAGCGTGCTCGATCAGGCGTTTTCCCGCTTGGCGGTGGGAACGCGCGTGACCTATGCCGCCGAACCAGGCGACAAGGGCATGCAGGCAACGACGGTACGGCTTCTCGGCAAACACGGGCTGCGGCTATGACCGCGCCGCCGGTCAAAAGCCGCGCCCGATGGGAGCATTTTCCCCACGGCGCCGATATCGGCATACGCGGCTTCGGCGCCACGCCGGCGCAAGCGTTCGAGCAGGCGGCGCTGGCGTTGACCGCCGCGGTCACCCACGCGCCGATTGCGCCGTCAAATGCCATCGAGGTCACCTGCGAGGCACCCGATCTCGAGCTTTTGTTGGTCGACTGGCTCAACAAGATTATTTACGAAATGGCGGTCCGGCGCATGCTGTTTTCCGGTTTTGACGTGAGAATAGAGGGCACCAGCCTCGCCGCCACGCTGTGGGGCGAAGGCGTCGATGTCGACCGGCATGCGCCCGCCTGCGAAGCAAAGGGCGCTACCTACACGGCATTACGGGTCGCGCAGGAAGACGACGGCGTGTGGTCGGCGGCCTGTGTCGTGGACGTATGAGCCAAGGCGAATGGATACCAGCCGTTTCACCCGCGTCGACGCGACGACCTGGCGGATCGAACCGCAGGGGGCGATGCGCGTGCCGGCGATCATCTACGCCGACGAGAAGCTGATCCTCGACATGGACGAAAAGGTCTACGAACAGGCGGCCAATGTGGCGACGCTGCCGGGCATCGTCCAGGCCTGCTATGCCATGCCGGATGCCCATTGGGGTTACGGTTTCCCTATCGGCGGCGTCGCCGCCTTCGATCCAGGCGAGGGTGGCGTCGTCTCGGCCGGCGGGGTCGGCTTCGATATCTCGTGCGGCGTGCGCACCATGCTGACCGGTCTCAAGACCGCCGAGGTTCTGCCGCTGCAAGGCGCATTGGCGGACTCGCTTTATCGCCAAATCCCCGCCGGCGTCGGCAGCAGAGGCACCATCAGGCTCGATGACGCCGAAATGGACGCGATGCTGACCGGCGGCGCTGCGTGGGCGGTCGCGCGCGGTTTTGGCGAGACCCGCGATCTCGAACGCATCGAGGAGGGCGGCACCATGGCGGGCGCCGAGCTGTCCAGCGTCTCCGGGCGCGCCCGCGAGCGGCAGCGGCGGGAAATGGGCACGCTGGGCTCCGGCAACCATTACCTCGAGGTGCAGGCCGTCGCCGACATCTACGACACCGAGGTCGCGGAAGTCTTCCAGCTTGCCGTCGACGACGTTGTCGTCACCATCCATTGCGGCTCGCGCGGCCTCGGCCACCAGATCGGCACCGAGTTTCTGAAGGAAATGCTGCTGGTAGCAAAAGCCGCGGGCATCGAGCTGGCTGACCGCGAGTTGGCCTGCGCTCCGATCGAGGCGGAGGTCGGCCGGCGCTATCTCGGCGCCATGCGCGCGGCGATCAATTGCGCGCTGGCCAACCGCGAAATTCTCGGCCAGTACGCGCGCCGCGTTTTTGCTCATTTCTTTCCCCGCAGCGATCCGCGGCTGTTGTTCGACGTCTCGCACAACACCTGCAAGGTCGAAACGCATGAAGTCGACGGCAGGCCGCGCGTCCTGTTCGTTCACCGCAAAGGCGCGACCCGCGCTTTCGGGCCTAACCACGAGAGCCTGCCCGAGGCGTTGCGCGCCGTAGGCCAGCCGGTGCTCATCGGCGGCAGCATGGGAACCGGCTCGTACATTCTGGTCGGCGCGGCGACCGCCGAAGAGAAGGCGTTCGCTTCCGCCTGCCACGGCGCCGGACGGGCGCTGTCGCGGCACGCCGCGCTCAGACAATGGAGCGGACGCAAGGTCGTCGACGAGCTGGCCGAGCGGGGCATCCTCATCAGGAGTCCGTCAATGCGCGGCGTTGCCGAGGAGGCGCCGGGCGCCTACAAGGACGTCGGCGCGGTGGTGGCCGCGGCCGAACAGGCGGGCCTCGCCCGCCGCGTCGCCCGCCTGCGGCCGCTGATCTGCGTCAAGGGATGATCGCAGCGATCGATCGGCGATCGGCGCCGCTGCGCCGATGTCAGCCTGGTCCCGGCAGCGTGCGGACAAGGTCCTTGAAGCGGTCCCACTCCGTCGCCGTCCAGATTTCGGTATGGGCGTGACCGAAGGTGCGAATGAGCGCCGATACCCGCGCCGCGGTCTCGATGTCGTTGGCGATGAAGACGTCGAGGTAATCGCAGGGTCCCAGGACGGCATAGCTGTTGAGCCATTCCACGTCCGGACATTCCTCGCGCACGCGTTTCATGGCATCGCGCTCAAGCTGCTCCAGCCCGCGCGGCGAACGTACCGCATCGGGATTCAAGCGTGTCAGCATGATGAAAGTCGGCATGGAGCGTTCCTCTTACTCCCTCGGCAAAACTCTCTTTCGTCGCAGTACAATCGGGATCAAAACGCGCTCTTACTGCGCCGACGAAAGCGGAACTGAGAACGCAAAGGCACCACCAACGCGCGGAACCCGCGCGTCCCGCCTATTTGGCAATTTGGAACGGCCCGGCGTTTTGATCTGGATCAAAAACTGGCAAAGAGATTTGGCCGGCCAAGGGCCGGCCAAGGCTTGTCGTCCGGATTGATTTGTCTCAATGAATCGCCCGGAAATGTCGCTCTAATGCGCGGCGATACCGCAGCAGTTCACCCGCGACCTATTCATGGCCGCACTTGAGGCGACGACTATGCAACAGCGATCGACGCAACCGGCAATCCCCGACGACGGCGACGAATCGCCGCTCACGATTTCGCCGGAAAAAGTCTGCTTCATCATCATCAAGGCCAGGGAGTTCGATGCCAAAAAAGAGGTGACCGAGCCCGACCCGGGATCGAACCCTGCGGATGACAAGGACGCTGCCGTGCTCGAGGAGCACGAGGACGATCCGGTCATCGAGGAGATCACTTCCCTGATCAATTCCGTGTCCGAGGATGAGCAGATCGATCTCGTGGCCCTGGCGTGGCTGGGACGAGACGACTATTCGGTCGACGATTGGCCGAGCGTGCGCGAGGAGGCCGCGCGTGCGCACAATCGGCGCACGGCCGAATATCTGCTGGGCATGCCGCTCCTGGCCGATTTTCTCGAAGAGGGTCTGTCGATGCTCGGCTTTTCCTGCGAGGACTACGAAATCGAGCGGTTATGATCGCGACGAGGAAGTTCCTGTCATGCACATCCCGCACGAATTGTCCGATGAGTTCCCAGACGAAACCGCGCTGATCGCACGCCTCGGCAAGACCGATTATCTGTTCCGGCGGCTGGCGGGCCGATACGGGGAGGCCAATCGCGCGATCTTTCGCATCGAGTCGGGCGATGAGCCGACCGCTGACGATGTGCTGGAAAGGCTTAAGAAACAGCGCCTCAAGCTGAAGGATCAGATTGCCCGCATGTTCGCGAGAGTAGAACGGCGAATGTAGTTGTGACGAGCAAAGAGCCGCGCGTCTCTTTGATTTTCCTCCTTTATTTCAAGAAGCTCGGCGACCTGATCGAACATCGCCGCTACTTCCGCATTCTGCACCGGCACGACCAGCACCTCCAAGGCGCCACGCTAGCGCCTTTCGACTGGCGCCAATTTGATGCAGATCAGAAGCGCTTTGCCACAGTCGATCTTATGACGTAGTCAGCATCGACCCGCGGCCTATGAGGCCCCAGTTCGGAACGCATCATGAGCGACTTTGCCACCGATATCTCCCGTCACATCTGGGAAACGAAATACCGCTACGCCGACCGCCGTCATGCCGAACGCGCGGTCGCGGATACCTGGCGCCGCGTCGCCCATGCGTTGGCGGCCGTCGAGCAGAAAGAACAGGCTGCGGCCTGGGAGGAGCGGTTCTTCGAAATCCTCCAGGATTTCAAGTTTCTTCCTGGTGGTCGCATCCACGCCGGAGCTGGCACAGCGCGCGACGTCACGCTGTTCAATTGCTTCGTCATGGGCACGATCGAAGACTCGATCCCCGGCATCTTCCGCGCCCTGCAGGAAAGCGCGCTGACCATGCAGGAAGGCGGCGGTATCGGCGTCGACTTCTCGACACTGCGGCCACGCGGCACGCCGGCCAAAGGCTCCGGCAATATCGCCTCCGGCCCCGTTTCCTTCATGGGTATCTGGGACGCCATGTGCGGCACCATCCTGTCGACCGGCGCCCGTCGCGGCGCCATGATGGCGACGCTGCGCTGCGATCATCCCGACATCGAAGAGTTCGTCACCGTCAAGCAACAGGGCGGCCGATTGCGCCGGTTCAATCTATCGGTCCAAGTGACCGATGCCTTCATCGCGGCAGTGCGCGCCGACGGCGAGTGGCCCCTGCTGTTTCCGGCCGCCGCCTTCGACGGCGAGGGCGAAACGATCCTGCGCGACTGGCCGGGCTCAGACGGGCCAGTCCCTTGCCGTATCACGCAGCGCATCCGCGCGCGCGAATTGTGGGAAAAGATTTTGCGGGCGACCTACGATTATGCGGAGCCCGGCGTCTTGTTCGTCGACCGCATCAACCGCCTCAATAATCTTTGGTATCGGGAGCGGATTTCCGCCACGAATCCCTGCGGCGAGATTCCGCTACCGCCCTACGGCGCCTGCGACCTGGGCTCGCTCAACCTCACCCGCTTCGTACACGCGCCGTTCTCGTCTGTGGCAAGGATCGATCTGGAAGCCATAGAGGCGGCGACGGTCGTCGCGGTGCGGCTACTCGACAACGTGATCGACGCGTCGCGCTTTCCCTTGCCGCCGCAAGCAGAGAGCGCCCGCGGATCGCGGCGCATCGGCCTCGGCGTCACCGGTCTCGCCGACATGATGGTCATGCTCGCGCTGAGCTACGGCAGTTCCGATGCGATCGTCCTGGCCGCCGACATCATGCGCCGCATCTGCCATGCGGCCTATCGTGCCTCGATTGCTCTGGCAAAAGAGAAAGGCAGCTTTCCCCGTTTCGAACGCGATCGCTATCTCGATGGCGCGTTCATCCGCAGCCTTCCCGAGGATATCCGCCGCGGCATTGCCGAAACGGGCATCCGCAACAGTCATCTCATCGCCATCGCGCCGACGGGTACTATCAGCCTGCTCGCCGGGAATGTGTCGAGCGCGCTTGAGCCGATCTTCGCCGCCTCCTTTGCCCGCAATGTGCTGGCGGAAGACGCAACGCCGAAGGCGTTCATGCTCACCGATTACGCACTCGATCTGTGGCGGCGGACGACCGGCGCAACGAGCGGCGAGCCGCCGGGTTTCGTCACCGCCGCGGAGCTTTCCGTCGGCGCCCATCTGCAAATGCAGGCAGCACTGCAGCCTTTCGTCGACAATTCCATCTCCAAGACCATCAATGTGCCCGAATTGACTTCGTTCGCCGACTTCAAACGGATCTACGATGACGCCTACGACATGGGTCTGAAGGGCTGCACCACGTTCCGCCCCAACCCGGTGACCGGCGCGGTGCTGGGCGAGATGGACGCCGGGATCAAGGCCCCGCACTGCTGCGTCGCCGAACGCGAGGCCGATTAGCGCGCGATGATTTTAGCCGATCCTCAAGCCGCTCGTCCCCGCGAAAGCGACGCGAAAGCGGGGACCCGGAAAATTCCGCTGGATTCGCACTTTCGCAGGAATGAGCGGAGAATGGGCTGCGTCCGTCTCAGCCGTTCATGCGGACGAGCGCCGAGCGGTTGCACAGCACGATCCGCCGCGCCGTCGGCACCTCGATCGCCGCAGCGTCTTCCAGGCCGCTGAGTGCGCGCGATACGGTCTCGATGGTCAGCCCGAGATAATCGGCGATGTCCTGGCGCGACATCGGCAGTTCGACGGCATTTCCGGCCACGGTGCGGGCGGCCATTTCCAGAAGAAAACCGGCGACGCGCTCCTGCGCGCTTTTGACCAGCAGCAGCATACGCTCCTGCACCCGCTTGAGCTCGCGTCCAGTGAGGGTGAACACCTCGTGGGCAACCGCAGGATCGCGGCCGGCGAGCGCGTTGATCGCGCGGCGTTTGACCGCCAGCACCTTGGCTTCGGTGATCGCTTCGGCGGACAACATGTGTCTATCGGCGAATTCAAGGCCGAAAATGTCGCCGGTGAGATAGAAGCCGCCGATCTGGCGCCGGCCGTCGCTCAAAATCTTGTACGTACGCACGCTCCCGGTGACGACCCGATAGAGGTAATCGGCAGGCTCATTTTCGCCAAAGATCTCCGTGTTTCGCGGGTACACTATCGCTGTACCCATGAGTTGCATCGACTGGACGAGGGACGCGTGAGCGCCGTTGTGGCCGGGCGTGGGGACGGCAGTAGACGAGGCGCTGCGCAGCGGTGCTGGGTAAGTCGCACCCGCCAAGGGGGCGGTCTGGGTGGGCATGGCGCATGGCCTCCGAGAGTTCGGATGTAGTGGTAGCTGTCTCTCGGTTAGAAAAAATTCAGGTAATGCCCCTAAGGGCTGTCCCGGAGGCGCATTCCAGCCGGAAAAGCGCGCCGCAGGGGGCATTGAGCATGACCGAGACCTGACGCGGATTTGCCGCCCCTCCGGCCAAAACGCTGGTCCGGCCGCAGGAAACTTGCTCGGGGGCAGGGCGGAAAGGCTTGATTCTTCCAACGCCGGGCACCATCTCCGCTGCGCGAATGGTGCCGAGCGTGCAGCGATGCTGCTCCACCGTTCGAATTCATGTAAATGCAGATCGCGCTGCCCAGCGCCGCTAGGCTGGGATTTGGCGTCGGCTGCGGCACCGCATCGAAGGCGAGCGTAGACTAGCCCGTACCATCATGCCGCGAGAGTGTGATGAAATGATCCTGCAGCAGGAGCCGTTGGGCGACGACGGTGAAGATGGTCTGCTTGTGCTGGAACGGACGCCCCCCGGTGCAGCTCCGGAGCTGCGCGCCGCCGCTCAGGGCGGCCCGGGTAGGCCCGACAGACCTGACGCCGCCGAGCGTGCCAGCGCAAGCGCGGCGCCGCAGCCAAAGGATGCTGCGTCGTTCTCTCGCAGCGCGATCGACACCTATTTCCGGCAGATGGGCAGTGCCGACTGGCTCTCGCGCGAGGAAGAGGTTGCCCTTGCCAAACGTGCCGAGGCCGGGCAGCAGGCGACGCTGACGGCCCTTTGCCGCGTGCCGATGCTGATCGAGCGGATCGCCGGATGGGGACAGGAGGTCGCAGCAGGACGACTGCGCCTGGCCGATCTGGTCGATCTCTCCGGCGGCGACGGGTGGGGCTCCGCCGCGGACGCCGCCGGTCAAAACGGCCGGGCGCTCCTTGAGGATCGCGGCGAGGATGAAAATCCCGGGCCGATGGCGATGGCGGGGGCTGGAGCGAGCTCCGCCACTACCGCTCGCCTCAAGAAGATCGCCGCAACTGCCGCCGAGATCGGCCTGCTGAGCCGCAAGCGCCTCGCGGCCGGCGCTCGCGGCCGCGACTTGGCCAAGCGTACTCTCGCCCGTCTTAACACGCTCACTGCGGCGCTCGCCGATGAGGTGGTGGCGTTGCGGCTCAATCCGGCCCGCATATCCGACCTTGTCGAGGAACTGGAGCGCGAGCGGCACGCGCTGCGGGCGATGGAGCGGCGGCCGTCGCGGCGCCCTGTGCATCGCGCCGGGTTGCCGGTTGCCGACTTCCGCAACGTCGTCGCCGAGGTCGACAAGGCCAGGGGCGAGATAAAGGCGGCGCGCGAGCGGCTGGTGAAGGCGCATCTGCGCCTAGTCGCTTCGATTGCGCGTAAATATCGTCAACGCAGTTCGCTCGATCTGCTCGATCTGATCCAGGAGGGCAATCTGGGTCTTATGCACGCGATCGAGAAGTACGATTATCGCCGCGGCGTCAAGGTCTCCACCTACGCCGTCTGGTGGATTCGCCAATCGATCGCGCGGGCTATCGCCGACCAGGCGCGCACCATCCGCATTCCCGTGCATATGACCGAGAATGCAGCCAAGGTGCTGCGCGAACGCAGGCGGCTTTATCAGAGTGAAGGGCGCGAGGCGCAGCCGGCCGAGATCGCCGCGCGGATGGGGCTGCCGGTCGCCCGCGTGGAGCAGGTGTTGTCGATGGTGCAGGAGCCGACCTCGCTCGACATGCCGGTCGGCGAAGACGGCGATGCGACCTTGGGCGACCTGATCAGGGCGCCCGATACCGTCGATCCTCAGGCCGCCGCCGAGGTCAGCGCTTTGCAGCGGCTCGTCGGCGAAGCGCTCGCCGACCTGACACCGCGCGAGCAGCGCATCCTGCGCATGCGTTTCGGCATCGACGAGGCCGCCGATCACACGCTTGAGGAAATCGGCAAGGAATTCGGCGTGACCCGCGAGCGCATTCGTCAGATCGAAGCAAAGGCGCTGGAAAAGCTCCGCCATCCTGCGCGCGCGCACAAGCTCGCGACCTTCATCGACAATTGATCGGCCGCGCCGTCCCGCTTGCGAGCAAGGCCACGGGAATGAGCGGATCTGATCAGCCGGATTGAGTATCATCGCAACAATCGCGTGACAGTCACGTCAAGGGAAACGGACGTGCCATGCCCGAACTGCCCGACGTCGAAAGCTTCAAGCGCGTGCTTGCGACCAACGCGCTGGGCAAGACGATCGAGCGGGTCGTCGTCAGCGACCGGCGCATTCTCGGCGAGCTTACCGCGGCCGCGTTCATGCGTCGTCTGCAAGGCAATAAGCTCGTTGCCGCGCGCCGTCATGGCAAGCACCTGTTGGCGAGCATCGACCGCGGCGGCTGGCTGACACTGCATTTCGGCATGACCGGCGCGCTCCAATTCGTGCCGGAACCGGAGAAGGAGCCGCCGTTCACGCGCGTACGCCTCGATTTCGCCGCCGACGGCCATCTTGCCTATACCAACAAGCGGATGATCGGACGCGTGGGGCTGGCCGAGGATGCCGCCGATTTCATCGCCGCGGAAAAGCTCGGTCCGGACGCATTCGATCCCCACTTCGATTTCGATGCGTTCAAGGCGGCCATGCATGGCGGCAAACGCGATGTAAAGTCGGTCTTGATGGATCAAGAGGTCGTCGCCGGCATCGGCAACATCTATTCGGACGAGATTCTGTTCCAGGCGCGTCTTGATCCCGCAGCGCCGGCAGGCATGCTCAGCTGGAGCCAGCTCAAAAAGCTCCATGCGGCCATGCGCGACGTGCTCAAGACGGCGGTTGCGCGCGGCGCCGGCTCGGAACAGTTTATCGAGCGGATGCCCGAGGGCGCACTTTTGCCGCAGCGTAAGAAAGGCGGCCATTGCCCGCGCTGCGGTTCGCCACTGAAGATATTCAAAATCGGCGGCCGAACCGCCTATTGCTGTCCACGGTGTCAAAATTGCTGACTGCAGCCCAAAGCACGGTCATCCGTCCTGCCTCTGCAGCCAACTCGAGATCGGTATAGATCCATGAGCGTTTCCGTGGCCGATGAGGCCGTCAGCGGCCGCCCGGTATGGCCGAGAGCAACGCGCGTCATAACACCGATTGTCATGACGCCGATGGCGCCGGCCGTCCAGGCATGAAGCGCCGCGCTCAACGGCAGCCAATGCGGCAGCAGGATCGAAACCGCGACGGTGAGAAATCCGAGAAGGACGAAGAAGTAGCCGATATGGAGAATCAGAAGGAACGGCTCGCGCCAGGTCGCGGCGCCGCGCCAGCGCGAGAGGCGTATCAACAGCGCGGCTGCGCCCGCACATAGCGTCATCGCGGTCACCCTCGCTTCGGGCAGCGCCAGCCACAGGATCAATCCGGCATGCCCTCGTCATTTGCACCGCGATCCTTCGCATCGTCGCCCCGGTGTCGAGCAACGAAGAGACGTTCCTCATCGCGGCAGCGACGGCATGGATGTCGGCGTTCGTCGGCTTCCTTGCCTCATACGGACCGATGCTCATAAGGCCGAAGACCCCTCGCCCCGCGACCTGCTGATCGCAGCCGTGGCGGTCCTCGCAGAGGGCCGTGTCTTAGAGGAAATCAACCGGCGGAACTTCGGGCACACCGCAGGCGTTTTCATTGCTCTAGCGCTCTGAGGGAGATGCTCCACCCGCATATTCCTATCAGGTTGTATTCTATGGCGAATTCCCCTTTCGATCGGTTTCGGCTGGTCGTCGAATCGGCGCCGAATGGAATTGTTGTCGTCGATAGAAAAGGGCGAATTACACTGGTCAACCACCAAATCGAGACGCTGTTCGGCTATACCCGTGCGGAGTTGATCGGCGCTCCTGTTGAAGTCTTGATTCCCAGCCGCATTCGGACTCACCATGCGCGGCTGCGCAGCGCCTTTGGCAATCAGCCGGAAACGCGGCCAATGGGGGCTGGCCGTGATCTTTGTGCCCGCCGCAAGAACGGAACTGAATTTCCGGTCGAGATCGGACTCACTGCGATCGACGACGCCGGTCGCGAGCAGGATGACCTCATACTCGCGACCGTCGTGGACATCACGGTACGCAAAAAGTCGGAAGAGCATCTGCGGCACGTCATGCGCGAGCTGTCGCATCGGACGAAAAATATTCTGGCCGTCGTTCAGGCGATCGCTTGGCAAACCGCGCGAACAAGCACTGATCTTGCGGATTACGAGGAGCGGTTTACAAATCGCGTCGATGCCTTGACCCGTTCGCACAACCTTTTGGTCAGCAGGGAGTGGAATGGCGTTGCAATTGAGGAGCTTGTCAATGCCCAGCTCGCCCCTTTTATTGACGAGCGCCATGAGCGAATCGTTGTTCACGGACCTGACTTGTTGTTGAAACCTGAAGCCGCGCAGAGCTTGGGCCTCGCTTTGCACGAACTCGCGGTCAACGCGTCAAAGTACGGCGCGCTGTCGTTGCCGAGCGGCAAAATTGAGATCGGCTGGACCGTCAATATTGATGCCGTGACGCAGCGTTTCCAAATGTGTTGGCGCGAGATCGGTGGCCCCGAGGTCGAACCGCCGCAACGCACCGGATTCGGTCATTCCGTCACGACGCAAATGGTCGCCAAAGCGTTAGGCGGCGATGTGACGCTTCAATTCGTCCGAGAGGGAATCTTATGGCAGCTCGACGCACCCGCGAGTCGGCTTTTCGACGAGATAGCAGCTTTGGCTGCACCGAAACAATTGGATGAGGAGGAGTGCATGAGCCCCGATCTGCTGCGCGGTCAGCGCATTCTTGTCGTTGAGGACGACGCTCTTCTCGCTATGACCGTTGAGGACGTGTTACGGGAGGCCGGAGCCGATACGGTGGGTCCGGCCGCGACGCTCGCCAGCGCCAAGGCGCTTGTCGCCGAAGACAACCTGTCGGCTGCTGTCCTTGACATCCGCCTCGATAGCGACGAGGTCTGGCCGGTCGCACGTCTCCTCGCAAAGGACGGCGTTCCGTTCGTGTTTCTCACCGGACAGTTCGACCGCACCGCTCTTCCGGCCGAATGGGCGCAACGGCCGATTCTCAGCAAGCCGGCGCGACCGATGCAGATCGTCGGTGCCCTAGCTCTGCTTAACGAAGGCGACTTGGCGTGAATGTGTCAAGTTTTGCGGGACAAGCTGAACCTGTTTGCTGGCACTGTCGATTGCCGCGACAAGCGCATTGAAGGCGCGCTGAAGCGGGGTTG
>JAKAPE010000029.1 GCA_021811945.1 Pseudomonadota bacterium | reverse complement strand
CCAACGGATCGGTTGCCCTCCCCGTTGCTGGGTATGACTACAACAGCGACTGGACTCCTCTGTTGGCGGGACTTTCACCCGCTAGAATGGCAGCTAGCCTCGCTGCACCAGAACCTTGATCAGCACGCGGTCATTAAACATAACGCGCAAACCCTGCCTGGAAACTCGGATTCGCGCTTGATCCGGTGGCACATATAAGCGCTACTGCCGCGCGGTTTACGGTTGCGGATGTTGTCCGTGTTGTTGCGTTCGGAAGGTCTCGGGTCTTATCAGCCAGCTGCCAAGCGTGCTTTCGCATGCAGAGGGGCGCCGCGAGTTCGGGTGCCGTCTTGCGACGCCCTCGCCGAAGGTGCCGAGTGTAAGTGTGTTGAGCTTCGGGATGCTCCAGTTCCTCCTCGATGGCGTGTCGCACAAGGCCGCCCGACACCATCGCTCGAAACCGTTCGTCATGCGCAATACCGCGCCGCTCGTGAGCTTCACGTTCGACGATGTCCCGGATTCCGCATACGCCAACGGTGCTCCCGTCCTCGAGGCGCAGGGAGCGCGCGGGACGTTTTATATCGCGGCCGGCATCTGCGGTCGCCCCGACACCCATTGGCGGGCGATCGACCGCAATCAGGTTCGTGCGCTCCACGATCGCCGCCATGAGATCGGATGTCATACATTCTCGCACGTCAGCGTGGATCGACTCGATGCGCGGACGATGGAGGAGGAGTGTCGGCGAAACCGCGCGGTCTTGCGCGAATTGTGCGCGGGCGTGGAGCCGACGAATTTCTGCTATCCGTTTGGCCGCGCTTCTTTGCCGCGCAAGCTGCAGTTGCTGCGGTGTTTCGATAGCTGTCGCGGCATCTACGAAGGCGTCAATGCCGGCATCGTCGATCTCGCCATGCTGCGCGTCATCGAGCTGTACGACCGTACGCTGACCCGCGACAAGCTGCGGCGCGTTCTGCGGGAGAATCGCGAACGCCGCGGCTGGCTGATCTTTTATACGCACGATGTCGCCGACCCGCCGAGCCCGATCGGCTGCTCGCCGCGGTTTTTGCGGACGATCGTAGAGACGGTGCAGGACGCGAACATGCCGTGTCTGCCCGTGCGGGATGCGCTTGCGGCGATCGGCTATTCGCCCGTCCGCGAGGCCGCTCCGCGCGCGCCGGTGAGCATGCCGGTCGGCCGCGACACCACAGCCGGCCTCCGGAACGACTCAGCTTCTGCCGCCTGACGCGCGACGATTGCCGGCCCAACGCGCGATCTCAAGTCGCATCGCAGTGCGGGCGAGAAAGCGGCGGGCCCGGCGCATCTGCAAATAGAGCCGGCCGGCCGCCGTCATGGCGCGCTCATGGGAATACAAGGCAAGGCGGTGCGTGGCCCATTTCTCCTTGTAGGACGAGTCGCCGACGCCGAGGTCGAACGTATCAAAGCCGTTCTCAAGGCAACGATCGATCATATGCTCGTTCAGGAGATGGCCGACCTGAAATCGTCGGAATTCCGTATCGTAAGCGATTAAGGTGGAATAGAAGCGTCCGCGTCCGAGAAAGTCCAGACGCGCAGATACCACCTTGCCGTCGACCGTCAGGGCGGAGAGCTGGCTGATTTTCCCGATTCTGATCGGACTCGTCATCTGCCGATAGAAATCGACGATCCCGGGCATGGCGAACAAATCGCGTCGCCCCAGGCGCATCTGTTGTCGGCGCTTGAGCTCGATCAAGCATTCGAAAATATGACACGAGAGGGAGGCGTCTGGTTTGACGACAACGCTCGCCGCACCCGCCCTGCTCAGCGCCTGGCGGCACCACCGCAACTTGCGCCGCACCCTTTTCACGGTGGGACGGGAGTCGACCTCGGTGCGCAAGGCGCTCAACAGCAGCGAGCGGCCGCTCGCAGCATAGGGTACGCAGGCGAGATAGGTCAGCGGATTTGACGCTCCCAACAGGTCGCGCGGCATCTTCTGCAGGTCGATTGCGTCGACGGGCGGCAGCAACGATAAAGTCTTCGACCACAGCCGCTTGAACTCCTGCGGCGGCAGCTCGCACGACGGCGCCAGGATCGGAGCGTTGTAATCGGCCACATCCGCGTCCATGAAGCGAAGGAGCCGGACATTGAATTTCGTCACGATGGCGAGCGGCAGATAGAGAACGGGCTGCCGGCCGCTGTTTCTGACCACGACAAGATAGCAGTCGATGCCACGGGCTCTACCGATAGTGTCCCTCCAGACTTGGAGAAACTCCCGCGATTGATAGATATGCATCCGCAGGTCGGCCGGATCGATGATGGACGGCCAGTTTGCAGCGGCCAAGCCGTCGCCGGGATATACGTCGACCGAGAAATTGTTAGAAGTCGGAGACGCCGACGTTCGGTATTCCGGCACATCAATCGAGGTCATGTGCGCATTTCCCGAGGGGCGCGTCTGCGTTGGCTCCGCACCTGTCCGTCGTTCGGCATGCGGTGCGTCCCTTCTTAGCCGACGTTCCCGGGGCGGCACATCGTGTTCGATTGTCAAGGCCGGCGTTTCGTGCGGGTAACCTTAATCAGCCGGCCCGCACCGGGCTCCAAGGTGGAGCACGACGCCGATTTTGCGCCCGAGCGCCGCTATCGGCTGCCAATCAGACTCAAACAAAGGACGTTCCGGCGTTCGCCCGATGACAAGCGACCGGGTGACACTGTCGGTCAACGTCAATGATTGGCCGTCGCTTGACGGGCGCCGCCGCATTTGGCGTCACAACGCGCGGGTCTGGCGCATCGCAATGAAGATGCGAAATATATTTGGCGATTCGAGGAGGTAACGCCGCCAGAGCCGCCGCGGCTCCTGCGCCAAGCGATAGGCCCACTCCAGGCCGAGCTTTTGCAGCAACAGCGGCGCGCGCCGGCGCTTGCCGGCCAGAAAGTCGATTGCCGCTCCCACGCACAGCGCCACGCCGCTGGTGCGCCCGAGTTCCGCAATCTGTTGTGCGATCAGCGCCTGCGTCGGTTCACCCAGACATAGCAATAGAATGTCCCATGACGCCGCAACGCATGCACGCGCAACCGCCAACCGCGCCTGCGCATCCGTGGCAAGGCCAAACGGCGCCGGCAAGATGTCGAGCCTCAAATTGGGATATCTGGTCCGTAAATCTTGTGCCAGTGCGGGCGGCGGGCCGACGATGGCCAAATTTACAGACGGGCGTCCAGGATCGAAACTATCGAGCATGGACAGCAACGCGGCAACAAGATCGCTCCCGGTCACCAGCGGCAACGAAAGCCGTTCGAGGCGGGCCAAGCCCCTTACGACGCGGCTGTCGCAAAGCGACAGCCACGCGCCGCGATAGATCGGCAGCAAGGTCTCGGGATTATCGTACGCAGTGACGACGTTGAACGCATTGGGCGTGACCACATAGCGATAGGGCGGGCCGCAGCGGTCGATGAGGAGGCGAACCGCCTGCTGCTGAGACAGAAGACAAAACGGCAAGCCAAGGAATTGAACGCGCGACCAAGCCTCCGCGTCCGGTCGCAATTGTCCAGTTCGATCGATTGAAGTCTTCGGCGGCGCACGCGAGGTGCTGCGGCCCGAGATGCAGGATTCAGCCATGGCAGTTTCCCGATACGTTGCGCAAGCGCGACAGAAAACCGATCACTTCGGCTCTGTCGTTTTCTGCAATCGCGTTCCAGCGCGCGACATTTGCGACCGCAAAGGCCATGTATTTCGGCCGCCAAGAGCCATCGGCCATCGCAGCAGCGATTTGCTCGGCCGCGCGCAGTGGTGAGCCGGTATCGATGAAAACGCCCGCCGAGTCGACGACCTCGCGGAACACGGCGGTATCCGGGGCGGCGACCAGAATGCCCGAGTATTGCGCTTCGAGAAGCGGAAGCCCGAGGCCTTCGTCGTGGGAGGTGCAGAGCAGAATATCGGCCGCCTCGACGATCGGCCGGACGGCGGCATCGCTCAGACTGCCATGCAAGACCACATGCGGTCTGCGCTGCAGCAGCTTCGCGTCCTCGCCCCAACCGAACCGGCCCACGATATGGTGTTCCACCGGGCGCCGCAGGCGCACGCCAAGTGCTTCACTGATGTCTGCTGCGCCGGTGAAGTTCTTCCGCGGCTCGATCGTTCCGATCGAGACAATGCGCAAGCGTTCCGGTAGCGGGCCGCGCTCGGCCCGATTTCCCACCGCGAGATCGAATACGTTGCGTATTCGCGGTCGATACGGAAGCACTGTCGCAGCGGGACTGCAATAACCGCGCAACTGCCTCGCCGTCTCCTGCGAATTGGTCAAGAAATAGCGCAGCCTGCGGACGGCAATCGAAAACAACGGCGCCATGTAGTACTTGGCGGCGCCATTGAGATATGCGCGCCGTGTCAGAAGAAACAGATCGTGCACGTAGAGCACCGCGCGGCGGTGCACAAAGGCAAAATAAGGACTGGGCGGGAAGCCTGGAAAAACAAAAACATCCGACGGATGTCGCACGGCGTGCATCGGCAGAAGCACGGTTTGCGCGGCCACGATGCCCAGCCGTCTCGGCGGCGCCCTGAACGGACAGATGGTCAACGGCGCCAAGGCCGCGCCGCTGAACTGCTCGGTTGTAACCCTTTCAATTCCGCTGGCTCGGCGGCCGACATGAGTGTAATCGACGCGAACGACAGGCATATCTCAGCTCGTACTCACCTCTTCCAGCATGCCCGCGGCAGGGACGGCGTTCAGCAGACCGAACCGGCGGATCGCAAAGGCTCCGAACAGAGCGAAGACGACCGCATCGAAGACGAGCAGCGCGTTTCCGCTATGAGCGAACCCGGCGGCCACGCGTGAACCGAGGATGAAAACAACCGCCAGCGCCGGAATGATGGTCAGCCCGTCGAGGTCCACCGGCAGGCGGTACCACCGGCGGCCGAGCAGCATGAAAGCGGTGCAGGAAAGGATGCTTGCCGTCATCAGAGCAAGTGCGGCACCACGCGCCCCATACGTCGGAACAAGCGTCACCGCGAGCGCCGTCGAAACGCCGAAGAGCAGCAACGACATCAAGAGTTCGAGGTAGCTGGCGGCGGTGAAATAAATCACCTGGGCGAAATAGAAGTTTCGCATGATCATGAAGGCGAAGGTGATCGCGAACACAGGGATGAGCGCATGGCTCGGAGCAATGAAAGCCGGCTTGAGCACCAGCCGCAGCGCCACGTCGCCAAAGACGATGAAAAATGCTGTGCCGAAGGCGGCCGCGGCGAGGCAGGCGTTGAAGGCCTTCCGCAGAACGGCGTTGGCAGCCTCGAGATTTCCCTTGGTAGCGTGTTGTTTGGCCGTGGTGACCAGGGATAAGGCGATGACCTCGCCGAAGACGGTGAAGCTCTGCCGCAGCACGTCGGCAGCGACGCCGTAGGATCCGAGCACTGCCGTGCCGAGATAGTGGGCGAGCAACAACCGATCGATGGTCTGTCCGACGGCAGCGACACCGAACGACAAGAGCAGCGGCCAGCCATAGCCGAGGATGTGCAGTGAGGCGAAACGTGAAGCAGGGACGAGGCGGATCTTGAAAAATATTGCGCAACACGGCAGCGCGGCAGCGACATGCGCCAGCGCGATGGCGAGTGCAAGCCCGCGCGCACCGCCGCCGAGCCACAGGCTGGCGCTGCCAAATGCCACCGTCATCGCCGCGCGCAGGACCATCGACAACGTCATGCCGCGCACGTAGAGCAGCGTGCGGGCGATTTCGAAGACGGCCTCGTATACGGCGATGCCGCATACCAGCACAAAGACCGCAATCAGAAAGCCGGGTTCGAACGATCCGGCGGCGCCGAGCCCCGTCAACGCAAGCGCAACGATCGCGAGCCCGCCGACGAACAGCACGCCGAGCGAGCTTACGTACTCGCCGAAGCGCTGCGGATGGTAAACGCCGAAAAAAGCGAAGCGCATCCACTGCGCGCCAAATCCGTAAACGATCAACGACCACGCAAAGATCAACAGATAATGACCGTACTCCGACGGGCCGGCCAGACGGGTGAAGACGGCGACCGCGATGAGGTTGCCGGCGGCAGAAACCGCGCGCGCGCTCAAAAAGAGCAGGCCGGACACATTAATCATACGGTCTGATAAAACGTGCAACTAACGAAGAAAAGTGGTCGGCGCGGTTTTCAGCAGGTATCGTTAAGTCGCAAACCGGCGTCCGCGCTGGCGGAGGCGGCTTATCGGATGCGTCGTCTCCCGCGCAGCGTCTGGATGTCGCACAACACGGCTTGACGCTATGCAAGGGGCCGCGAAGGGAAGCGGCGCGGGAAGAAGCGGCGTGCGAATAGGTCTGGTAAATCTCAGTCGGTTCGTCGGCGGCGCCGAGCGCGAGATGCTCGATCAGGCGGCGGCGTTTCGTGACGATTACGGCATTGCCGTCGTCGCCATCATCGATTCGAGGAATACCGCGTTTGGAGCAATGCTTGACGAATGTGGCATCGCCGTCGCCGCCGCAGACTTCCGCCTTGAGCGGAATTACGGCGCGGCGTCGCTGAGCCTCGGCAATTTCAGGCGCTTGTGGCGGCAGACGGCGACTTTGCGCGCGATCCAGAAGCGCCACGCGCTTGATTTGCTGGCGACCTACAGTTTCCACAGCGGCGTGGTCGGCGCGGTCGCGCGCTTGTCGGGCCTGCAAGCCAAGCTTGTCGTCGGGCAATTGATGCGGCGGGATCTCGCACGCGGCGGTCTGCTGGAACATCTGCAATTTCTTGCCGCCGACGCCGTGACCTACAATTCCAACGCCATGCGCGCTGCTTTTAGGCCGTTGGCGCGACGCTATCGCAGGCCGGAGAAGGTCGTCTACAGCTACGTGAGAAAGCCGGGCCCGCAGGACGGACGCAAAGAGCGCGCGCGCGTGCTCGCCGAATGCGGACTGTCCGCCGAGACGGTGATCGTCGGCTTTTGCGGCCGGTTTTTCAAAGACAAGCGGCTCGCGGACGTGGTCGAGGCGGTGGCTCAGCTGAACGCGACGGCACCGGGCAAGTTTTTTCTGCTGGCAATGGGAGGATCGGCCGATCCTTCCGCATATGAAGCCTATGAAACCGAGGTGAGAACGCTGGCAGAGATCAAATGCGGCGGCTGCCATCGGTTTCTGCCGTTTGCTCGCGACCCGTTTCCGTTGCTGGCGGCCTGCGACGTGCTGGTGATGCCGTCGATCGAGCCTTTTGGCCGCGTCCTTGTCGAGGCGATGTACTTGGGAATTCCGTTTGTCGCCGCCGACGCGGGCGGTCCCAGGGAGATCATGGACCTTGCAGACCCGCGCTGCGGCAAGCTCGTGCCGCCGGTGCGGGCGGACCTGATCGCCGCCGCCGTTCTCGACATCGTCGGAAACCGCTGCGACGAGCGCCCACCGGTTCCCAACGCGCTCAGCCGCGAGGCGATCATCGGCGGCGCCGTTCAATTCTACCGGGACGTGTTGACAGGGACGCCGAAAGCGGATCGTCGCGTTCGCGACTCTGGGGTGTTTCGCGGCAGTGACGGCGGCGGCTTCGAGGCGAATCGAGACCCTGCCGCCGCGAAACAGTCCCGGCGCGGTGCGCTGCATAGTCCCGGCTGACAAGAGTGATCGGAGACATGCGATGACGGCGCGAAAGCCCCTATTTCAGATGATGACCCGGCACGGACGGTTATTCGCCCTCGCAATCCTGGCATTGCTGTTTGTCCACTCGGAATTTGCCTGCGCCGATGGACCTGGGTTTCGGCGCGGCGCCACGCTGGTCGAGTTCTTTCAGTTTCCGGCGACGACGGGCGAAGGCGAAGCGAAAAGCTACGCCGCTCCTGCCTATCCGGACGCCCGCGCGGCACTGGCGCTGTTCGATTTCGGCGCGCTGCGACGCTCGGGTTTCGACCACATGCGCGTTCCCCTCGACATCGGACCGCTGATGACGGGCGACGAGCGGCAACGGCGCCAAATCATCGCGGACTTGGTGGCGGTGGTTGACGAAATCAACCGGCACGGTCTCGGCGTACTGGTCACGCTGTTCCCTCCCTCGTTGCATCATGAATTGCCCGAGACCTACCTCGACGGCCTCGACGGTCCGAAATTCCGACTCTATTCGGCAATGGTCGAACGCGTCGCCTCCGCGCTCGCGCCGCTCGGTCGCGATGGGGTGGCCCTTGAGCCGATGAACGAGCCGCAGTCGAAGTGCCGCGTCCGCTTTGGGACGGATTGGACCGCATATCAACAAAACATGGTCGAGCGCATCCGCGCCATTGCGCCGAACCTGCCGTTGTTCCTCACGGGCGGCTGCTGGTCGAACATCGAAGGCATCACCGTGCTTGATACGGATCTGCTGCGCGACCGGCGCAATTTCGTCAGCGTGCACTTTTATTATCCGTTCCTGTTCACGCATCAGGGCGCCACCTGGACGGCGCCGTATCTTGCCGGCACGATCGGCGTGCCGTTTCCGGCATCGGCCGGGAGCATCGACGACACGTTGTGGCTGACGCGGACGCGCTTCAAGACGCTCGCCCTGCCGGGCGTCGATCGTCTTGCCGCCGAGGCAAAGGCGGAGACGGAAATCGATCGGTACTTCCGCCAGGGGCAAGGCCCCGCGCAGATCGAGCAATGGATGGACCGCGTGGCCGATTGGCAACGGCGCGAGCACGTCGCCTCCGATCGCATCGTGTTTACCGAGTTCGGCGCCATGAAGCAGACCATCAGCGGCGTGGAGATCGACCGCGCCTCGCGCGCGCGCTGGCTGCACGACACCTCCTCCGCCATTGAAAGACACGGCTGGGGCTGGACCGCTTTCGTGCTGCGCGACGGCCCATTCGGGCTCTACGACTACGAGAGCGACCGCTATCCTGATCCTCAGCTTCTGCACGCGCTGGGTCTGCACGCCCCGCGAACGCACGCTGGCGCGTCATCGCGCGAAGGCGCAAGCAGCCGTTGACTTCCTGATCGGCTGGGAAGTGCCGGCAGCCGTTAAGATCGACGGACCACTCATCGCACTCCGTCGCGGCGGCCCGAATAAAAATACCAAAGCAATGCTAGACCTGGGCCCACAGAAACGGGTGCACGCGGTCGGCAACCAAGCTGATTCCCAGGCCCGGGCGATCCGGGATGTGCATGATGCCGTCCTTGACCCCGTCTTCCGGCGGTTGGTCGACCAATTGAAAATGCTCGCGCGGACGGAACGGATAGATCTCCTGAAGCAGGAAATTCGTCATGCAGGCGTCGAGCTGCAAGGCCGCCGCGGTGGCGACCGGGCTAGCGCAAACATGCGGCGCTATGCGAGCGTTGAATGCCTCGGCCATCGCCGCGATTTTCTTGGTCTCCATGATGCCGCCGGTGTTGCCGATATCCGGCTGCAATATGCCGGCGGCGCGCGTTTCGAGAATCGGCCGAAACCCGTGGCGGGCATAAATCCGCTCGCCAACGGCGAGCGGGATCTTGATACGATCCGATATTTGTTTCAGCGCGCCGATGTCGGACGGATCCGCCGGTTCCTCGATAAAGAGGAGGTCGAAGTCCTCCAGCCGGCGGCATAGCCTGATGCTTTCGTCGGTGGTCAAGCCGCCGCTCAGATCCACCATGATATCGACGCCGGGGCCGACGGACCGACGAACGGCGCGCACTCTTTCGACGGCAAGATCGCACTGGCGGCGATCGACCGCGCGCCTGGACGCGTGCCTGATGCCGCCGTCCGCGCGCGGCGTCGCCAAAGGATAGCATTTCAGCGCCGTATAACCGGCGTCTACGGCGCGTTCGGCCGCCCGCGAATAGTCGTCCGGCGTGTCGCATCGGTAGGACCATCCGTTGGCGTAGGTGCGCACGTTCTCGCGCAGCTTGCCGCCGAGGAATTCATAGACCGGCACCCCGAGGGCCTTTCCCTTGATGTCCCATAAGGCCTGTTCGATCGCGCTCATGCCGGCAAAAACGATCGAGCCGCCGCCTTTGGCCCAGAAGGAGTGGTCGTACATATCCGTCCAGACCTCTTCGATCCGAAACGGGTCCCGACCGAGCAGCAGTGCCTGCACCAGGTCCTTGGTCATGCCGGCAGCCGCGGTGCCGCCTACGCCGTAGGCCACCGCCGCCTCGCCAAGCCCGGAAATTCCCTCATCGGTCAGAATTTCGACGAGCACCGGATGCAGGCGATCGACGCTAACCAGATATATTCGCGCGCCGCTGACTTTCATGAGGTTGTTTGCGGCTGCTCCGCCCATCGGAGCCTGTTGGCGCGGCGCTCGCGAATCCTGGCGATCCGGCTCAAGACGGCCCGGATATTGTGGCCGAGCGCGCCCCCAACCGGCCAAAGGTCGTCGGCGGCGAAGAAGCTCGTTTCCTGGATGCCGTGCAGCGATCGGCGCCAATCGCGAAAGCTGAGGCGGCCGTCACGCAGATAGACAAGTGCCGAGATAAAGTCGCGATCCTCCACAATCCATTTGCGGCCTTCCGGCGCGCGCGCGGGGGAAACCTGTTGCCCGCTCATGTCCTGGTAGAGCGCACGCGCGACATCCACGCCGTTCGTGCCGACGAAAAGCCGGAACATTGCGCCGATGCGCGGATTGATGTCGTTGACCTTGTAGCGGCCATCGCGCGCATCGTACCGGTAGCCGAGGTCGAGCGGGCCGCGGTATCCGACAGCTTTCATGAACTCGATCGTCGTCGACTCGACCTCGGCGTTGTGGACGCAGACGCCGAGAGACGCCATGCCGAAATACGGGCGAAAGTTGCGGAGCTTTCTGCCGGTGAAAGCGACGGCGCATTGTCCTTGGCGGTCGAAATAGCCGTTGAACGTCCACGTCATCTCGTCCCCGCCCGGGATGTACTCCTGTATCATGACGTTGGACGGATCTTTGCAACCGCGATAATGCCACAAAAGCTCGTCCTTGCCGTGCACCAGGCGAAATGGTGGCGCGTTCGGTCCCGAGCTGATCGGTTTCAAAAGCAGCGGAAAGCGCGCGGTCGCCACGAATTTTCTCACATCGGCCGTCGATTGCGGAAAGGTGGTTTCCGGCGTCGGCACGCCGCATTTTTTGGCCAAAAAATACATCTCCTTCTTGCTGCAGAGCGCGCGGATCAGTCCGCGATCTTGCGCAGGGAAGATGTACCATTCGCCAAGCTGCTCGGCGTGATCGACGATGAACAGTGTGCTGAGGTCGCTGGTGGCGATCAGGACCGCTCGGCGTCCGATCCGCTCGTGCAGGGCCTTGAGGAGCCGCAGCGAGTCCTCGGCCGTCGCGGTGTCGACGTCCCAGAGAAGGCGTGCGTGGCAGTATCTGGAGAAGAACGCCGGCGCCATGCGGTCCGGATGCACCACGTAGACGGGCGCGCCGAGCCGCCCGAGGCTGCGCACAATTCCCAGTGCACCGTGGCGAGAACCGCCGAGAACGACGACCGGCGTCGAGGCTGGATCAGCCATGCGCGAGCTCCTTCTCGCGCTGTCGCCCGCCGATCATAGGCTCAAGCACGACCTCGCCGGCCCGCAACGAGAAGACCGCGGAAAGGTCGTCGATGTGATCGAGAATGAACTCCAGATCTTCCAATTGACCGCTCCTGCGCAAATAGGCCGTGCTGTTCCCGCCGACCCAGGCGTCTCGCCGCGCGCCGCGCCAGCGTTTGATGATGTTCGTCGTCGCTTCGTCCTTTGGCCGAAATCCGCAATGCGTCAATGCTCCCGCCACCCAAGCACAACACATCTGGTCCTCTTCCCGAAATTCGTCACGGGTGCCGGCGCCGATGACCGCAACCTTCGAAAAAGTTTGCGCCAGATGCTTCGCCGTCGAAGTATAGTTTCGCAAGCATGCCAAAAAGGCGGCATCGCATTGCGTTGCCGCGCAGCACAGCCTCGTGCCGCTCGATGAGAGGAGAACCGCCGGGCGGTCGATGTCGCTACGCTTCGCCAAAGCTGCGGGGCTGTTGTTGATATCGAAGCCCGCGGGCATGATCCCGCCCAATTCGCCGACAAGCAGCGGATCCTTGAGCCTGGCGGCGAGCGCGCATGCCTCGTCCAGGCTGGCCGCGGGAAAGCAGCGGCGCCCCGACGCGGCGGCGGTGATCGCCGTGGTGGTCGCCCGCACCACGTCGACAGCGACCACCGCATATCCTTGCCGATAGCGGCAGACGCTTTCGGGGAAACAATCGATGACGACGATCTTGTCCACGTTACAGGGCGCTCTGCATCGAAACGGGCCGCAAGTTCGGTTTGCCGAAGGCGTCGGAATGCAGTCCGCGTCGGTAAATCTCGACGCGCAACAACTCTTCAAGGCGAACGTTCGAAAGACGAACCTCGCGGCCGAAGTGATCGATCAATGCAAACTGGCTCGCCTTGTTGGGCGCTTCAAAGATCACGCGGTCCAGACCGAACGCCGTGACGAACCGATCCGCAAAGTCGCGATTGAGACCGCCTTTTTTGTCGAAAAGCCCGACGTCCAGCGCCGATTCACGACCCTCGACAACGAGTTCCAGGGCGCCCGCGTCCAGCCACCGGTTCCCCTGGGCGATGAGTTCTTCGACGATCGCGGCTGTGAAGACGCCGTCGTGTTTCTTTCCGATTTCGAATTGCACGCCCAATCCACGCTGCTGTGCCATGGCGACCACTGAGCGCGCCGCGAGCGGCATGTCGGTGAACCCCTCTCCGGCTTCGATGCGGCTCACGCCGATATCGGCGCAGAGGTCGAGATAAGCCGGCAGTTGATTTTGCGCCACCGCGATTTCGAATGGACCGCCGCCCGTGACAGTGGTCACGTTATGGGCGATGGCCATCGCCACTTTCTGCCGGGTGCTGCGCTCGTCCGCGATCAACCAGCAGGCCATCGATATTTTCAACGTCGAAATCAAATGACTGCTTTGCTGCAGATGGCCGCCGAGAGTGATGGGATCATAACCCGGATCAAACACGCTGGTGGAAGGAACGATCGGGCGCACGCCGATCCTGGCGAGATAATCGCCGGTGTGGCGTTTATGTGTGGAAACCATTGCGAACTCCTCTCGTTCGGAGGCGGAACAATGCCAAACCGTCAATTTCTGAACGTAAAGCGGCGACGGACGCCTTCCGGCCCAAACTCACGCTTCTGCGCCAGCACCAGGTGTTGCGATCCGCAGGAACGCAATATCGGCACGTCACGGCAGGCCAACGACTGCAGGAAATCGTTCAATCTCAGCCCGAACGAGCGCGGCAACGCCTCGCGCTTGAAAATCGTAAACGGACCGAAACCGAGGGCCACGCCGGCCTTTTGATCGAAACCGGCCGACTCGAGGATGCGTCCAAAAGCCCGCAGCGAAATGACATGCGAGAGGCCGCGCGAGGACCTGCCGCGGCGGTGTGCCACTTGGCGGCGCAGCCCGCGCATGAGCGGATTCAATATCGGATCGAACATGTGACGAAGCTGCCAGAGCGTATCGATGGAAACGATCACGTAACCGTCGGGCCGCAGAACGCGCGCCATTTCCCGCACCGGCTCGTCGATTCGGGGCAACCATGGAAGAACCCCGAGCGCGACGACCAAATCAAACGTCTTGTCGGCGAAAGGTATGGCGTGAATGTCGCCGATCCGCGCCGTGACCCGAGAGCCGACGCCGGCCTCGCTGGCGCGCCGACGCGCTGCGTCGACCATGACCCGGAGCGGATCGATGGCTTCGACGAGGAAGCCTTGCCGGGCTAATCCGACTGACGCCAGACCGGCGCCGCAACCGATGTCGAGCGCACGAGCCGCAGGCGCGAGGCCGAGACCGGCGGCCATATCCAGCGCGACGCGCAGGCGCTCCTTGTGGATCGCCTCCTTGACGCCATGGCGCTGATAAATTTCCGCCCAGTAGGCAGCCTGTGCGCTGAAGTAGTCGTTCACCGCTGTTTGCGCATCGACTGTCTCAGGCGCAGTGCTCCGTTGAAATAAAACGAGTGGGGAGCCTGCCGGTGTTTGCAATTCCATTTCGCCAGCTCGGTGTCCACGGCACGCTGTCGTCATTTAATAATCGTTCATATCTGAACGCAGTAATCCAATGTAATGTCTTTTTAACCTTAAAAGGTGCGCGGCCGGGCAAGCCCCCGTCGGCTCGGCGGCTGTCGCCATCGCGGGGGGTATCGTGGCGCCGACCAAGTCTACTAAGGCGCGCCGCGCCCTAGCTTATGACGCGCATAGTTGAGAGGTAGCGCAGGCCGAAGATCGCGGTCAGCGTCAACACCCACACCCCGCCGGCGTCCTGAAGCAGCGAGGTTTCGAAGCACGAGGCGTAAACGCTAAAGAGGCACACGCGCAAGAACAGCATCTGCAAAGGACGAATGGAGGCCCCCTGCAAGACCCGATGGAAGTCGAGCAGCGGCAGAATCACGATCCAGATAATCACCAGCACCAGCCCCGGCATACCGACGGTGAGCGCGAGAGTGACGGAGGAGTTGTGTGCATCGGTGGCGCCGTTCGCCCACTTCGAACTTGCGCTGAGGCCGTAGACGACCTGCTCGGTGCCCCAGAACGCGGAGAAGCCGTAGCCGGTGATCGAGCGCCGCGCCGCGTATTGCAGCGCGAAATTCCAGATATCGGTCCGTCCGGTAAACGTCGCGTCCGGCATGATCGAGCCGATCGCGTTGCGAACCGGCTCGAAATAGACTGAGCCGACCGAAAGGAGATTGATCAGGGCGAGGAGCGCGACAACGAGCGCCGCGGCGGCGGCCGGCCTGCGGCTGCGCGCAACGACGTGCGCGACGATGAGCACCAGCGGCAGCATGGCGATTGCAGTCTTCGACTGCGTGAACAACAGAAAGATCGCAGCCGGCACGACAATCAGGCCGCCAAGGGCGAGACCGCGCACGTGCGCCACAAACATTCCGACGAAGACGAAAATCACCATCGACGCGCCGGCCTGATTTTTGTGGGGAAAGATTCCGCGCCAGTTCCCGGCATGCTCGGGTTCGACGAAGTCGGTGGCCTGGTGAATCGAAAGCGACGGAGCGAACAGGAGGCCGAGGTAGCACGCGGCCAGCACGATGAGCGCCACGGCGGCCATCAGGTCGCTGAAGTGGCGCAAATTCTTCGGCAGCAGCAGCGCCATGCCGGAAATGCCCATGACCACCAGCGTAAAAGCCAGCCGCCGGGCGGCAAGCCAAGGGTGCCACGAGGCGATCACGGACACCGCACACCAAGCGAGCACCGCGAACAAGGCCGGCCGCAGCAGCAGCGTGAGCCGCTGAGGTTCGTTGCGTGCGGTCCATGCGGCGAGCGCGAGGAACAGCGCCGAAAAGCCGATCTGGTTGGCGCGATCGCCGCCCTCAGTGAGCTGCGGCGGCGGTGCGGCAAGGCTCTGGAACGGATGAAACGAAATCCACACCGTCAAGAACACGGCGAGGAACAGGACGCCGCGGATGACTGTGTCAGCGTCGACCGGGGCGCGGACCGCAGGGCCTTTCGCCGAGAGCGCGCCAAGCTTGGCCACCATCACCCGCCCTCTTCGCGCTGTGCCGAAAAGCTACATTGCAGCAAGATGCTCAAGCCGCCGTTGCGCCGGTAAGAACCGCGCCGCGGATTTTGCGCCCGTCGAGGCCGAAGCATGCGACCAGCCGCTCGATGACGCCTCGCGCAGCCGCATCGGCCGTGGCGACGAGCACGATGTGATCCACCAAGCCGGCGAAGAAGCGTCCGGACGGATCACGGTCGCAATCCATCGCGGCCACGATCACCATGTCGAAATGCTTCGTCTGCGCGAAGGCCACCTCGATGTCCTCGTCCCGGAGCTCGCGATGGCGGCGGCTGTGCGGCGATACCAAAGGCAGCAAATTGATCTTGCTTTCGCGGTCGCGGATGACCGCATCGGCGAGAACCCGTCCTCCCACCGCCACGTCGACAAGACCGGCCTCGCCGCGGTCGGCGTCGACGGCCGACAGCGTGCGCCGTTCGAGATCGGCATCGATCAGCAGCACGCGCTGCGTCGCCGCCGCGGTTGCGGCAAGGCCGAGAGCGACAGTAGCGGTGTCATCCTCGTCGTCAGGGGCGACGACCAGAATGCTGGGATTGTTGCGTTTGGTGTGATGTGCGCGCACTGCGGCGTGCACCTTGCCGATTTCCCGGGCAAAAGGCGATTTCGGCTCCATCGCGGCTTCGAGGCCGAAGGCGGCATCGATGTCGGGCAGCACCGCCAGCACCGGGACGGCGGGAACGGCGGGTGACGATGCCGCAAACGGCTTTGATTCGCCGCTGGCGTTTCTCGACCTGCGGCGGGGACGACCCGGGCTTTCCGAACCCGATGACGGCGCGGCTTCGCCGTCCGGGGCGCGCAGGACGACGAGGCCGATGCCGGCAGCGGCGCCAAGAATGATCGCTCCAAGCGCCAGCTTCAGGTTCGACGGCGGAAAGCTGCGGTGTAGGGGCAGATCGGCGCTGGAGATCACCCGGATGTTTTTCGTATCGATCCTCCCCTGTTCGCCGGTTTCCCGCGCGCGCACCAAGAACGCATCGTAGACCGTGCGGCTCGCCTGCGCGTCGCGCTGAAGCTCGCGCAGCCTCACCAGCGCTTCGTTGGTGGCTATCGTCTTGCGCTTGAGCGCGTCCAGGTTGCGCGCGAGCGTGTCCTCGTTCGCGCGCGCACTCCCGTATTCGCTGTGCGTCGATAGCGCGAGACGCTTGATCTCGTCGGCGATCATGCCTTTGAGCCGTTCGACCTGCGCCTCGATGTCGATCACCGCCGGGTGACGGGCGCCGAGCGAGCTCATCTGCTCGGCTTCGCGCCGCATGATTTCGGCATATTGGGTGCGCAGCGCCGTCATGGTGGGCGACTGCACCGCCGCCGGGAAGGCGCCGACTTCGCCTTTCGTCTGCTGCAGGCGCTGCACCTCGTCGTAGCGCGCCCGCGCTTGCGCCGTACGAGCGCGGGCCAGCACAAGTTGATTGTTCAGCTCGGAAAGCTGCTGCTCGTTGACCGATTCCCCGTTGACGTCGACGATGTTGTTGTGCGCCTTGAACGCCTCGACGCGATCTTCGGCTTCGCGCACGCGGTTCTTAAGCTCGTGGAGGCGCGCCGACAATGACTGCGAGACCTGCCGGGCGGCGTCGAACCGCACCGCGGTCTGGTCGGCAAGGTAGGCCGCAGCGACGGCATTGGCGAGGCGGGCCGCTTTCTCCGCATTGCGGCTGGTAACGCTTACGGTCACCACGTAGGTGCGTTCGGCGCGCTGCACCGTGACGGAACGCTTCAATGCGACCAGGGCGGCGAGACTGGGGTCCGCCGCGGCGGAGGTCCTGCCGTCGAGTTGGATGAATGCCAACAAGCGGCGCATTGGCGACCGCGAACCCGCAAATTCAGGATCGCGGTCAAGCTTCTCCGCCCTAACCACGCGGCGGAGCACGCTGTCCGAAGTCAGTACCCGGACCTGACTCTCCACCTGCAGTACTGCGGCATCGCTCTGATTGGGCGGCACCGGCGCATTGGCGACCGCATGTAAATCGGTCGGGTCGATGAGAATTTGCGTTACCGCCGTGTAGCTCGGGGGAACCGCGAGGACGAGAACTCCTGCCATGAGCAGCGAGAAGGCCGTCGTCCACAGGATCGTAGCTCTGCCCCGCCAGACGAGGGACAGGATTTTATGGACGTCGATCGCGGCAAACGGCGGCGAACCGCCGGCTATCTCGCCACTTCCGACGGCTGCGGCGGCTGCCGATCCGAACTGACGCGGCGCTTCGAACATCCAGTACTCGACCGTCTTGCTGCAAGCCGCGCCGGACGCCTCGGTGACGCCTTCGGCGGCTCGCCCTGGCCGCACTCAACGCGTTTACTGCTCGGCTTGTCCAGAGTTTGTCGCCAGGCAATGAAATTCATGAATGATTAAAGTTAACGCGCAGTGTATGCGGAAAATACCCGATCACCGTCGCAACGCTATGCGGCGGCGATCGATCAGCGCGGATCGGTGGCGTTCGGCCGCGCGACGGGCAGGGAACCTGTCGGCTGCAATGCCGGCGACAATGCCGCCGCCTCGAAGTCGTCGAAGCGTCGCAGGCGGTAAACAACGATCGAAGCGAGCCAGCTCACGACGAATATCGCGATAATGAAATAGCCAAGGCTGCCGAAATTGTCGTTCAACGCAGCGATGAAGCTCCACAACGGCCCGCCGAGGTGCATGTAGCCGCCAACGAGGCCAAGCGCTTCGATCCCGCCGACGAGAACGGCGACCAGCACTGAAACGAATGTGATGGTCAAGTTGTAGTAGAGCCTGCGGATTGGCTTGCTAAAGGCCCAGCCGTAGGCACCCACCATCAGAATGCCGTCGGTGGCGTCGATGATCGACATTCCTGCCGCGAACAGCGCGGGAAAGACCATGATCGACCAGAGCGGCAATCCCTTGGAAACTTCGGCGGCGGCGATGCCGATGAGCCCGATCTCCGTCACGGTGTCGAAACCGAGACCGAACAGGAAGCCCAGCGGGTACATGTGCCAGCTTCGGTTAACCAGGCGGAACATCGGCCGGAACAGCCGGGCAAGAAAACCGCGTTGCGCCAACAGCAGGTTCAGGTCTTCCTCGACGAAAGCGCCGCCGCGGCGCACATGCTGGAACGTCCGATAGACCGAATGCAGAATGACGAGGTTGGCGGCCGCGATAAGAAAGAGGAAGAATACCGATGTGAGGGTGCCGATCACTCCGCCGACCAGCTTGAAGGATTCGAAACGTCCTTGAAACGCAGTGGCGGCGCCCGCGATGGCCGCGCAAGCGAGCGCCACGACGGTTGCGTGTCCGAGCGCGAAGAAGAAGCCCACCGCGACCGGCCTTGCGCCGTCGTTCATCAGCTTGCGTGTCACGTTATCGATGGCGGCGATATGATCCGCGTCGACGGCGTGCCGCAGACCGAACGTGTAGGCAAGGAAAGCCGTGCCGAGCAGCACCGGATGCGCGTGGAAAGCAGCGAGCGCCCACGCCCAGGCCGACAGATTGGCGGCGAACAGCATAAAGTAAATGCCGGCGACTTTCCTGGCCAATTCCACACCCCGATGGTCGAACAGCATGCTGATCGCGGTCGGGATGATACGCCGCCCCGACGTTCGGGCAAGTTGGATTTTCTCGGCTACTCCGCGGCGATGCGCACTTCGGGCGCGGCGGCGCGGACCTCGGCTTCAACGTGGGGCTGGAACTGCACGAAATTCCTTTGGAACATGCCGACCAGCTTGCGCGCGGTCTCGTCGAATTCGCGTTTGTTCTGCCAGGTCTCTTGCGGGTAGAGCAAATGCGGCTCGACGCCGACGAGTTGGGTCGGCACAGCGAATCCGAAATAGGGATCGGTACGGAATTTGGTGTTCTTGAGCGAGCCGTCGAGCGCGGCGGAAAGCAACGTGCGCGTCACCTTGATCGGCATGCGGCGGCCGACGCCGTAAATGCCGCCGGTCCAGCCGGTATTGACCAGCCAGCAATCTACCCCGTGCGCGCTGATCAACTCGCCTAACAGATTGCCGTAGATCGAAGGATGACGCGGCAGAAACGGCGCGCCGAAGCACGTGGAGAATTCCGGCTGCACGCCGATCAGGCCCTTTTCGGTGCCGGCGACCTTTGCCGTGTATCCGGAAAGAAAGTGATACATCGCCTGCGCCGGCGTGAGCTTGGCGATCGGCGGCATGACGCCGAAGGCGTCGGCGGTGAGGAACACGATGTTCCTCGGCATGCCGGCGCGGCCCGTCCGCGAGGCATTGGGAATGAAGTCGAGCGGGTAGGCGGCCCGGGTGTTCTCGGTTTTCGAATCGTCGTCGAAGTCGCAGACCCGCGTTTGCGGATCGAACACCACGTTCTCGAGCACGGTTCCGAAGCGTTGCGTGGTGGCGTGGATTTCCGGCTCCGCCTCGGCGGAGAGTCTGATGCACTTGGCGTAGCAGCCGCCCTCGAAATTGAATACGCCCAGGGGCCCCCAGCCGTGCTCGTCGTCGCCGATCAGCGTGCGCCTGGAATCGGCGGACAGCGTCGTCTTGCCGGTGCCGGAGAGGCCGAAAAACAAGGCGACATCGCCCGCCGGTCCAACATTGGCGGCGCAGTGCATCGGCATCACGCTCTCCGCCGGCAAATAATAATTGAGCGTGGTGAATACCGATTTCTTCATCTCGCCGGCATAGGACGTGCCGCCGATGAGGATGACGCGCCTGGTAAAATCGAGCGCGATGACGGTCTCGCTGCGCACGCCATGGCGCGCGGGATCCGCCTTGAACGAAGGCAGCGATAGAATGGTGAAATCGGGCACGTAATGGGTGAGCTCGGCGCGCTCCGGCCTGATCAGCAGCGCGCGGATAAAATTCGAATGCCACGCCAGCTCGTTGTAGACGCGCGTCTTGATGCGATATCTCGGGTCGGCGCCGCCATAGAGGTCTTGCGCGTAAAGCGTCTTGCCGCGGGCGTGGGCGAGGAAGTCGTCAAACAGCAACTGGAATTTGTCGGCCGGCAGGCGGCCGTTCTTCTCCCACCACACCGTCTTGTCGGTAAGCTCGTCGACGACGATGAACTTGTCCTTGGGGCTGCGGCCGGTATGTGCGCCGGTCTCCGCGCAGAAGGCGCCGCCTTGGACGAGCGAGCCCTCGCCGTCGGCGATCGCGTGTTCGATCAAGGCCGATTGGGGCAAATTCCAGTGAACTGCACCAAGGCCCCGCAAGCCGAATTCCTCAACGCCATGGGCGGTATTCCGCAGACCCGTTTCTTTCACGCTAGCCTCCCTGACGCGTCCGGAATGGTTGCCGGAATTCTTCCTTTAGGACCGCGCCCAAAACAACGGCCGTAGGGAAACGGCCAATGCGCGGTCCCGCCGACGGGCACATGCGAGCTATAGTTGGCATCCTACCATTTGCCAAGGCGTCCACTCGACCGCGCCGCCTTGCACTGCAACAAGCCGCCGGCGACTTCGCCGTCGGCAGAGTAACTCGCGAATTCGAGAAAAGTCGGAATGAAGTCGGAGAAAAATTTACGCGCTGGCGCGTGCTGCTCTGGCCAATTCCAGCACGGCCCGGCGCAGCTCCTCGGCGCTGACCACACGCTTTGGGAACGGCAGGTGCAGCGTCGCGTCGCCCAGCGCGAGGTCGAGACCCTCCGGATCAAGTCCGGTGAGTCGCCATGGTCCGTCTTCGGCGCCGAGAAGTTTTTGAGCGCAGAGCCGCATCACCTCAGCGTGGTCGTCGTTGATATGGGCGACGGCGCTTTCCTCAGCCGCGATCAGATCCTGCGCGCCGGAAATATCGGTCATAACGGCGGCGGCATCGAGATCGGCGGCGCGCCCGAACCCGGCGTTGAGGTGGGCGGAAACAACTTTCATGCGCCAGAACGAGAAGTCGGCAAAGCCGGCATAAAGCTGGGATTTCGGGTGGCGGGCGAGGAAACGCCGGCGCGCGCGCGCCTCGTCGGGACCGTCGCGGATCAGACGCACGAAAAAGCCGAGCACGGTCAGCCGCGGATAGGCGAGCGGATCGCCGCGGCCAACGGCGGCCAACAGCACTGAGGCTCGGCTGTCCCGCTCCAGATTGGCGGTATGGGTCGCGAGCCGCGAAATCAAGATGAGCGGCGCGCCGTCGCTATCGGTCGCCACGTTGGCGAGCGAGGCGAAGGGATGGCCGGTATTGCGGTCGATGGTCGCAAGGGCGCCCGCCCGCGTCGTCCGCAAAAGGGCTTTTGCGATCGATTTCGGCTCGAAATCGGGCGCTGCCGCGTTTGCAGGGAGACGATCCGGCATACGACCCGGCAGCGGGGGAACTTTATCGGCGTCGGCCATGCGATTTCTTCCCTCCTCAGCCTGCCACAGCAATTGCCCCGATTTTGCCTTGTGCGGTCACACTTCCGCCTCTACATGGGGATTCAAAGGCTTATGGGGCCGGGGCTGGTGATGCTTGCGGCCGACTCATGTTAGAAGGCCGCCATGCCGACCATCGCTCTCGTCGATGACGACCGCAATATCCTCACCTCGGTGTCCATCGCGCTCGAGGCCGAAGGCTATCGCATCACGACTTATACTGACGGCGCCTCGGCGCTCGACGGGTTCAAGACGACGCCGCCGGACCTCGCCATTCTCGACATCAAGATGCCGCGCATGGACGGCATGGAGACTCTGCGCCGGCTGCGGCAGAAGTCCGACCTCCCGGTGATTTTCCTTACATCGAAGGACGAAGAAATCGACGAGCTGTTCGGCCTGAAGATGGGCGCCGACGATTTCATTCGCAAACCGTTTTCGCAGCGCCTCCTCGTCGAGCGGGTCAAGGCCGTGCTTCGCCGCGCCGCGCCGAAGGACGGCGCCACGCCGAAAGAAGCCGACAGCAAGGTTCTGGAGCGCGGTCAGTTGCGCATGGATCCGGAGCGCCACACGTGCACCTGGAAGAACGAGCCGGTGACGCTCACCGTCACCGAATTCCTCATCTTGCAGGCGCTGGCGGGCCGTCCGGGGGTGGTGAAGAGCCGAAACGCCCTGATGGACGCCGCCTACGATGACCAGGTTTACGTCGATGACCGCACCATCGACAGCCACATCAAACGGCTGCGAAAGAAATTCAAGGCCAGCGACGGCGAATTTGATATGATCGAGACGCTCTATGGCGTCGGCTATCGCTTCAAGGAGTGACCGTCCCGTTCCGTAACCCGCCGAAGGTTGACAGGCGCGGCCGACGGGCGCGGCGTGGCAGTCAAGTCTCGATTCGGGTCTTGATCCACGGTGTCTTGATCGCCTGACGGGGCGGCTGACATGCGGTAGAATGACCATGCGCCATCCCGATGCCCCTTTGACAGGTGGCACGCGGGGGTATGGCCGGGAACCGGTAAACGTCGTGCTCGACCGAACCGCAGACAGCGCGAAGGCCAATCCGCGGGCCGGCGCATTGATCGACATCGAGGAACAAGACCTCGACGGACTCGACGTGCGCCGATTGCACCGCGGTTTCGGCAAGCTCAGCGATCTGTTGCGGCGCTCCTGGCAGTTTTTCATTACCCAGAGCTCGTCGAGCCTGAGCCGCCGTATCGTCTTTCTCAATCTCGCCGGCCTGATTGCGCTCGCGATCGGCATCACTTATCTCTCGCAATTCCGCGCGGGGCTGATTGACGCGCGCATCCAGAGCCTCCTGGTACAGGGCGAGATCATCGCCGGTGCCATCGCCGCCTCGGCGACAGTCGAGTCCGACTCATCGATCACCATCGATCCGGACAAGCTCATCAATCTGCGGCCGGGGCAAAGCTACGGTCCCTCCGAGGACGCGCTCTATGGCATCGATTTTCCCATCAACCCGGAGCGCGTGGCGCCGCTCTTGCGGCGGCTGGTCTCGCCCACCAAAACGCGCGCACGCATCTATGACCGGGACGGCGTGCTCTTGGTCGACAGCCGTAACTTGTTCGGTCGCGGCGACGTGCTGCGCTTCGACCTGCCGCCGCCGAATTCGCAAAAGCCCGGGCTGATCCAACGCGCCCTCATCGCCCTGCGCACTTGGCTGGAGCGGGGCGATCTGCCGCTCTACCGCGAACTTGGCCCCGATAACGGCAAAGGCTATCCCGAAGTCACCAGGGCTTTGGCCGGCCAGAATGCAAGCATGGTGCGCATCAACAACCGCGGCGACGTCATCGTCTCGGTGGCGATACCGGTGCAGCGCTTTCGTACCGTGGGCGGAGCGCTCATGCTTTCTACGCAGGGCGCCGAGATCGACGAGATGGTGGAGGCCGAGCGGCTTGCCATCCTCAAGGTGTTCCTGATCTCCGCAGGCGTGATGGTGCTGCTCTCGATCCTGCTTGCCGGCACCATCGCCGAGCCGGTGCGGCGGCTTGCTGATGCCGCCGAGCGCGTGCGCCGACGCATCCGCTCGCGCGTCGAAATTCCCGATTTCACCCGGCGCCGCGACGAGATCGGACACCTTTCGGGCACACTGCGCGACATGACCAACGCGCTCTACAGCCGCATCGAGGCGATCGAGAGCTTTGCCGCCGACGTCGCCCACGAATTGAAGAATCCGCTGACCTCGCTGCGCTCGGCCGTAGAGACGTTGCCCCTCGCCAAGGCCGACGAGGCTCGCGCCCGCCTTCTCTCCATCATCCAGCACGACGTGAGGCGGTTAGATCGCTTGATCTCCGACATTTCAGACGCGAGTCGGCTCGATGCGGAGCTGCAGCGCCAAGACGCGGCGCCGGTCGACTTTGCCAAACTTCTCGCGACGCTGGTCGCGGTGGCCAACGAGGTCAAGCGCGACGATGGCATCAAGGTCACGCTCAAGTTCGAAGGCGGCAGCGGGCGTGCTTTTCAGGTGCCCGGACACGATTCGCGCCTAGGTCAGGTCATCGACAATCTCATCGGCAATGCGCGCTCCTTCTCGCCGCCGGGCGGCGTCGTGCGCGTGACCTGCCGGCGACTGAAGGGCAATATCGAGATCACCGTCGACGACGACGGTCCGGGCGTGCGACCCGATGCGCTGGAGAAGATTTTTGAGCGCTTCTATACCGACCGACCGCAGCAGGGCTTTGGCCAGAATTCCGGCCTCGGCCTGTCGATCTCCAAGCAAATCGTCGAAGCCCATGGCGGCACCATCGGGGTCGAGAATCGGATCGGATCGCCGAGCGCGGATGGCGCGCCGAAAGTGCTCGGCGCCCGCTTCATCGTCCGCCTGCCGGCGACCTGAGGCAATGCCTGATGCGTCATTGTGGGCCGAAGCGAAGCAATTTCCATTGCTTGCACTCTCGGCTTGCGGAGGATGAGGTCGGCATTGCTTCGTCCCGGAGTTTATCGTCTGGTCGGCCGCTTCAGGCCGGACCCGTTGGCTCCCCACGATAAGTCCGAGCGGTTCGGCTGATGCCGCCGGCGACCGCAACCATCCACGCTTCGGCGGTGCTGGTCGGAGCGCGCGCGGTGCTGATCCGCGGGCCTTCCGGTTCCGGAAAGTCGCGTCTTGCCCTGGAATTGATCGAAGCCGCCCGCTACGGTGCGCTGCCGTTCGCGCGGCTCGTCGCAGACGACCGCGTCGGTCTTGAGGCCGCGAACGGCCGGCTGCTCGTGCGCCCGGCACCACCCCTATCGGGGCTGATCGAGCTACGCGGTATCGGCATCCTTCGGCTGGCGCATGAGCCGTGCGCGGCAATCGGACTCGTTGTGGATCTCGCCGCGGCGGACGCTGAGCGGTTGCCGCAAGCGGAAAACCGCACCGTCGAGATTTTTGGTATAATTCTACCGCGGCTTGCTGTCGCATCCGACAGCACCGGGGTCTTGTCTAGCCTTCTCGCCCTGCGCACTTCCTCCGGCGAGGCCGTCGCCGACTGCTGGCAAGATGCGGTTTCGCCGCTTGACCCGTAGTTTTTTCGGCTGGCGGTTGCCTTGACCGGCGCCGGTTGGAGATTGGTAACCCTAACGCTCCTATACTGGAAAGCGAAGCGACGCGTCGATAGATTCGCTCGGGCCTTGCCTTGCTGCAATGCACCAAAAGACAAAATGCAGAGAAAATGGCTCTTGCACTGAGGCTTCGGATGGTCATGATGTGGACCCTTTCGTGCAGTGCACAGAAAACGCGCGCGTGGAAAATGGCATGATAGGGCTTGTGCTGGTCACCCACGGGCGGCTCGCCATCGAGTTCCGCGCGGCGTTGGAGCATGTGGTCGGACCGCAACGTCAGATCGAGGTAGTAACCATTGGTCCCGATGACGACGTCGAAGAGCGCCGCAAGGATATCATCGAGGCGGTCGAACGCGTCGATAGCGGGGACGGCGTTGCCATCCTCACGGACATGTTCGGCGGTACGCCGTCGAACCTTGCCATCTCGGTCATGAGCCGGCCCAAGGTCGAGGTGCTTGCCGGCGTCAATCTGCCGATGCTGGTCAAGCTGGCGAAAGTGCGCGGTGAATGTCCGCTCGCCAAAGCCGTGGCAGCCGCGCAGGAGGCCGGACGTAAATACGTCACCATCGCCAGCCGTGTGCTGACCGGAAAATGAGCGGCTCCGCCCAACACGGCGAAGAATGTCCGCCTGAGACGCCGACGCCTGAGTTCCGCGACGGTGCCGTGGTCCGCACGCTGGCCATCTGCAACCGGAGGGGATTGCACGCGCGCGCATCGGCCAAGTTCGTGCAGACGGTAGAAAAGTTCGATGCCGATGTGCGCGTCATGCGTTGCGGCGAAACCGTGGGCGGCACTTCGATCATGGGTCTGATGATGCTCGCGGCCGCACCCGGCACCTCGATCATCATAGAGGCGACCGGCCCGCAAGCCGCCGAAGTCGTCGAGGCCTTGACCACGCTGGTCGACACGCGCTTCGGCGAAGACGATTGATCAGCCGATCTGTTTGCGCGTGAGCCGTGGTGCCCACAATGAACGCCTTCACGTGTAAAAATCCAGACTTGAGGCTTCGGACGGTGTTGGCCGAAATCGCAGATTGCCTTGCGTCTGACGGCGGCGAGTTTGGCGA
>JAKAPE010000278.1 GCA_021811945.1 Pseudomonadota bacterium | reverse complement strand
ATCGTCCAGCTGATTGCCGCAACGACAACCGACGCCGGGCTGAAAGTGCGCGCCGAGCTCGACGAGCGAAAATACCCCAAAGCCGTCAGAATCTCCGATGCGCAACTCGCCGCCGTCAATATCCGTCTTCACGCCTTCCACGGCGATTGGAACTACACGATCTTCCCAGACAAACCAAAGCAATCGCGTCTGAGATAAAGTGTATGACTTATTTCCTGACAGCGCCTAATAGGGTCTGTGCGGGGGTGCCCTTTCTTGCCAAATGACAAGGATAAAATGACAAGGATTGCGTGCCGTTTCGACTATTCTGGGGCGAATAGTCTTGCCCTCCCAAGTGGCGCGCCGGATCACAAAAGAGCGGGAACGCACGACCCGGCGCGGCGCAATCGGTAGCATGAGTGACCAGTCCGTGCTCATCGTTATGGGTACATACCAGGGCGAGCGGTTTCTGAGGGAGCAGCTTGATTCACTGGCCGGGAAAACCCATCGCGACTGGCGGCTTTATGCCAGCGATGACGGCTCGACGGACAAGACGCGCAAAATCGTCGAGAAATTCGCCACGACGTCCAGCAACGATGTCATTCTCATCGACGGGCCTCGCCAAGGATGCGTCGTCAACTTCCTGACGGCGATCGGCCGCGCTCCTGGGACGGACTACTACGCCTTCTGCGATCAAGACGACATCTGGGAGCCTGACAAGCTGGAGCGGGCAGTTTCGATACTCCAGTCCGTGCCGGAGAGCCGGTCAGCGCTGTATTGCGGTCGCACCCGCATTGTCGATGAGGCGGCGCGGCCCATTGGCCTGTCGCCGGCCTTCGTTCGCCCGCCGTCCTTCGCCAATGCGCTGGTGCAGAGCATTGGCGGCGCCAACACGATGGTCATGAACAGTGCAGCTCGCGACTTGCTGCGTGCAGCCGGCGTCGATGACGACGTCGTCAGCCACGATTGGTGGGCTTATCAGCTTGTCAGCGGCAGCGGCGGTTACGTCTACTACGATTTGGAGCCGAAAGTTCGCTACCGGCAGCATCACAGCAATCAGAGCGGAGCGAACAACACGCTTGGCGCACGCGTCAAACGTCTCCGGCTGTTGTTCCAGGGGCACTTCAAGACATGGACTGACCGCAATATCCGCGCCCTTAGTTGGGCACGTCAGGTTCTGACGGCGGAAAGTGGAGCGATGATCGGCGCGCTCGTCGAGGTGAGAACCAGTCCGATCCCGCGCAACGTCATCTTCCTCAGTCGATCAGGACTCTGTCGTCAAACGCCGATGAGCACGTTTGCTCTGAGAGTGGCAGCCGCTTTCGGAAAATTGTGAGATCGTCGACCCCGATAGGGCGGCCGGCAAAAGATCGCGGTATCTTCGGATAGTAAACGAAGAAGACAACGGTGGAGTAGGTCACGAATGAGTATCGAAATCCGCCCCCTCAACATTGCTGGAGTGATGCTTGTTACGCCGGCGAAATTCGGCGACCACCGCGGATTCTTCTCCGAGGTCTACAACAAACAGTCATTTGCCGCGACCGGTATCGATATCGATTTCGTGCAGGACAACCATTCGCTCTCGGCCGAGAAGGGAACGGTGCGCGGACTGCATTTCCAGACCCCTCCCTTGGCGCAACACAAACTTGTACGGGTGGCGCGCGGCGCGATCTTCGATGTCGCCGTCGATTTGCGCCGCGGCTCGCCGAGCTACGGCAAGCACGTTAGTACCACCCTCTCGGCGGAGGCATGGAACCAGATCCTGGTGCCGATCGGCTTTGCGCATGGGTTCATGACATTGGAGCCAGACACCGAGGTCATCTACAAGGTCAGCAATTATTATTCGCCTGAGCACGAAAGGGGGCTATTGTGGAACGATCCCGATCTCGCCATCGGCTGGCCGGAGCCGGCCGAGAGCGCCATCATGAGCGATTGGGACCGGCACTGGCCGCATCTTAAGGACCTTCCCGACATCTTCGCCGATGAACGCAAAACGGCTCATGCTTGCGGGGCGGTCGGATGAATCTGCTCGTCACAGGTGGGGCGGGGTTCATTGGTTCGGCTGTGTTGCGTCACCTCGCAGCGCAGGGTGGCGTCAGCGTCATGAATGCCGACGCGCTGACCTATGCCGGCAACCCGGACTCGCTTGTCGGCGTGGAGAATGCGTCCAATTATATCTTTGAGAAGGTTGACATCTGCGATTCGGCGGCGATCGAGCGCCTGTTTCGTGATCACAAACCCGACGCGGTAATGCACTTGGCGGCGGAAAGCCATGTCGATCGTTCGATCGACGGCGCCGCGGACTTCATTCGCACCAACATTCAAGGCACCTACGTCCTCCTTGAAACAGCCAGACGCTACTGGAGCGAGCTGGAAGGCAGTCGGCGAACACGGTTTCGCTTCCTTCACGTTTCGACGGACGAGGTCTACGGCACGCTCGGGTCGAGCGGAGCCTTCAGCGAGCGCTCGGCCTATGCGCCTAACTCACCCTACGCGGCAAGTAAGGCGGCCTCCGACCATCTGGTTCGTGCGTGGCAACGCACCTACGGCTTGCCCGCGATGATCAGCAATTGCTCGAACAACTACGGACCCTACCAGTTTCCCGAAAAGCTGATCCCGCTTACCATCCTCAACGCCCTGGAGGGCCGCCCGCTGCCGGTTTACGGCCGTGGCGAGAACGTGCGCGACTGGCTTTACGTGGAGGATCATGTCGCCGCGCTCATGCTGATCCTGCGCGAGGGCCGTCCAGGCGAAACCTATAACGTCGGCGGCGGTGCGCAGATGCGCAACATCGACGTGGTGCGCGCCATCTGTGCGCTGATGGACGAGATGGCGCCGAAATCGCATCCTCATGCCGACTTGATCGATTTTGTAGCCGACCGCCCCGGCCACGATTTGCGCTACGCCATCGACGCGAAAAAGATCAAGCAGGAGCTCGGCTGGAGTCCGCGCGAGAACTTCGCATCTGGGCTCCGGCGCACAGTCGCCTGGTACCTGGAGAACCGCTCCTGGTGGGAGCGAATCCGCTCCGGTGTTTACCGCGGAGAGCGCCTCGGCACGTGCGGTCTCGCTACGGCTGCCCGCCTGGAATCGGTCTGATGGCACAGACGCTGAAAATTCTTGTCGTCGGACGCTCCGGCCAAGTGGCTCAGGCGCTCGCGAACGCCGTCTGGCCGCGACTGAGCGTCGAGGTGCAGGGGCGCGAGTCGATTGACCTTTGTCAGCCATCCTCGGTGGCGAACGTCATTGCTGGCGGCCGTTGGGGGGCGGTCGTGAATGCCGCGGCCTTCACCGCGGTTGATCGCGCCGAGGCCGAGCCGGACATGGCTTTCGCGGTGAACCGGGACGGACCGGCCGCCTTGGCCGCGGCCTGCGCCGAGGCCGGGATTCCCCTGATCCACCTCTCCACCGATTACGTATTCGACGGCACCAAGACCGAACCTTACAGCGAGGACGACCCCGTCAATCCCCTCTCCATCTACGGCGCGAGCAAAGCGGAAGGGGAAGCCGCCGTGCGCGCACAGCTCGACGCCCATGTGATCATGCGCACGTCATGGGTGTTCTCGGCTACCGGGAGCAACTTCGTGAAGACGATGTTGCGCCTCGCCGCCGAACGGACAGAGCTGAGCATCGTCGATGATCAGCGCGGCTGCCCTTCGGCGGCGCACGACATCGCCAGTGCAATCGTGCGGGTCACATCGGCGCTCATCGAGGGCAAGCGCGACGGTTTCGGAACGTTACACTTCGCGGGGGCTGGCCCGACCACTTGGCACGGTTTTGCCTGCGAGATTTTTCGCCAAGCGGCGCTGCGCGGCCATACGGCCCCGCGACGACTGAAAGCGATCTCGACCAGCGCCTATCCGACGCCGGCGCGGCGGCCGGCAAACTCCACGCTCGATACCGCCCGCAGCACGCAGGTCTACGGCATTGAGCCGCGTCCATGGGCTGAGGGCTTGTCCGAGACGCTCGACACGCTGCTCGGCCCCGCCGAAGCGCATACGGCATTGAGGACCGCGTCATGAAGGGCATCATCCTTGCGGGCGGGGCCGGCACGCGGCTGCACCCGGTGACGCTCGCGGTCTCCAAGCAGCTTCTGCCGGTCTACGACAAGCCGATGATCTATTATCCGCTCAGCACGCTGATGCTCGCCGGCATCCGCGACATCCTGGTCATCACCACGCCGCAGGATCAGCCGCAGTTCACGCGCGTTCTCGGCGATGGCCGGCAATGGGGCCTCGCGCTCGACTATGCGGTCCAGGACGCGCCGCGAGGCCTCGCCGATGCCTTCATCGTCGGCCGCAATTTTGTCGGTGGCGAGCGCTGCGCCCTCGTGCTGGGCGATAACCTGTTCTTCGGGCATGGCTTGACGGAAGTATTGCAGGGGGCCGCGGCGCGCGAGAACGGCGCCACCGTGTTTGCGTACCAGGTGCGCGACCCGGAGCGCTATGGCGTGGTTGAGTTCGACGGCAACGGCCGCGTCTGCTCGCTGGAAGAGAAACCCAACCGTCCCCGCTCCAACTGGGCGGTGACCGGGCTCTATTTCTACGACAGCCGGGTGCTCGACTTCGCCGCGAACCTTGCGCCCTCCGCGCGCGGCGAGCTGGAGATCACCGAGGTCAACCTCCGGTATCTTGCCTTGAAGGAGCTGCATGTCGAGCGGCTCGGCCGTGGTTTCGCCTGGCTCGATACCGGCACGCACGACTCGCTCGTCGAGGCCTCCGACTTCGTGCGCACCATCCAGCACCGCCAGGGCATGAGCATTGCCAGCGTTGAGGAGGTGGCCTATCGGATGGGCTTAATCGACCGCGCGCAACTGCTCTCGCTCGCGGAGCCGCTTCGCAAGTCCGGCTACGGCGAGCGTCTCAGACGCATCGCCAATGAAACACTCGCGTCGACGGAGCTCGCCGATACGATCTACTAACCTCCAACGCCATGATGTTGTAACGGCATGAGCTTACGATGACCAAGATGCCTATACAGTTGTTTACGCCGACCTTCCGCCCAAGAGTCCGCCCAAGAGTGCCTCTGCGAAATACAGGAGTGCCTTGAGAAGGGGTAGACTGGTCTGGGCTTCAAGACCGTGGAGTTTGAAAAGGCGTGGTGCGAATATAGTAACTTGGCTCACGCGCATTTCCTCAATTCAGCTACTTCGGGTCTGCATCTGGCTGTCTATATGTTCAAAACGAAAGTGAACAGTAAGCGGTCCTCTGGCCCCACCTTGCACCGCGTAGGCTGAGCTGGAAGATGCGAACCGACCTTCCAAATCGGTTCGCATCTATGGTTGACCATATGGTTGACGCTTGTGATCGACACAGCCGTGTTGATATTCGCGTGGGGGTGGGGCGGCGCCGCCGCTGGCGTGACGAGGAGAAGGCTGGGATTGTCGCGGAATCGTACGCGCCTGGTGCAATTGTCAGCGAAGTCGCGCGTCGGCATGACATCAGCCCACAGCATCTATTTGCATGGCGCAAAGTGGCGCGAGCGGGTCGACTGGTTCTGCCGAGCGACGAGAGCCCGATGTTTGTTCCGGTCGTGACGGCCGGGGACGGGCCGGCGGGTGACCAGGCTGACAGAGGCGGCTCGATCAGGATCGAGATCGCCGGTGCTGTGGTGCACGCGGAACGCGGTGTTGATCTAGTGTCCCGCTTCCGACGTTCGTATCACTTTGCCGCATGCCCTATTACGAACGTCGGAAGCAAAGGGACACTAGCAACTTTATGAATCTAGTGTGGTTTTGGATTTGACGCTCCGATGACGACTTGCCGCAATGATGATCGGAGCGTCAAATCCACCACACTAGTTCATCGATTTGGTGAAACCGAGCATATGGATAGGATTCATCCTAAATCCGTGAGTTGCGGCCCTAAAAGTGCTCGCAAACCTCTTGGAATTTCAGGCAAATTAGGAAAATCGAACAAGTGC
>JAKAPE010000028.1 GCA_021811945.1 Pseudomonadota bacterium | reverse complement strand
GGCATTCTCCGCAAGCGCTACTGGGGCCAACATATGTGGGATGTGACCTAAGTCCGCCGGATGGCGGACCAAATCCGGCTTTAAGCCGTAATCCGAAGCCACCGCCTTTAGGCGGTGGAGTGTTCACCTTAGCCCGCCTTTGTCGTCGCCTTGCGCGCGAGTGGCGTCACCCGCAGCGCGGTAATGCGGTTGCGGGTCTTGCGCAGGACGTGAAAGCGGAAGCCGTGGAAGGTAAAGCTCTGGCCCGGTTCCGGGATCGAGCGCGCTTCGTGGATGACGACGCCGGCGATGGTCGTCGCCTCTTCGGGGATGTTCCAGTCCATCGCCCGGTTGAGATCACGTACCGGCACCGCGCCGTCGACGTTGACCGAACCGTCGGGCAGCACGAGAACGCCGGGAAGCGCAATCTCGTGCTCGTTGGAAATATCGCCAACGATCTCGGCGACGATGTCCTTGACCGTCACCAGTCCCTCGAGTTCGCCGTATTCGTCGACGACGAGGGCAAACGGCATTTTGCGGTCGCGGAACGCCTTGAACTGGTCGTAGAGCGGCCGGGTATCCGGCACGAACCACGGCGGCGCCGCCAGCGCCACGACATCGACCTTGTCGGCATTGCCGCCGGCCGCATGCAGAGCGCGCGAAAGGTCCTTGGCGTGCAGCACGCCGAGGATGTTGTCCGGCGAGTCGCGCCACACCGGCAGCCGGCTTACCGCGGCGGCGAGCACGGCATCGACGATCTCGCGCGGCGAATCGTCGGCATTGATCATCACCATCTTGGTGCGATGGACCATCACGTCGGAGACGGTGAGTTCCCGCAGATCGAGCACGCCGCCCATCATGTCGCGGTCGAGCTTCTCCACGACGCCGGCGCGATGCAAGAGATCGACGGCGCCGCGCAACTCCTCGCGCGGCGAAAGGATCGAGTGGATTTTGCCGACCGGGAGGCCGACACCGCGCAGGATGAGCCGCACCAGCCATTCGACCGCGCGCAGGATCGGCGCGAATAGGCGCACCGTCCATTCGATCGGCGAGGCGACCGCGAGCGCCACGCGATCGGGCATGTTGAACGCGGCGGTCTTCGGCAGCACTTCGGCAAGGACGAAGATGAGAACGGTCATCGCCAGCGTCGCATAGAGCACGCCGACGCGGCCGAAGAAGGCCAGCAGGAGGCCGGTGGCGAGCGTCGAGGCGGCGATGTTGGTTAGGTTGTTGGCAAACAAGATCGCTCCGAGCAATCGCTCGCGCTTGGCGAGCAGCCGGTTGACGATGCCGGCGCCGCGCTTGCCCTGCTTCTCCAGTCGCGTCATGGCGGCGCGGGAGGAGGCGGTCAGCGCCGTCTCGCTGGCGGCGTAGAACGCTGATATCAAGAGGAAGATCACGACCGCCACAACGGTCAGCCAGTCGAAGATAGTCATCGCCCAGCTAGCTTCTCGCCGAGAAAAATACGCACGTCATCGGCCTCGACGCCGCGCGCGACGAAAGCGGCGCCGATGCCGCGCGCAAGGATAAATGTAGGCATTCCGCGCATGACTTTCTTGTCCTGCGCCATCAGTTCCAGCAGCCGATTGACCGTCGGCAGCTCGCCCGCGATGTCCTGCAGGCCGGTCGGCAGCCCGACCTGCGCCAAGTGGCGAATGGCGCGCTCCGCTTCGGTCGCGGGTATCAGCCCTTGGCGCGCCGAAAAGCCGAAGGCGAGCGCCATGCCGGCGGCGACCGCCTCGCCGTGCAGCAGCCGGTCGGAGAAGCCGCACGCCGCTTCCAGCGCGTGGCCGAAGGTGTGACCGAGATTGAGCAGGGCCCGCTCGCCGCTCTCGCGTTCGTCGCGCTGCACGATCGCCGCCTTGGCACGACAGCTCACGCAAATGGCGTGTTCGCGCGCCGGGCCGCCGGCATAGACGGCGCGCCAGTTCGCCTCGAGCCAGGTAAAGAAGGCGGCGTCGCCCAGCAGGCCGTATTTGACAACTTCAGCGTAGCCGGCGCGGAATTGGCGCTCCGGCAGCGTATCGAGTGTGGCGGTGTCGGCAACGACCAGGATCGGCTGATGAAAGGCGCCGATGAGGTTCTTGCCATGAGTGGAATCGATTGCGGTCTTGCCGCCGACCGAGGAATCGACCTGCGCCAAGAGCGTCGTCGGCACCTGCAGGTAATCGGTCCCCCGCCGCACCACGGCGGCAGCGAAGCCGGCGAGGTCGCCGACCACGCCGCCGCCGAGTGCAATGACGAGGTCGCCGCGCTCGATGCGCGCACTGATGATGGCCTCGCAGACGTGCTCGAACATGCCAAAGCTTTTCGATCCCTCACCGGCGGGAACAACGATGCGATTTGCTGCGATGCCGGCATCGGCCAGCGCCGCTTCAGCGGCGGCGAGGTGGTAACGGGCGACGTTCTCGTCGGCGACGATGGCGACCTTGGCGGCGGGCCGCAGGGCGGCAATGCGTGCTCCGAGAGAAGCGATCAGCCCGCGCCCGATGACGATATCGTAGCTGCGCGCACCGAGCGCGACCGTTACGGTCGAGGGATCGGTGCGAAGGGGAGCCGTCATGGGCAAGCCTTGGGCTCGGGCGAATCGCGCGACCGCAGAAGCGAAGCGAGCGCAGTCAGGATGTCGGTGACGATCGCATCGTGGGCCACGTCGCGCGAATGCACCGTGAGGTCCGCCTGCGCATAGATCGGCTCGCGCTCCGCCAACAAGCGGCGCAGCGTGACGGCCGGGTCGTCGGTCAGCAACAACGGTCGTTCGCTCCTGCGCTTTGATGTCCGCCGCATCAGCACGTCCAAGTCGGCGCGGAGCCAGACGGAAACGCCCTTGGCGGCGACGGCGGCGCGCGTGGCCGGGTTCATGAAGGCGCCGCCGCCGGTAGCCAGCACCTGCGGACCGGTTTCGAGCAGGCGCGCGATCACCCGCGCCTCGCCGCCTCGGAAATCCGCCTCGCCATGGCGGGCGAAAATGTCGGCAATGCTCATGCCGGCGGCTTTCTCGATCTCGGTGTCGGCATCGACGAAGGGGATATGCAGGCGCGCCGCGAGCCGGCGGCCGACGGAGGACTTTCCCGCCCCCATCATACCAACAAGCACGATCGAGCGCCCCCTCAACCGGGACAACACAAAGGCCACCGAACCCGCCGCATTGGCGTCATTTTGGAGCGCAATATCAATCATGTATTATCCAAACTGCCGTCGAAAGCCCGCACCTGTCCATGCCCCAAGGAGATCACGCACAGCGCCGCCCGACCCATTGTCGTCCGGCCGGCACGATGCGTTGCCGGGGGAGAACATGATTCTATCCGCTCCCTTTTGCCGCCATCAACGGGTGAGCGCGAGCGCGTAAGATGCCGAGCCTGCTGCGGCTTCTTGCCGTCATCGCGCTATTGTGCGCCGCGGTCTATGGCGGTCTATATTCCTTGGCGCATCTCGTACAACCGCAACCACGCGAGATCACGGTTTCGATCCCGCCCAGCAAGTTCTTCAAGAATCGCTGAAGGCGCTCCGGAAATGGCTCGCAAGGCGGTCCGCGGGAAAGCGTATACGGCAGCCGGCGGCGACGAGCGGCTGGTTGCGCTTTTTCTCGATATGCTGGCGGCCGAACGCGGGGCGGAGAGGAACACGCTGTCGGCCTATCGCCGCGACCTTGCCGATGTTGCCGCATTTCTCGCGGATGCGGGCCGTTCCATCACCACGGCGGCGACCGAGGATTTGCGCGCCTATCTCAGGACGCTGGCGCGGCGCGGATTGCGCCCGGCAACGGTCGCCCGGCGTCTTTCGGCGTTGCGCCAGCTCTACCGCTTCCTTTATGCCGAAGAAGAGCGCAAGGACGACCCCGCGGCCGTGCTCGAAGGGCCCAAGCGTGTCCGCCCACTGCCCAAGACGCTCACGATCAGCGAGGTCGATCGCCTGCTGCGCGCCGCGGCGGCGTGCAATCCTGCGGCCGCTTTGCCGGTACGCCTGCGCGCGGCGCGGCTCGCCTGCCTCGTCGAGCTGCTCTACGCGACCGGCCTGCGCGTCTCCGAACTCATTGCGCTTCCCGCCTCCGCCGCTCGCCGCGATGCCCGCATCATCATCGTGCGCGGCAAGGGCAACAAGGAGCGCCTGGTTCCGCTCAACGATGCTGCCAGGCGCGCAATGGCCGAATACAACGCCCTTCTGGCGCTGTGTCGCGGCGATAAGGTTGCGGGCGCCGAATCGAAGTGGCTGTTTCCCTCCACCGGCGGCAGCGGTCATCTCACGCGCCAGCATTTCGCCCGCGAGCTCAAGGCGCTGGCCGCCGCCGCAGGGCTGCGCGCGGCGCAGGTCAGCCCGCACGTGCTCCGCCACGCCTTCGCCAGCCACCTGCTGCACAATGGCGCCGACTTGCGCGTGGTGCAGACGCTGCTCGGCCACGCCGATATTTCGACCACGCAGATTTATACCCACGTGCTGGAAGAACGTCTCAAGAGCCTCGTGCGCGATCTGCACCCGCTTGGGGAAGAATAGAACATTATACATCAAATTTTGATTGACTTATGATTATCGGGATGTTTCAAATAATTTAGGTCGGTCTGTGTTGGCACGCGGACTGAGGCTACGCATGACGCGCGGTGCTCTGTGCGTACCGCGGAGACTTTCAGATTCTCCAAACCCTGTGGGCGGTCGTCGCCGCGCCTTTGGGATGCATTATCGGCTACTACTTCCGAGGCACTGGAACGAATGGAAAAGAAGACTACCCGAGTACAGCTTGAACTCCCGGAAAGCTCGATGGAGCGCCTGAAGGCGTTGCGGGAGAAAACCGAAGCCTCGTCCTACGCCGAGGTCATCAAGAACTCGCTCCGCCTCTACGAAGCGCTGATCAAGGAAGCCGAAGGCGGCAACCAAGTGTACATCAAGGGCAAGAACGGAACGGAAGTTTCGTACCGGATGATTTTCTAGGGCGGAAGGTTTAGGCTCGAATCCAGATGCACATGAACAGACGCGACGCCATCAGAACACTCCGTCGGCACCAGGACGATCTGCGTGCGCGCGGCATCGTCCATGCTGCCCTGTTTGGCTCGGTTGCGCGCGGCGAGGCCGGTCCGAGGAGCGATCTCGATATCTTGATTGAATTCGATCCTAAGTTGAGCCTGGACATTTTCGCCTATGCGGGACTCAAGCGCCACGTTGCCGAGCTGTTCAGCGGTCGGGTTGACGTGGTGAACAAAGATGCACTGAAGCCGCATCTACGCGGCCCGGTTTCAGCCGATGCCGTCTACGCGTTCTAGATCGCCGATCGACTCGCTAAGCGATATTCTCCACAACATTCAGCTTGCGACTATCTTCGCAGAAGGCATGAATTACGAAGTCTTTTGCGCCGACCTGCGTACGGTCTATGCGATCACCCGCTGCTTCGAGATCATCTCCGAAGCGTCGCGAAGATTGCCCAGGCAGTTGAAGGAGCGCCACTCACCGATCCCCTGGACGGATATTGCCGGTGCGGGGAGCATTTACCGGCATGCTTGCGAAGACGTGCTGGAGAAGATTCTGTGGCGGACGCTCAAGGAAGGCTTGGAACCATTGAAGACGGTCGTCGAAGAGGAGCTTCGCCGTCTGCAAGGCGGATAGGCGCGTGCAGGCGTTTGTTTTTCGCCACCAATTGCTTGACTTCTCCGCGCGCCGCGGGCGAGTTTGCCGCGCCTAAGGCGCCGCTGTTGATCCCGTTGATGCTTATGTTGCTTGCGTGATGCGCTCTTACCTCGACTTTGAAAAACCGGTGGCCGAGCTCGAGGCCAAGATCGAAGAGCTGCGCGCGCTCGAGGTCGGGGGCGACGCGATCGCCATCGGCGAGGAGATCGGCCGCATCGAGGTCAAGGCGGCGCAGGCGCTCAAGGAACTCTACGCCGATTTGACGCCTTGGCAGAAGGCGCAAGTGGCGCGCCATCCGCAGCGGCCGCACTGTCTCGATTACGTGGCCAAGCTGATCACCGATTTCGTGCCGCTTGCCGGCGACCGCAAATACGGCGAGGACGCCGCCATAGTCGGCGGTTTCGGCCGCTTTCGCGGGGAGAGCGTCTGCGTCATCGGCCAAGAAAAGGGCTCCGACACGGACAGCCGGCTCAGGCACAACTTCGGCATGGCGCGACCCGAGGGCTACCGCAAGGCGGCGCGGCTGTTGGACATGGCCGATCATTTCGCAATTCCGGTCATCGCGCTGATCGATACCGCGGGGGCCTATCCTGGCATCGGCGCCGAGGAGCGCGGCCAAGCCGAGGCGATCGCGCGCTCGACGGAAGCCTGCCTGCGGATCGGCGTGCCCAACGTCGCAGCGATCGTTGGCGAAGGCGGCTCCGGCGGCGCCATCGCGGTAGCTACCGCCAACCGCGTGCTCATGCTCGAGCACGCCATCTACAGCGTGATTTCGCCGGAAGGCGCGGCCTCGATTCTCTGGCGCGACACCACGAAGGCGCAGGAGGCGGCCTCCAACATGAAAATCACGGCGCAAGACCTCCTGCGATTGGGAGTCATCGATGCCATCGTGCCGGAGCCAAGCGGCGGCGCTCACCGGGATCCGGCCGCCGCCATATTGGCGGCCGGAGAGGCGATCGCCCAGGCCCTTGCCGAACTCCGGGGCCTCGACCCGGCGACCGTGATGCGGTTGCGGCGCGAGAAGTTCCTGGCGATCGGGCGCGCGCTCGGCTGATTTGCTTTACTGTGGCCCGAGCTCTTGTTGCCGACATGCTCGTCAAATGGCTCGCCGAATCGTCAAATTACTCGAAAATTTACCGTTCATTCAGCGGCGGCATGGCCGCCCGGCGCGCCAACATATGTCCTGCCTTGCGAAAGCCATCGCTTAAGGATAACCATTGAAGGCAGCGATGGCACGGGGATTGTCCATTCGTCGGGGAGTATCGATTTTGATCCGCGCCCGCCCGGTCCGCGCGATGATGGCGTTGGCGGTGCTTGCCGGCACGCTGGCGCTTGCCGGCTGCTTTGGCGCGGACGGCTATCAGATGCCCACCCAGGCGATGAAAGAGCTGTCGCCGCAGATGCTGGCGCTGCTCAAGAAGAAGAACATGCCCAAGGACTCGCCGATTCTCGTCCGCATCTTCAAGGAGGAATCGGAGCTCGAAGTGTGGAAGCAGGATACCACCGGCCATTTCCAGTTGCTCAAGGTGTATCCAATCTGCCGCTGGTCGGGCGATTTGGGACCGAAGATCAAGGAGGGTGACCGGCAAGCGCCTGAGGGCTTCTATCCCATCACGCCCGCTTTGATGAATCCGAATTCAAGTTATTACCTGGCGATCAATATGGGCTTTCCCAACGCCTATGACCGGGCGAACGATCGCCACGGCGCCTTTATCATGATCCATGGCGACTGTTCGTCGCGCGGCTGTTACGCCATGACCAACGAGGAGATCGGCGAAGTCTATTCGCTGGCTCACGAAGCATTCCTGGGCGGCCAGAAATCCTTTCAGATCCAGGCCTATCCGTTCCGCATGACGCCGGCGAGCCTGGCGCGGCACCGCACCAACCCGCACCTGCCGTTCTGGCGCATGCTCAAGGTGGGCAATGACCATTTCGAGGTGACGCATCTGGAGCCCAAGGTCGAGGTGTGCGAGCGGCGCTACGTGTTCGACCCGCTGCCGCCGCCGGGATCCAAGAAACCGCTGGTCTTCAATCCGAACGGCCGCTGCCCGCGCTACATTGTGGCGCCGGAAATCGCCGCATTGGCGTTGCAAAAGCAGCGCGGCGACGACGCCAAATTTGCGCAATTGGTCAGTGAGCATTTCCCGGTCGCGCCGATCTGGAGCGGACTCGACGGCGGCATGAACAGGGTCTTCCTCGCCCAGGCCGGCGGCCGCATTCCGCCGGCGCGGGTCATTCCGCCCAAGGAGGCGGCAACGATCGCGGCTAATAAATCGGTGGCCCCGCAGACCCGGGTTGCGGCGGCGGAGCCGATGTCGCATGAGCGCGACCGTAGTGGGAGCCTCTTTGGCTGGCTGTTCTCCTCGAAGCGCAATAGCGCCGAGCAGCCAAACGCTCCGGAGATAACCGCGACGGCGACCGCAACGCGGCGATCCGAGCCCGCCGCGCATCGCAAGACAGTCGCTGTCGCCTTGCGGTCGAGACGCAAGACCGAACCGAACAGGTCCGAGCTCAGGCAGGCCTCGCCCAAGTCGGCTTCGCACCAGCCGGCCTGGCACCGCAGCGAACCGCGGGAAGCCGATCGCGTAAAGTCGGTCCAGCCCCAGCAGGACACCAATGCGGCTGCGCCGACCGTAGCCAACGGCGACGCGCTCATCAATGGTGCCCAGCCCGTGGTACCCGCCAGCAGCTTCGCCGGCCGATGGGCAGCGGTCCACTGATCTGAAATCAGAAGTCTGAAATCAGAAGTCGGAAGTTTTCTGGCTTCTGACTTCCGATTTCCGCCTAAACGTATCGGCCGTGGCAGTGCTTGAACTTCTTGCCTGAGCCGCAGGGGCAGGGTGCGTTGCGGCCGACTTTGCCCCAGGTCGTGGGGTCGTCCGGGTCGCGGGTCGGCGCCTCGGCTTTGCGCGCCGCGGCCATTGCGCCGCCACCGACGGCGGAGCCAATGCCGTGACGCGCAAGCGTTTCGGCGCCGGCAAGCGCCAGCGCCATTTCGTCCTCGCCGGTCAGCGGATCGATCTTGTGCGCCTCCATCAGCGGCAGCGCGGCCTGTTCCTCCTCAGGCGGCGCCGCCATGATCTCGACCCGCATCAATTGCGCCGTCACCGCCTCGCGCAGGTTCTGGCTCATCGCTTCGAACAAGCCGAAGGCCTCGGCCTTGTACTCGTTGAGCGGGTCGCGCTGCCCATAGCCGCGCAGCCCAATCACCTGGCGCAGAATGTAGAGCATGATCAGGTGCTCGCGCCAGAGATGGTCGAGCGACTGCAGCAGGATCGATTTCTCGATATAGCGGATAACGTCGGAGCCCCACTGCGCCACCTTTGACGCCATGTGCTCGTCGGCGCGGCGCTCGACCCGGGCGAAGATCTCCTCGTCGGCGATGCCTTCCTCTTTGGCCCATTCGACGACCGGCAGCTCGAGGTCGAGCACGCGTGTAAGCTCTTCCTTGAGACCGATGGTGTCCCATTGCTCCGGATAGGCGTTCTCCGGCACGTGCTTGGCGACGAGGTCGTCGATCACCGTATGCCGCATATCGGCGACGACCTCCGCCAAATTCTCCTCCTTCATCCATTCGACGCGCTGGTCGAAGATGACCTTGCGCTGATCGTTCATCACGTCGTCGTATTTGAGGATGTTCTTTCGAATATCGAAGTTGCGTGCCTCGACCTTTTGCTGCGCCTTTTCCAGCGCCTTGTTGATCCACGGATGGACGATCGCCTCGTTCTCCTTGAGCCCGAGCTTTTGCAGCATACCGTCGAGCTTGTCGGTGCCGAAGATGCGCATCAAATCGTCTTCGAGCGAGAGAAAGAATTTCGAATGGCCGGGGTCGCCCTGGCGTCCGGAGCGGCCGCGCAGCTGATTGTCGATGCGGCGGCTCTCGTGACGCTCGGTGCCCAGCACATAGAGCCCGCCGGCGGCCAGCGCCTTGTCCTTCAGGCGCGCGACTTGCGCCCGGATTTCCCGGGCCCGCGGGCTGCGTTCGCGCTCGCGCATGTCCTCGATGTCGGCCAGCTCCTGGCGGATACGCATGTCGGCATTGCCGCCGAGCTGGATATCGGTGCCGCGGCCGGCCATGTTGGTGGCGATGGTGATGGCGCCGGGAACGCCGGCCTGGGCGACGATATAGGCCTCCTGCTCGTGATAGCGGGCATTGAGGATGGCGAAGACTTTCGCCTTCGAGGCGCCCTCGTCGCCTGAATAGAGCGCCGAGAAGGCGTTGGGGTCGGCAAAATCGTGCTGCTCCCAGCCTTGCCGGCGCAGCATTTCGGCGAGCTGCTCGGATTTCTCGATCGACGTCGTGCCGACCAAGACCGGCTGGCCGCGCGCCTTGCAGTCTTCGATCAACGCGCGGATGGCGCGGAATTTCTCCGCTGCCTTGCGGTAGACCTCGTCATCGTCGTCGATGCGGATCATCGGCATGTTGGTGGGAATTTCCAGAACTTCGAGCCCGTAAATGTCCTGGAACTCGTCGGCCTCGGTAACCGCCGTGCCGGTCATGCCGGCAAGCTTCTCGTACATGCGGAAATAGTTCTGAAACGTGATCGAGGCGAGCGTCTGGTTTTCCGGCTGGATCGGCTGGCGTTCCTTGGCCTCGAGCGCCTGGTGCAGCCCCTCCGAATAGCGCCGGCCCGGCATCATGCGGCCGGTGAACTCGTCGATGATGACGACCTCGCCGTTGCGTACGATGTAGTCCTTGTCGCGCTGGAACAGCTTGTGCGCACGGAGCGCCTGGTTGACATGGTGCACGACGGAGACGTTCTCGACGTCGTAGAGCGATCGGGACTTGAGCAGGTCCGCCTCGCGCAGCCATTGCTCCATCCTTTCCATGCCCTGTTCGGTGAGCGTGACGGTGCGCTGCTTTTCGTCGACCTCGTAGTCGGCCTTGTCGAGCCTGGGAATGTAGGTGTCGACCGTGTTGTAAAACTCCGAGCGATCCTCGAGCGGGCCGGAAATAATGAGCGGCGTGCGCGCCTCGTCTATCAGGATCGAGTCGACCTCGTCGACGATGGCGTAGGCGTGGCCGCGCTGCACCATGTCGTCAAGGCGATATTTCATGTTGTCGCGCAGATAATCGAAACCCAGCTCGTTGTTGGTGCCGTAGGTGACGTCGCAGGCGTATTGAAGCTTGCGCTCGGCATCGTCGAGTCCGTGCACGATCACGCCCACGGTGAGGCCGAGGAACCGGTAGATCTGTCCCATCCACTCGGCGTCGCGCTTGGCGAGATAATCGTTGACGGTAACGACATGAACGCCGCGGCCGGCGAGCGCATTCAGATAAACCGGAAGCGTGGCGACCAGCGTCTTGCCTTCGCCGGTCTTCATTTCCGAAATCTTGCCCTCGTGCAGCACCATGCCGCCAATGAGCTGCACGTCGAAATGGCGCTGGACGAGCGTGCGTTTTGAGGCTTCGCGCACGGTGGCGAAGGCCGGCACCAGGATGTCGTCGAGTGTCTTGCCGGCGGCGAGCTGCTGCCTGAACTCTTCCGTGCGCGCGCGCAACGCCTCGTCGGAGAGCGGCTCCAGCTCTTTTTCCAACGCATTGACGGCCTCGACGCGCGGTCGGTAGGAGCGGATGCGCCGGTCGTTGGCGGATCCAAACAGCTTGCGGGCCACAGCGCCGATCATCGCATCATCCTTCCAAGCTGAGGCTGCACCGCCGGTCTAAACGATCGAGCATCAGAATTGGGCATGACGCTTTCCGAAAAGCCGAGTCCCACCTTTCGGGATCACGTTCTTTGGAATTCCTCGCGGTCGGCGTTAAAGTCCAACCTGCAGAAAATGCGGTGCTATTCGGACCATCTGCACGCCGAAACCCGTGGCGAAGAGGGCGCCCGGACCCCAAGCGACACATAGGAGGGGGTGGTTTTCTTGTCAATGCGGCGAGTTCCTTCACGCGCTCGTTAGGCAGCGACTTCATTCTTTCATTGCCAAGCGGGGCCGATTGGGCGAGTGTCCGCGCCAAACTGTGCTTCAAAGAGGCGATTGATTCGTTGCCCGAAGGATTGGACCCATGACTTCCTCCCGCCCGCTCGCTCTGCGCGCATTCGGCGCGCTCGCCGTTGCCGGCTTTCTCGCCACGCCGATCGGCGCCCTTTACGCGGCGGGCTCCGACCCGGTGGTGGCCCGCGCCAACGGCGTCGACATCCACGAAAGCGACCTCGCTCTTGCCGAGGAGGAAATCGGCGGCAACATGCCCGCCGTGTCGCCGGAGCGCAAGCGCGAGTACCTCATCACCTATCTGACGGATGTGGTGGTGCTCTCTCAGGCCGCCGAGCAGCAGAAGCTGCCCGATCGTCCCGACGTCAAACGGCGGCTCACTTTCAACCACAACCGAGTGTTGATGGAAGCGCTCTTGCAGGACGCCGGCCGCGCGGCTTCGTCCGATGCCGAACTGCACAAGGTCTATGACCAGGTCGTGAAGCAGATGCCGGACCAGGAAGAGGTGCGCGCGCGCCATATCCTGGTGCCAACTGAGAAGGAAGCGAAGGAGATCGTTGCGGAGCTCAAGAACGGCGCCCATTTCGCGACGCTGGCGAAAGAAAAATCGAAAGATCCGGCCGCCGCCCAGGGCGGCGAGCTCGGCTGGTTCACCAAGGACCAGATGGTGCCCGAATTCGCCGCCGCCGCCTTCAAGCTCCACAAGGGGCAGTTTTCCGACCCCGTCAAGACACAGTTCGGCTGGCATATCATCCAGGTCGAGGACAGGCGGGTGAAGCCGCGGCCGACTTTCGACGAGGTCAAGGGTCAGATCGAGGCCTATGTCGCCCATCGCGCGCAGGCGGCGCTGGTGGAGAAGTTGCGGGGCTCCGCCAAGATCGAGCGCTTCGACAAGCCCGCCGCATCAAAGCCTTCGCTCGATCCCGCCGCGCCGGCCAAGCTCGATCCCGCCGCGCCGGCCAAGCTCGATCCCGCCGCACCGGTCAAGAAGTAGTCGCGAAAATCTTGCGATTCGCGGTTGCCGGGCTTGACCCGGCAACCCGTGGCGCTTTACCGAACGCGGGATCGCCGCATGGATGCGCGGGCTCTCTGCGCACGACGAAGTTGCTGTCCGAAAATCCCGATGATGGCTGTGTGCGTTCTGCCCGCCTTGGCGAAAGCGGGGTCGAAGGTGCTGGGCTGGCGCTCTCGCAGCAATGGGTGGTGTCGGTTGAATTTAAGGCGGTCAGACAAAGCGCCTTGTGGCCGTTGCGATCGACGGCACCGAGCGTTCGAGCGGAAAAGGACGCCCTTGATTTAAGCTGAGACATTACCCAGCAATGAGCAGGGTTGATTATTAGCCGGACTCGTTATCATGTCTTCCAACACTTCCCCGCTGGCGCCCAAATCGTTTCCCGACCTGCCGCCGATCGCCGGCATACGGCTTTCGACGGCAGCCGTCGGCATCCGTTATCGGGGCCGCACCGATGTCATGCTCGCCGCGTTCGACGCGGGTACGAGCGTCGCCGGCGTGTTCACGCGGTCCAAATGCCCGTCGGCCCCGGTCGAATGGTGCCGCGCCCGCATCAAAGGGGGATCCGCGCGCGTGCTCGTCGTCAATTCCGGCAACGCCAACGCCTTTACCGGCAACAGCGGGCGTGCGGCCTGCGCGTTCACCGCGAAGCTCGCCGCCAAGGCCGCCGGCTGCAAATCGGACGAGGTATTTCTCGCCTCGACCGGCGTAATCGGCGAGCCGCTCGAGGCGGGACTGTTTGCCGGCGCGATGGACAAACTCGTCGTTGCGGCGGCGCCCGACGCCTACCGCGCGGCGGCGCAGGCGATTATGACCACCGACACCTTTCCCAAGCTGGCGACCGCGCGGGCGCGCTTGGCAGGCACTACCGTCACCATCAACGGCTTTGCCAAGGGCGCCGGCATGATTGCACCCGACATGGCAACGATGCTCGCCTTCCTGTTTACCGATGCGCCGATCGCAGCGCCAGCCCTGCAAGGCCTGTTGCGCGCGGGCGTCGTCGACACCTTCAACGCCGTCACCGTCGACGGCGACACCTCGACGTCCGACACTGTTCTCGCCTTTGCCACCGGCGCCGCGCGGGCGGCCGGCGCGGCGCGCATCAGCCGCGCCGGCGATCCGCGGCTCGACGGCTTTCGCAGAGCGTTCAACCTGGTGCTGGCCGATCTCGCCGAGCAGGTGGTGCGCGACGGCGAAGGCGCGCGCAAGCTCGTCGAGGTCGTGGTCGAGGGCGCGGTGTCCAGGCTTTCCGCGCGCCGCGTCGCGTTGTCGATCGCCAATTCGCCGCTAGTGAAAACCGCGATCGGCGGCGAGGACGCCAATTGGGGGCGCGTCGTGATGGCGGTCGGAAAGGCCGGCGAACCGGCCGACCGCGATCGGCTTTCGATCTGGTTCAACGGCATCCGTGTCGCTCACCGGGGCGCGCGCGATCCGGCCTACGACGAGGCGGCGGTCGCTGCCGCGATGAAGAAGCCCGAAATCACCTTGAAGGTGGCGCTCGGCCTCGGCAAGGGCCGCGACCGCGTACTCACCTGCGATCTCACCAAGGAGTATGTCGCGATCAACGCCGATTATCGGTCCTGATGTGCGCTCGCAGCCCAGTCACGCGGTCGCGGTGCCGCAGGAGCACGAGGAATCGCCTCAGACCGACGTGGCGTCTTGCGTGGGCCACACGGCCGGCGACCAAAAACGTCCTTTCGCAGATCGTTTCATATTCCGCCTTTTGTCGCACGGCGGACATTATCGGCGAGCGGAATCCGCCCTTGCCAATGACGGCCCTTCGGGCCGCCGCCGCAGGCGGTCGCAACGTGATCATTGATAAGAGCGGACCGCTCGCCAAACTCGCCGCCGTGAGATGAAAGGCAAGGCGCGATCTTACGGGGCGCGGTCCCAGGGAATGGCATCATGCCGAGGCTGAGCGCCGTCATCATCACCAAGAACGAGGCCGCCAATATCGGCGGCTGTCTCGACAGCGTCGCCTTTGCCGACGAGCGCATCGTTGTTGATAGCGGCAGCGAGGACGATACGGCGGCCATTGCCAAGGCAAAAGGCGCGCGGGTCGCGATCCATCCGTTTTCCGGTTTCGGCGCGCAGAAGAATTTTGCCCTCTCTCTCGCGCAAGGCGACTGGGTGTTGGCGATCGACGCCGACGAACGCGTAACCCCGGCGCTCGCCCGGGCGATCCAGCGTGCGATTGCCGAGGCGCAGGCCGACGGCTACGAGATTCCGCGGCTATCCAGTTTTTGCGGCCGCCAGATGCGCCATTCGGGCTGGCATCCCGATTACGTGGTGCGCCTGTTCCGCCGAGGCACGGCGCACTTCACCGATCATGTGGTGCACGAACGCGTCCTGTGTCAGGGGACGGTCGCGCGACTTGACGAACCGCTGCTGCATACGCCGGTCCTTCGCCTGGAAGACGCGTTGTCGCGCATGGATCGTTATTCGACCGCCAATGCCGAAATGATCGTTGCCGCCGGTCGGCGGACCTGGTTCCTCACTGGCGTTGCCCGCGGCCTCTACGCGTTCTTCAATGCGTATGTGCTGCGTGCGGGATTCCTCGACGGACGCGAAGGATTTCTGCTCGCCGTCGCCAATGCGGAAGGGACCTATTACAAGTACATGAAGGCTTGGCTGGCAGGGCGCCGCGGCTGACGATCGACGGCGCCTTTGCGAGGGCATTGGCGCCGGTCGCTTTCCCGGCTTCAGACGCCGCGGAATTTCGGGGCGCGCTTCTCGTGGAAGGCGGCCACGCCTTCGCGAAAATCTTCCGAGGACCGCAGGCGGCTGTAGCAGTGGCCTTCCAGCTCGATCGCGACCGCAAGCGAAGCGTCTTCGGTGTCGTTGAGCAGCTTCTTGGCCGTTCGCTGCGCCAGCGGCGAAAATCCGATCAGCTCCTTGACCAGCGCGTCGGTTGCCGCCTCGAGGCTGTCGTCAGCCACAAGCTCGGTGGCGATGCCCCAGTCGTAGGCTTGGCGTGCCGTGACGCGCCTGGAGCGCATCACGATGTCCTTGGCGCGCGTGATGCCGACGATTTTTTGCAGTCGCGCCGAACCGCCTGAACCGGGAATCTGCCCCAGCTTCTGTTCGGGAAGCGCATAAAGACAGGTCTCGGAGACGAGGCGAAAATCGCAGGCCAGCGAAATCTCGAATCCCACCCCGAAGCAGTAACCGCGGTTGGCCGCGATTACCGGTTTGGCGCAGCGGGCCGGTGCTGCGATGTTCCAGGCGAGCTTCGAGACATGTTCCGGCGAGGCGGCCATGAAGCCCTTGATGTCGCCGCCGCTGGAAAAATGCTCGCCGACGGCGCGGAGCACGATCACACGCACGCGGTCGTCCTCGTCCAGCGCCTCGAATGCCAGGCGGAGCTGATCGCGCTGGGCCATTTCGATCACGTTCAGCGGCGGCCGGTGCAAGATGATGTCGCCGCGCTGCGCCGCAGCGTCCAATTCGACCTCGAAACCGTTGAGCGTTGCCAGCCGCGGATCGCTGAAGATCATTTTGCTCATGCTGCCGTTCCTGCTGGAGCCTCGGCCTCGAACTCACCCGCCACCAGCTTGCGGCGCAGGAGCTTCCCGACCGGGGATTTCGGAATGCTGTTGACGAAGACGTATCGGCGGGGCCGCTTGAAATTGGAGAGGCCGGAGGAACAGCAGAACCGGTCGAACTCGTCGGCCTCCGCCGGAGCGCGCCGCTTGATGAAGGCGGTCACGACTTTGCCCCAGCGCTCGTCCGGCAGGCCGACGACGGCGACCTCGGACACCGCAGGATGCAGCGACAGGCAGCTTTCGATCTCCACCGGCGAAACGTTCTCGCCGCCCGTAATAATCATATCGTCGACACGCCCGGTGACGAACAGGTCGCCGTCGCTGTCCAGATAACCGGTGTCGCCGCTGAAGTACCAGCCTCGGCGCAGGGCCCTGGCATCGGCATCGGGCCGGCGCCAATAGCCCTCGAAGGCTTCGTCGCTGAGCTGGAGGGCGATGACCTCGCCTTCCTCGCCCGCGGCGGCAACATCGTCAGGGGTCCCTGCCCCGAGCTTCACCACGCGGACGCGCTGGTTGATGCCGGCGCGACCCGCCGAACCGGGCTTGGCCGGCGCGTTCTGGTTGATCGTGAACGTGTAGATCTCCGACGAGCCGTAGTGGTTGACGAAAAGATCCGGCTTGAAGGCGGCGTCGAGCTCCTTCAGCAGACCGTCCGTCATCGGCGCGCCGGCAAAGCCGAGCTTGCGCACCGAACTAACGTCGGTCTTGGCGAAGAGGTCGTGATGGACGAGGTCATGATAGAGCGTTGGTACCAGATAGAGGTTGGTGATCTTTTCGCCGGCAATCAGCTCGAGCGCCTTGGCCGCGTCGAACCGCGGCAGGCAGACGAAAGTGCCGCCGATCAACGACATCGCCAGCAGCGAGCGCACGCCCATGGTGTGGTAGAGCGGCATGACGCCGAGCGTGCGTTCGCCGTAGCCGTATTGATTCTGTGCGACATGAGCGATCGCCGCCGCGCGTTCCGCATGCTGTCGGCGCGGCACGCCTTTCGGCCCGCCCGTCGTACCGGAAGTGTAGAGCATGATTGACCAGGCGTCGGCGTCCGCGCGCGCCGCGGCGTCGGCGTCGTCGCGTTGCGTTATCGCCTGGAACGGAATTTCGTCGTCCTGCACCGTATCGAGCGCAACGCGCCGGCACGAATGCGCCGGCGGCGACTTGCGGACCTCGCCGGCAGAGACCTCTTCGAAGGCGACCGCCTTGGCCTCCGAATCCCTGAGGAAATAATCGATCTCGCCGGCGCTGGAGCGCCAATTGACCGGCGTGCAGATGAGGCCGGCGAACTGGCAGGCCCAATGGATGGTGGCGGCTTCCCAGCGGTTGCGCAGGACCGTGACCAGGTGGTCGCCCGGTCTCAGGCCGAGCTCGTCGAAGCCGGCGACGATCGCGGAGATGCGACGATACCATTGCGCATAGGTCAACCGCACCGGTCCATCGACGATGGCGAGGGCGTGCGGATCGCGTTCAATGGCGGCGAGAAGGCTGTTGCCGAGATCGAGCATGATTACTTCTCCCGCAACCTCGCGGCCGCGTCCAGCGCTGCCGCCACGATCGGCACATAGCCGTAAGGCGGATAATCTAATCCGCCGTGCGCCCGCCGGGGAGAGGGACGAGATTCAAAACCGCGGAATGTCCGGGAACGCCGTTTTGCCCGCATGCACATGCATGTGGGAAAGTTCGGCGCAGCGGTGCAGCGTAGGAAATACCTTGCCGGGATTGAGCAGGCTCTTGTCGTCGAAGGCGCACTTGAGGCGCTGCTGCTGATTGAGGTCGGTCTCGGAAAACATCGCCGGCATCAGGTCGCGCTTCTCGACGCCGACGCCGTGCTCGCCGGTGAGCACGCCGCCGACCTCGACGCACAGCCGCAAAATATCGGCGCCGAATTCTTCCGCGCGCTCCAACTCGCCCGGCTTGTTGGCGTCGTAGAGGATGAGCGGATGCAGATTGCCGTCGCCGGCGTGAAAGACGTTGGCGACGCGCAGGCCGTATTTGCCGGAAAGCTCGCCGATGCGCCGCAGCACCAGCGGCAGTTTTCCGCGCGGGATCGTGCCGTCCATGCAGTAATAATCCGGCGAGATGCGGCCGACCGCCGGGAACGCCGCCTTGCGGCCGGCCCAGAACAGGAGCCGCTCCTCCTCGGAATTGGAGGCGCGGCAGGCGAGCGCCCGGCACTCCCGCGCGATCGCTTCGACGCGTGCGAGCAGATGATCGACCTCGGCGCGCGGGCCGTCGAGCTCGACGATCAACAGCGCCTCGACATCGAGCGGGTAGCCGGCATGGACGAATTCCTCCGCCGCGTGAATCGCCGGCCGGTCCATCATCTCCATGCCGCCGGGAATGATGCCCGAGCCGATGATGCGCCCGACGCAGGCGCCGGCGTCCTCCGAGGAGGCGAAGCCGATGAGCGCCGCGCGCGCGCATTCCGGCTTCTTCAGAAGCCGCACCGTGACCTCGGTGATGACGCCCAAAAGCCCCTCCGAGCCGGTCAGGAGGCCGAGGAGATCGTAGCCGGCGGCATCAAGATACCGGCCGCCGAGGCGCAAAATCTCGCCGGTCATCAGCACCAGCTCGCAGCCCAGCACATTGTTGGTAGTGACGCCGTATTTCAGACAATGCACGCCGCCGGAATTTTCCGCCATATTGCCGCCGATGGTGCAGGCGATCTGCGAGGACGGATCGGGCGCGTAATAGAAGCCGTCGGCTTCGACCGCCTGGCTGATGGCGAGATTGGTGACGCCGGGCTCGACCACGGCGACGCGGTTGTCGAGATCGATCTCGCGGATGCGGTTGAACTTGGCCATGCCGAGAAGGACGCCGTCGCCGAGCGGCAACGCGCCGCCCGACAGCGAGGTGCCCGCGCCGCGCGGCACCACCTTGACGCCCTCGCGATGGCAGTAGGCGAGCACCGCCGCGACCTGCGCGGGCGTCGCCGGCAGCACCACCACCATCGGCAGTTGGCGGTAGGCGGTGAGCCCGTCGCTCTCATACGGCCGCATCGCTTCTTCCGCGGCGATGACGCCCTCGCCCGGCACGATGCGCTTGAGCGCCGCCACGATCTCGGCGCGGCGGGCGAGCACCGCGCCGTCAGGTTCGGGCATGACGACCGGCATGAATGCTCTCCGTTCCTCTAGACCGGGACGAGCTTATGTTGGATCGCGCAAGCCGTCCAATTTCCGCTCATTCCCGCCGAATCAGGGAATCCAGCCAGCCGCCTGCTTCACTCATAATGACGAGAAAACCCGTCATTGCGCGTTCGGCACCGGCCGTTCGGCCGACCTGCCACAAGGTAACGAGAGCGCCGCCGCTCCTGCGCGCCTCACATTGTAACGATTCCAAATCATAACGCTAAGCTGCTGGCTGCGATTTTGCGGTTTGGTGCGTCAGTTTGTGATCGCGATCACATGCGTGCATCAATTTTTTGATTGCGGTCAATTTTGTTGCTGAAAAGAGGCGTTATGCATGCATCAATTTCTTTGATCGCGGTCAATTTTGTTGCCGAAAAACATCAGGGGTTAACATTCGGTGAAAAAGAAAATTTGGCGATTGCAGTGCGGCAATTTATCGGCATTATCACCGCACCCCCGATGAGGAAATCTGTCGCGCGATTGAGGGTTGGGCTTCGCGCGGGTTGGTTGGGCAGGGGCACAATGCGGGGACACGGTCGATTCGCTTTCGGCCCGTGGCAGTGCGGGGTTCCGTCCGCAACGGCTGTGGGTGCAACCCTCGCGGTCTTTTTCGCGATCGGAATCGGATATGCGCCGCCGGCGCAGGCGGTGCCGAGCTTCGCGCGGCAGACCGGGCAGCCGTGCGGCGCCTGCCACACGGATTTTGCCGGACTGACCCCCTTCGGGCGCCTCTTCAAGATCGAAGGCTACACGATGGGCGGCGGCAAGTACCGCTCTACACTGTTTCCGGACTCTGCCGACAGCGCCCAGAAGGAATATGTGCCGCCGATCTCGATGATGGCGATGATCGACGGCGTCCATTACCAGAATCCGGGAGGGGCAGGTTCGCAAATAGCGATGAGTCCTCCGTACGCCGGCAACAACAATGTCGAGCTCCAGCAGTTCAGCTTCTTTTACGGCGGCGCCATCACCGATAACATCGGCATGTTCTCGCAGATGACCTATGGCGGCTTTGGATGGAGCTGGGACAATACCGATCTCCGCTTCGCGGACTCGGCCACGATCGCCGGCATTCCCGTTGTCTACGGCATTACAGCGAACAACAATCCCACGGTCCAGGATCCCTGGAATACCACGCCAGCGTGGGCCTTCCCATACTACGCGCCGGGAGACGCCTTAGCATTCCCTGGGTACGGGCCCAGTCCGGTCATCGATGGCTACTTCGGGGGTAGCGTCGTCAGCGCCGGTGCTTACGCCTGGATCGACAACTTGGTCTATCTCGAAGGGTCGGTCTATCGCACGCTCGATCCATTTGTTCAGGAAAATCTGGGCAACGATCCCACCGGGGCAGGGCAAACCAACGTTGCACCCTATTGGCGCTTGGCCATCGAACCGCACTGGGGCGATAGCTGGCTTGAGTTTGGCACCTTCGGCATGGCCGCCGACATTCATCCCTACAGCGGCATCGGTACCGGCAGCGGCGCGACCTACTTTGGGCAAACCGACAACTACACCGACGTCGGTTTCGACACGCAATACCAATATGAGGGCCCCAATTACTGGCTCACGCTGCGCGGCAGCTACATTCACGAATATCAGGACCTCAACGCAAGTTTTGCGAACGGTCTTGCCGCCAACCCCACCAACACGCTCAATGAAGCACGGGCCTATGCCTCGCTCGCCTACGGCAACAGCAACCGGGTCGTGCTCACGGGCCAATACTTTACCAGTTGGGGGACGCCCGATACCGTGCTGTACGGCGTCAGCCCCAATGGCAGCCCCGACACCAGGGGCTGGACCGCCGAAATCGCCTACATCCCCTTCATCGACAGCCAGGCGCCAGGATGGCCGTGGTTCAACGTCCGCATCGGCCTGCAATATACCGCGTACCAGGAGTTCGAAGGCCTCACCAACGGCGTGTCGGATAATAACACGATCATGCTCTATCTGTGGATTCTCATGTAGCCATGCCGAGGACCGCCATGAAAGCACCATTGCTCGCAGTCACGGCATTATCGCTGTTGAGCGCTTCAGCCTTTGCCGCCGATCTCGGACCATTGCCGTACAAGGCACCGCCGGCGCCGCCACCTCTGACGTGGACCGGCTGCTACGCCGGCGTCAACGTCGACGGTGGCTGGGGACGGAAGGACATGACCGACACCGCCGGCTTCCTCGTCGCCAACGGCGGTCCCGGTGCGGCCAGCCTCGACATCGACGGCTACCTGCTCGGCGGACAAGTCGGCTGCGATTATCAGTTCGCGTCCGATTGGGTTCTCGGCGTCGAAGGCTATGCGGCGGGCGGCAGGATCGGCGGCAACGCCCTGGTCCCGGTCCCCGGCGACAATGCAACGTTCAACGACACCACGAACTTCCTGACCAGCGGCACCGCGCGCATCGGCTACGCATTTGGCCCCTGGCTGCCCTACATCAAAGGCGGCTTCGCCTGGGCCGGCGATAATTACACGCTGGCCGACGCCCTTGGCACTTACAGTGCCGCTGCATCGGAAGACCGCTTCGGCTGGACCGTGGGCGCGGGCATCGAGTGGTTGTTCGCGCGCGATTGGTCGCTCAAGCTCGAATACGACTATTACGGTTTCGGCACCCAGGCTGTGCAGTTCGTTGACGGCAACGGTCTCATCAACGGCGGCAATCCCTTCCCTGTGGACATCAAGCAGAACATTCAGGTCGTCAAGCTCGGTGTGAACTTCCACTTCTGGGCAGGCGAGACGCCCTAGGAGCCGTGCATCGGAGTTTTTGCCCGGCGTTGTCGACGGGCGCGCTTTAAGGTGATGAGGAAACAATGCGGTCAGATCGCCGCTGTGGGCGGACGAGAGCGGCAAGCGAGAAACGCCAGCGCCTGATCAAGGCCGTCGGCCCGCGGTTGGCGGTGCCGGCAGCCATCCTCGCCGTTGTTTGTGCCGGCGCGGCGCGCGCCGCGGACGCGCAGACAGGCTCCGTTTCCCCGGGGCAAGTCCAAGCCAAGATGCACTATTGCGAAATCTGTCACGGCGCGCAGGCGCAAGGCTTTCCCGGATACTATCCGATCCCGAGGCTCGCCGGGCAGCCGGTTGAGTACCTCGAGGGCCAGTTGAAGGGCTTCTCCACGACGGCGCGGAAATTCAACGTGATGAATCAAGTGTCGCATTCGCTCAGCCTGGCGATGATCGCGGCGCTGGCCACGAATTTCAACAAGCTCAATCCCAGGCCCGTCAACGGGGCGCCGCGGGATCTCGCGGCCGCGGGCAAGACGATCTTTGACGATGGAATACCCGGCGCCAAGGTTCCGCCCTGCGCCTCCTGCCACGGCGCCGACGGCAAGGGCGCCGGGCAATTCCCTCGCCTGGCGGGTCAACTCTATCCGTACGTCGTGCGGCAATTGACGGTGTGGCGCACGGAGCGGGCGGAGGCAAATGCAAGCGTCATGGCGCCGATCGCCCGCAGCCTGAACGAAACGCAAATCAAAGCCGTCGCCGCCTATGTCGCCAATCTTGAGTAAAATCGCTCTGGCCGGATCATGAAGCGGATCAAATCATATTCGAGTTGTCGCGCCGGCGGAAGTTGCTCACGTCGCGCACTGCAAAGCGGTGAGGAAACGATGTGCTCGACCCTTCGGCTCGACCAGACTGGAAAACAAGGACGCTTGCGCCGAAAGGTGAAAACCGTCGGCCTGCAACTGGCAGCGCCGTTGGCCGTCCTCGCGGTTGTCTCCTTCGCGGCGGGCGGCGCGAATGCCGCACATCGGCATGCCTTTGCCAGAGGCGGCCTTGCAGGCAAGATCCAGTACTGCCAGGACTGCCACGGGCTGAGAGGGCAAGGTTTTCGCGGATATTATCCTATACCGCGGCTTGCGGGACAGCAGCCCCAGTATTTCGAGAATCAATTGCAAGCTTTTACCGAGGGCAGGCGGCCGCATCCCATCATGTCCGTCGTGGCGCATACGCTTAGCCCGGCGACGCGGGCGGCCCTGGCCGCGCATTTCGCCTCGCTCAATCCACCGCCGATCGGGGGCGGTCCGCGGCGTCTCGTCGAAGCCGGCAGGGCGATCTTTCAAAACGGCGTTCCCGATGAGAATATTGCGGCGTGCGCCGCCTGTCACGGCCCGAACGCCCAGGGTCACGGTCAAATTCCACGTCTGGCGGGTCAGCTCTACCCCTACGTCGTGAAGGCATTGACCAATTGGAGCAAAGAGCGGGGTCGGAATCCGGCGATATCGGACACGTCGGCCATCATGAGCCCGGTCGCGCACAGCCTGAACAGGTCGCAGGCCAAGGCCGTCGCCGCCTACGTCAGTACCCTGAGGTAGGTTCCGTTTTTACCAGCAATCACAACGGTGCGGAAGCTCGGATCATGAAACTCATCAAGCTGAAGATCGCGATCCTGGCGACTGTTGGCCTTGCCGTTTCCTTATCCGCGGGCCGCGCCGAGCCCTTGGCGACGCGCAACTGCACGTGGTGCCACGGCGGAACACCGGCTCAAGGCTATACGCCGGCGCCGCGGCTGGCCGGGCAGAAATACCAATATATCTTGAAACAGATCTCGGATTTCAGGTGGCACCGGCGAAACAACCCGTATTCCAAGCTCTATATGTGGGCCGCTGGCGGACATCTCACGCCGCAGCGGGCGCATCATCTGGCGGCTTATTTTTCCTCGCTCTCTCCGATGCCGGCCAACGACGGCGACCGGGAGTTGGTGGCGAGAGGGCGAAGGATGTTCGCCGAAGGGATCCCCGACGCCAATATTCCCTCCTGCGTCGCCTGCCACGGCCCGAGAGGCCAGGGCTTCGGCGAAATTCCTCGGATCGGAGGGCTGGCTTACACCTACCTGAGGAGAAGGCTCGAACAGTGGGCCGAGGGCTACGACGCGAGCGCACTGCACCCGATGCCTGAGGTTGCCGGCAAAATGTCGCCGCGTATGATCGCCGCCCTGGCCTCCTATCTCAGCTTCGTCAAATAACGTCGGCGGCAAAACGGGTCAGGCGGTTTCCGGGTGACTGGCTCGCGAGGTCTTTGGTCGCTTGGTGCCGTCGATCGGCAATGAGTGTCCCGGGGCGATTATCCGGATGCCGCATCACTAGCCGCGGCAGTACGTGCGGGTAGCCGCTTGCACGGCACGGATCTGACCGAGCATCGACGAGTTCGGGCAATAGTCCCACCACTTATGCCATCGGGCGTCGTCGAACTTGTGCCGGAGGTCCTCGGCGCACTCTTCCTTGTTGCGGCACAATGCGCACAGGCCCTGGAGCTCGCGGAACAGCAAAGGGTCCTCCTGCGCCAGCTCGCCGCGATCGATCCGCAGCAGGCTCATGTGCCGGAACAGCAGGCTGCCGTCGACGAAAGCGCGCGGTAGCGCGGGCATATCGAGCCTGTCCGACCTGTGCGGGCCATCGCCCATCGTGACCGTTTCCTCGGAGGACATTTTCTGCTTTGGTTGCGCCATTGTGACTGCCCGGCGTACGAACGTATTGACATCGATCAACCCGCCTTGCGCGCAACTTGGATTGATCAAAGTCAAAGAGCTCGCGACCGGACCTCCTAATCGTAGGAGCAGCATTTTGACCTGCCCGTCCGCAAGAGAATTGTTTCGCAACTGAAGGGGATGGAAATGTCCAGGAAATCGCCATGGCGTAACGTTAGCCGCCTGATGTGGGCGGCGGTTGCCGCATTGCTGCTCGTTGCAGCGCCTGCCGAGGCGGTCCAGCCGATCAAGATCGGTTTCGGCATGTCGCTCACCGGTCCGCTTGCGGCCAACGGCAAGATGTCGCTGGTGGCAATGCAGATTTGGCAAGACGACATCAACGCCAAAGGCGGACTGCTCGGCAGGCCGGTCAAGCTCGTCTACTACGACGACCAGAGCGAGCCTGCGCAGGTGCCGGCCATCTATTCGAAGCTGCTCGATGTCGACAAGGTCGATCTGATCGTCAGCGGCTATGCTTCGACTCAAATCGCCGCGGCGATGCCCATCGCGATCGAGCGCAAAAAGCTGTTCGTCAGCTTGTTCGGGACCGGCGTCAACGACACGTTCAAATACAAAAAGTATTTCGCGATGATCCCCAACGGGCCCGCCCCGAGGCCGGCCTTTACGCGCGGATTCTTCAAGGTGGCCGAACAGCAGAAGCCGAAGCCGCGGACCATCGCGCTCGCCTATGCCGACGCCGAGTTCGGACGCAACGTCTGCGAGGGGGCGCATGAGAACGCCCAGGCGGCGGGGTTCAAGATCATCTACGAAAGGAGCTATCCGCCGCGGACCGTCGACTTCTCTCCGATCGTGCGGGCGATCCAGGCCGCTAACCCGGATTTGCTGGTGATCTGCTCCTACCCCCTCGACACCGTCGGGATGGTCAACGCAATGCATGAGGTCGGGTTCAAGCCCAAGATGTGGGGCGGCGCGATGGTCGGCCTGCAGGCGACGGCATTCAAGACCAAGCTTGGACCGCTGCTCAACGGCATCGTCAACTACGAGACTTGGCTGCCGGTGAAATCGATGCAGTTTCCCGGTTCGATGGAACTGCTGAAGAAGTATCAAGAGCGCGCCAAGGCGGCCGGCACCGACCCCCTCGGCTACTACATGCCGGTGTGGGCCTATGCCGATCTGCAGGTGCTCGGCGAAGCGATCGCCGCGACCAAGAGCCTCAATGACGACGTGCTCGCCGCCTATATGCACAAGGCCACGTTCAAGACGGTGGTCGGCAACGTCAAGTTCGGGCCGCTCGGCGAATGGGCGCAGGAACGCACGCTGGCCGCCCAGTTCCGGAACATCAAGGATCACAGCATCGACGAATTCCGCAATCTCAACACCGAGGTCATCATCTATCCGCCGCAGTTCAAAACCGGCAACGTCATCTATCCCTACGCAAAGGCGTTTGCGCATTAGCCGGATAACACGGGCATGATGCAGGCCATCGCATGACGTTTTCCGCCCGGGCAGGGTGCACGGAGCCGTCGGGGGCGACGGACGGGAGAGCGACCGCGGTTGCGATGATTATGCGACCGCGGTCGCGATCGGTTGCGATTGACGGCCTTCTCCGAACAGCGGGTGCTAGGCCAGGGCGTGCCCACTAAAGACATACTACTCAGTTCATAAATATCTTCACATCCGACGTTATTGGGCGTATGCTGAAGACATGCCGAAGCAAGATGCGCGCAAGCTGGACCACAAGACCTTGGAAGCCATCAGGATCCGGGCCGTTCAGCAAGTGC
>JAKAPE010000277.1 GCA_021811945.1 Pseudomonadota bacterium | reverse complement strand
TTACTGGGGACGCCATTTCTGGGCCCGTGGTTACTTCTGCACCACCAGTGGCAACATTACCGACGACGTCATACTTCAGTATTTGCGTGAGCATGAACCTACCGGCCTCAGCCGGTAGTTATTCAGTAATTCATTAATTCATCAATTGTACGTGCAGCTTTTTGCGCGAGGCGAACGCCACTGCCCTGAGGATACCAAGTGTGTGCGGGCACGGGAATCGCCGCCAACTGTTCCTTCGAGACCAATAATGTCCGTGTCGGATCAACGAGCTGGTGAAATGTAATGGGAACCTGCCACGCATTTTGCCCAGGGAGCGAGGCTGGATTCTTAACTGCGTGGCCGCCAATAGTCCCAACGCCGAAAATTCCTTGTGGACCACGTCCTAATTTCAAGAAGAATGCGGAGTCGCCGGGCTGGACAGCTTTACGAGCCATGCATCGCCATGGCTCAGTAACTGACTTCCCCGCTTCAAAGGTATCGATGAGCGCTCGCAGATTAGCGTAGGGCCATCCCTTGGGCGTCCATGTGAAAAGATAATCGTTTGGCATGCCTAAACCCCATTTCGCCACGTCGCGCGGCGTATTCCAACCCTCTCCCCTTGCGGGAGAGGGTGCCGAGCGAACGAAGTGAGCGAGGCGGGTGAGGGGTGTCCGCGCATAGCGCGCGGCGAAAACCAAGAACCCCTCACCCGGCTCGTCGCTCGCATCCGCTCGCAACTTCTTACCCTCTCCCGCAAGGGGAGAGGGTAAGAAGTCACACCCCCTTCGCCATCTCCCGCAGCTTGAATTTCTGCAGTTTGCCGGTGCTGGTCTTCGGAATTTCCGTGAACACCACATGGCGCGGGCATTTGTACGCGGCGAGGTGGGAACGGCACCAGGCGATCAGCTCCTCGGCGGTGGCTTCCTGGCCGGGCTTGAGCTCAACGAAGGCACACGGCGTCTCGCCCCATTTTTCGTCGGGCTTGGCGACCACGGCGACGGCGGCGACCGCCGGGTGCTTGTAGAGGGCGTCCTCGACCTCGATCGAGGAAATGTTCTCGCCGCCGGAGATGATGATGTCCTTCGAGCGGTCCTTGAGCTGGATATAGCCGTCCGGATGCATGACGCCGAGGTCGCCGGAATGGAACCAGCCGCCGGCGAATTCCCGTTCGGTCGTCGACTTGTTCTTCAGATAACCCTTCATCACCACGTTGCCGCGGAACATCACCTCGCCCAGCGTCTTGCCGTCGCGGCGCACCGGCCGCATGGTTTCCGGGTCGAGTACGTCGAGCGCTTCGAGCACCGGATAGCGCACGCCCTGCCGTGCCTTTTTCTCCGCTTGCTCGGCAGCGGGAAGCGCGTCCCACTCAGAATGCCACTCGTTGACGCCGGCGGGGCCGTAGGTCTCGGTCAGGCCGTAGACGTGGGTGACGTTGAAGCCGGCGGTCTTCATCGCCGACAGCACGGATTCCGGCGGCGGCGCCGCGGCGGTGACGAATTCGACCACATGCGACAGCGGCTTCTTCTCCTGCGGCGCGGCGTTGAGGAGCGTCGACATCACGATCGGCGCGCCGCAAAGATGCGTGACCCCGTGCGTCGCGATGGCATCGTAGATCGGTGCCGCGCGGACCGCGCGCAGGCAAACGTGGGCGCCGGCGACGACCGAGAGCGTCCAGGGAAAGCACCAGCCGTTGCAGTGAAACATCGGCAGTGTCCACAGATAGACCGGGTGCTTGCCCATGCCGCAGGTGAGGACGTTGGCCATCGCCAACAGATAGGCGCCGCGATGGTGGTAGACGACCCCCTTGGGATCGCCGGTGGTGCCCGATGTGTAGTTCAGCGAAATGGCGTCCCATTCGTCCCGTGGCATTTGCCAGGCGAAGTCAGGATCGCCTTCGCGCAAGAACTCTTCGTATTCGAGCTCGCCAATCCGCTCGCCGGCGCCTTTGTATTCCGCGTCATCGTAATCGATTACCAGCGGTCTTGACTTGCAGAGCGCCAAGGCCTCCTTGACCACCTTGGAGAACTCGCGGTCAACGATCAGCGCCTTGGCTTCGCCGTGGTCCAGGATGAAGGCGATGATGGCGGCGTCGAGCCGGGTATTGATGGTGTTGAGCACCGCGGCGGCCATGGCCACGCCGTAATGGGCTTCAAGCATTGGCGGCGTATTGGCGAGCACGACCGCGACCGTGTCGTCACGCTTGACGCCGCGGCGCGCGAGCGCCGAACCAAGCCGCTTGGCGCGGGAATAAAACTGCCGGTAGGTCCAGCTCCGCGCGCCATGGACGATCGCAGTCGTGTCCGGAAAAACCTCGGCGGCGCGGGCGAGAAAGGTCAGCGGCGTCAACGGCTGGAAATTCGCCGCGTTGCGGTCGAGGCCGGTGTCGTAGGCCGTCGGCATGTCATCGCTCCCAGAAGTTTGGCAAGCCTAGCCAAAGGAGCCGGCGGTGATCAATGGGAAGGATGGCTTGGTGTGGCGTGGCTTGGCTTGGTGTGGCGTGGCTTGGCGTGGCGTGGCGTGGCGTGGCGTGGCTTGGCGTGGGAGACGGTGGCCTTCGCCAATAACCGTTCAGCGAACAAACTCTCTCGCCCCTTGCCAAAGCAGCGCGAGCGCGATCAGCAATATCAGTAGATAGGCGATGCGATAGAATTGCTCGGTCGGCGTTCGGCGTACCAGCCAGATACCGGCGAAGTTAGTGAGGACGGCAAACGGCAGCAGGACGGCCGAGGTGGCAAAGTTGCGCGTCGAGAATTGGCCGAGGGCAAAATAGGGCACCACCTTCATCCAATTCAGCATGGCGAAGAATATGACCGTGGTGCCGACCAGCGTCATCTTGTCGAGCCGCTGCGGCAGGACGTGGATCTGGAACGGCGGCGAGCCGGCCTGCACCAGCATCGAGGTGAAGCCGGAGAGCGCGCCCCATAGTATCCCCATGGCCGGATGCGGCCGTCGCGCTTTTGCCGGAGCACGCCCGAGAAACGCCCGCAGCCAGGCTCCGAGCCAGGCGTAAAGTGCGAAGGCCAGCGCGATTCCTCCGACCATCAACTCGATTGCGGCGTCGGAAAGATATTTGGCGAACAGCCATCCGGCGCCGACGCCGAGAGCGGAACCGGGCAGCAGCACCTTCAGGTTCCAGGCGCTCCAGTCGCGGTGATAGGTCCACACCGAGATGGCATCCTGGCAGATGAGGATCGGCAACAGGATTGCGGCAGCTTGCAGCGGCGGCACCACCAGCGCCAAGAGCGGCGTTGAGATCATGCCGAGACCGGCAAATCCCCCTTTGCTGAGGCCGAGGAAAGTCACCGCCGGGATGGCGAAAAGATAGAACAGGGGGTCGGTTATCAAGGAAGACGAACCCAGAGCGCAATGGAGGCATTCGACATGATATAGCTCAAAGTCCGGCTTTTGCCGCCAGGGCGGCCGCATGGCGGAACTGCCGATCCGCTGCGGCTTGCAAACGCTGCGATGACGTTGAAAATGCCGGGGCTCTTCCCGCCTGCGGGACGAAAAGGAGAAAAACCGCCATGGACGTCCGATCGAGCCGCTACCACGAAGCCTACGCCGGCTGGCAGCGCGACCCGCAAGGGTTTTGGGCCGAGGCGGCGGCCGACATCGACTGGTTCGAGAAGCCGAAAGCGGCCTTCGATCCGAACGCCGGCATTTACGGCCGTTGGTTTCCCGGCGGCGTCTGCAATACCTGCTTCAACGCGGTCGATCGCCACGTCGGCACCGGGCGCGGCGAGCAGGCGGCCATCATCTACGATTCTCCGGTCGCCGGGGCAAAACGGACCATCAGCTATCACCGCCTGCTGACCGAGACGCAGGTGCTCGCCGGCATGCTGCGCGACCTCGGTATCGAAAAAGGCGACCGCGTGATCCTCTATATGCCGATGGTGCCTGAGGCCGTGATTGCCATGCTCGCCTGCGCCCGCATCGGCGCCATTCATTCGGTCGTCTTCGGGGGCTTTGCCGCGCGTGAACTCGCGACCCGGATCGACGACGCCAGGCCGAAAGTCATTTTATCCGCGAGCTGCGGGCTCGAGCCTGGACGCATCGTCCATTACAAGCCGTTGCTCGACGAGGCGATCGCGCTTTGCCGGCACAAGCCCGCAACCTGCCTTATCCTGCAGCGACCGCAGGCGGAAGCAACCATGATTGCGGGCCGCGATCATGACTGGGCGCGGATGCGCGACCACGCGCTCGTCCACGCCCGTTCCGTCTATGACTGCGTCCCGGTTGAGGCAACCGACCCGCTCTATATCCTCTACACTTCGGGCACCACCGGCCGCCCGAAGGGCGTGGTGCGCGACAACGGCGGCCACATGGTCGCGCTCAAATGGTCGATGAAATATCTCTACGGCGTCGAGCCCGGCGAAGTCTATTGGGCAGCTTCCGACGTCGGCTGGGTGGTCGGACACAGCTACATCGTTTATGCGCCGCTGCTCCACGGCTGCACATCGATTCTCTATGAAGGCAAGCCGGTCGGCACTCCCGATGCCGGCGCCTTCTGGCGGGTGATTTCCGAGCACGGCTGTGTCGCGTTGTTCACGGCACCCACGGCGTTCCGCGCCATCAAGAAGGAAGACCCGCAGGGCAAGCTGCTGGCGACGTACGATCTATCGAAATTCCGCACGCTGTTCCTCGCCGGGGAGCGCGCCGATCCCGATACGCTTATCTGGGCCGAAAGGCTCCTCAACATTCCGGTTATCGATCACTGGTGGCAGACCGAGACCGGCTGGGCCATTGCCGGCAATCCGGTGGGCCTCGGCATGCTGCCGATAAAGCACGGCTCGCCGACGGTGGCGATGCCCGGCTACGACGTGCGCATCGTCGATGAAGCAAGTCGCGAGGTCGGCGCAAACACGATGGGCTCGATCGTGGTCAAGCTGCCGTTGCCGCCCGCATGCCTGCCGACGCTGTGGGAGGCGGACGAACGCTTCAAGGAGGGCTACCTCGCGGAATTTCCCGGCTACTACAAGACCGCGGACGCCGGCTTCAAGGACGAGGACGGCTATATTTTCGTCATGGGCCGCACCGACGACATCATCAACGTCGCCGGCCATCGGCTCTCGACCGGCGGCATGGAAGAAGTGCTCGCCTCGCACCCCGATGTGGCCGAATGCGCCGTGCTCGGCGTCAAGGATGCGCTCAAGGGCGAGGTGCCGTGCGGCTTCATTGTGCTCAAATCGGGCGTCAACCGGCCGCCGAATGAGATCGAGCGGGAATGCGTGGCCCTCATCCGCGACAAAGTCGGTCCCGTCGCGGCTTTCAAGCTCGCCATCGCGGTCGAGCGGCTGCCGAAGACCCGATCGGGCAAAATCCTGCGCGGCACCATGAAAAAAATCGCCGACGGCGAGCCGTGGACCATGCCGGCGACGATCGACGATCCGGCGATCCTGGAGGAGATCGGCAGCGCGTTGAAGGGGAAGGGGGTGGGGGCTAAAACAGGCTAAAACTCTTTGACATTGTTCCCGTTATGTTCTACATAAAACTGTGATTTGTGCCAACCTGCGGCGGCCAGTTTGCCATTCGCTCCGGTACGCTGTGAGCGGCTCGGAATCGCTGAGGCGTGGGAATGTTACAGATCACATCGACGAACATGTCGATACAGAAGCTTTTCAATTCGATCATCGCGGGTGACGCATACGATCTATTCGGGTTACTTCCATCTGAATCCATCGACCTCATCATAACGAGTCCGCCCTATTGGGGTCACCGCGACTATGACCTGAAACATAATTGGAAGCTGTTTAACGATATTGCTCGCGTTCGGAAAATAGGAGCGAAATCACCTGGGTACCTATGGTACCGGTCGCAGGGCGGCATTTTAGAGTCCCCGATAGGGGATCAGGAAACCCCACGCCTTTAGGCGGCTGGGATCGCGGCGTTTCCGGTATAAAACGGCTGCATGGAAGTATACAAGCGGGGCAGCCACACCG
>JAKAPE010000276.1 GCA_021811945.1 Pseudomonadota bacterium | reverse complement strand
TCATCCGCCGCATATTGTTGATGATCCCCACCCTGTTCGGGATCATGCTGGTGTCTTTCGTGGTGGTGCAGTTTGCGCCGGGCGGCCCGATCGAGCGCGTCATCGCGCAGCTCTCGGGACTCAATACCGGGGCAACTGCGCGCATTTCCGGCTCGCCCGGCGGCGATTTTGCCGCGGGAAGCGCGCCGGGGAACGGCGCCTCGACAGGGATCAACGAAAAATACCGCGGCGCCGTGGGCCTCGATCCCGCCTTCATCAAGAGCCTGGAAAAGCAGTTCGGCTTCGACAAGCCCGCCTATGAGCGTTTTCTCATCATGCTGTCGAACTATCTGCGCTTCGATTTCGGCAAAAGCTATTTCCGCGATGTCAGCGTCCTTGAGCTCATCAAGGAGAAGCTGCCGGTGTCGATGTCGCTCGGCATCTGGATGACGCTCTTCACCTATCTCATTTCGATCCCGCTCGGCATTCGCAAGGCGGTCAGCGACGGCGCGCCCTTCGACGTCTGGAGTTCCGCGGTCGTCATCGTCGGGTATGCCATTCCCGGATTTTTGTTCGCGATCCTGCTCATCGTCCTGTTTGCCGGCGGCTCGTTCCTCGACATTTTCCCTCTGCGCGGCCTCACGTCGGAGGGCTGGTGGCAATTTCCGTGGTGGCAGAAAATCCTCGATTATTTCTGGCATCTGGTGCTGCCGATCGTCTCCATGGGGCTTTCCGCCTTCGCCACCATGACGCTGCTGACCAAAAACTCGTTCCTCGAGGAAATGCGCAAGCAGTACGTGCTCACCGCGCGCGCCAAGGGCTGCTCGGAGCGGCAGGTGCTTTACGGCCACGTTTTCCGCAACGCTATGTTGCTCGTCGTGGCCGGCTTTCCCGGCGCCTTCGTCGGTGCTTTCTTTACCGGCTCGCTGTTGATCGAGACCATCTTTTCGCTCGACGGCCTCGGGCTTTTGAGCTTCGAGAGCGTGCTCAACCGGGATTATCCCGTGGTGTTCGCCAACCTCTATATTTTCGCCCTTATTGGCCTGGTGGTGAACCTGATCGCCGACCTCACCTATACCTGGATCGATCCGCGCATCGACTTCGAAACCCGGGAGGTGTGAGGTGGATGCGAGCCTGCGCGCCAAGAGAAGCGCGGCAGCCGGCGGCAACGCCGGCGAAGCCGACCGTGTTGCGGCACCCGAGCTGACGCCGGATATCGAGCCCGCCGGCGTCCTCGGTCTCCCCGGACCGCCGAAGGGTTTCGAGTTCTCCCCGCTCAACCGGCGACGCTGGGAGAATTTCAAGGCCAACCGGCGCGGCTACTGGTCTTTATGGATCTTCCTCATCCTGTTCGCCGTCTCGCTCGGCGCCGAGTTCATCGCCAACAACAAGCCGCTTTATGTCAGCTACGAGGGCAAGTCCTATTTCCCGGTCTTCCGCAGCTACCCGGAGACCACGTTCGGCGGCGATTTTCCCACAGCGGCGGATTACCGCGATCCCTTTGTGCAGAAGCTGATCCTGGACAAGGGCGGCACTATGATCTGGGCGCCGATCCGCTATTCCTACGACACTCACGATCTCGACCTGCCGACGCCGGCACCATCTCCGCCGACCTGGCTGCTGAGCCAAAAGCAATGCAGACTGGCGATCGAGCGCAAGCACTTCACAAGCTGCAACCAACTTGAATTCAATTGGCTCGGCACGGACGATGAAGGCCGCGACGTGCTGGCGCGCCTTATCTACGGCTTTCGTATCTCGGTGCTGTTCGGCCTGATCTTGACTATCTTTTCTTCGATCATAGGCGTCGTCGCCGGTGCCGTGCAGGGCTATTTCGGGGGCTGGACCGATCTTCTGTTCCAGCGCTTCATCGAAATCTGGACCTCGGTGCCGGAGCTTTATCTGCTCCTCATCATCTCCTCGGTGCTGGTCCCCGGCTTCTTCGTGCTGCTGGGCATTTTGCTGCTGTTCTCCTGGGTGCGGCTCGTCGGCCTGGTGCGCGCCGAGTTCCTGCGCGGACGCAATTTCGAGTATATCTTGGCGGCGCGCGCGCTCGGCGTCTCCAACCCCGTGATCATGTTTCGCCACCTTCTGCCGAACGCCATGGTGGCGACGATGACTTTCCTGCCCTTCATCATGTCGTCGTCGGTGATGACGCTCACCGCACTCGACTTTCTCGGTTTCGGTCTGCCGCCGGGCTCGCCTTCGCTCGGCGAGCTGCTGGCGCAGGGCAAGGCCAATGTGCAAGCGCCCTGGCTCGGGCTCACCGGCTTCTTCGCTCTGGCCTTGATGCTTTCGCTGCTCATCTTCATCGGCGAGGCCGTGCGCGACGCGTTTGATCCGCGGAAGTCTTTCGCATGACCGCCCCGCTTCTCTCCGTCCGCAACCTCTCTGTCGCCTTCCGCCATGGCGGGGGGAAGACGCTCGCCGTCGACCGCGTGTCCTTCGACATCGGCGCGGGCGAGACCGTGGCCCTGGTCGGGGAGTCGGGCTCAGGCAAATCGGCCACTGCGCTCTCGATCCTCAAGCTGTTGCCGTATCCGACGGCTTGGCATCCGTCCGGCAGCATCCTCTTCAAGGGCCGCGATCTGCTGCCGCTGCCCGATCGCGAGATACGGCGCGTGCGCGGCGACGACATCACCATGGTGTTCCAGGAGCCGATGACCTCGCTCAACCCGCTGCACACCATCGGGAAGCAGATCGGGGAAATCCTGCTGCTGCACCGCGGTGTCACCGGGGCGGCGGCGCGCGCGCGCACCATCGAAGTGCTGAGCCAGGTCGGCATCCCCGATCCGCAAAGTCGGCTCAAAAGCTATCCGCACCAGCTTTCCGGCGGCCAGCGCCAGCGCGTGATGATCGCGATGGCGCTCGCCAACGAGCCTGACCTTTTCATTGCCGACGAGCCGACTACCGCGCTCGATGTCACCGTGCAGGCGCAAATCATCGCACTGCTGAGCGAAATCCAGAAACGTCTGGGCATGTCGCTCCTCTTCATCACCCACGACCTTGGCATCGTGCGCAAGATTGCGCAGAGAGTATGCGTGATGAAAGCGGGCAAGATCGTCGAAGAAGGCGCCGTCGAGCGCATCTTTGCCACGCCCGCGCATCCTTACACGCGCGCGCTCCTTGCCGCCGAGCCAAAGCCCGACCCGGCGCCGCCGCGGCCCGACGCACCAGTCGTTCTCAAGGCCGACGATCTCAAGGTCTGGTTCCCGATCAAGCGCGGCGTGCTGCGTAAGGTCGTCGGCCACATCAAGGCCGTCGACGGCGTCAGCGTCGAATTGCGCCAGGGCGAGACGCTGGGCGTCGTCGGCGAATCGGGCTCCGGCAAGACCACGCTCGGGCTGGCGCTGCTGCGGCTGATCTCCTCAGACGGCCCGATCGTGTTCATAGGCAACAGGCTGCAGGGGCTGCGCTTTAAGGACATGCGGCCGTTCCGCCGCAACATGCAGATCGTGTTCCAGGACCCCTATGGCTCGCTGTCGCCGCGGCTGTCGGTTGCGGAAATCATCGAGGAAGGGCTCAAGGTGCATCACGCCGCCATGCCGGAGCCGGAGCGCGACGCGCGGGTGGCGCGCGCGCTCGGCGATGTCGGCCTTGACCCCGCCCTGCGCTTTCGCTTCCCGCACGAATTTTCCGGCGGCCAGCGCCAGCGCATCGCGGTGGCGCGCGCCATCGTGCTCGAACCGACCTTCATCGTGCTCGACGAGCCGACGAGCGCGCTCGACATGCTGATCCAATCGCAGATGGTGGATCTCTTGCGGACCCTGCAGAAGCGCAGCGATCTCACGTATCTCTTCATCTCCCACGATCTGCGGGTCGTTGCGGCGCTGGCGAGCCGTCTGGCGGTGATGCGGCAAGGCAAGGTGGTGGAGGCAGGCGAGGCGGCGCAACTGTTCAAAAATCCCAGGACCGACTACACGCGCGCTTTGTTCGCCGCTGCGTTCAACCTGGAAACGGCGCCCGCTGGCGTCGTGGCGCAATAATATGACTACTTTATTGAAGCGGCCGTCATACCGAGGCCGCGCGCAAGGACCGAATGCAGCATAACAGAAAGTGGGTATCGCCGATGAGCAGGAAGCTCTCATTATTTCTCTCTCTCACGCTCGTTCTCGCCTTGGCGACGGCCTGGCTGGCGGCGCCATCCGCCGCGCGAGCGGGCGATTGGGCGACACAGGCGGACTATCCGCTCGTCGGCGACGATGGCCAGCAACTGCCCAACCACACGGTCAGGCTTCTGGGTGCGATCGACCGGCTGCCGGGCGTGGTCGTCGTCGGCAATCCCCACGGCGCGAAGACGCTGACCGAATTCTATGACCTCAACTGTCCCTATTGCCGCCAGGCCGCTCGCGGCATCGACGACATGATCAAGCACGATCGACAGCTCAAGCTCGTGCTCGTGCCCTATCCGGTGCTCGGCGTCGCCTCGGTCGCCGCGAGCCGCGTCGAACTTGCCGTGGCCAAGCTCGGCACGCCGCAGCAATTTTATGCCTTCCATCTCAGGATGTATGCGCAACGCGGCCGGAATGATGGGCTGCAGGCGCTCGCGGTCGCGCGCCGGCTCGGTTTCAACCGACATAAGCTTGAGACGCTCGGCGACAGCGCCGAGATCACGCGCACAATGAAGAACCTGGTCAGTCTCGGCGACGCGCTGGGTCTCGTGGCTACGCCTTCCTTTATCGTCGGCGGCGTGGCCATCCTCGGCTATCCAGGCCCCCACGCCCTGCAAGCGATCGTCGATGCCGTAGCCGCCTGCGGCAGGGTTATCTGCCAATAACCGGTTTGTTTGCTTGAGGCCGCCGCAAACCGCGCAAGCGGGGTGCGAGTTTCCCGGCAGCTTTCAAAGCCGGTCAGCGGGATCGTCCCGAAACCCGCCGCACGGCGGTAATCTCGCTGCCGGCGCCGCGGATGCGGGCAACCGCGGCAGCGATCGACTCGATCGCCACGGCCATGTGGAAGGCATTGGCGTGGAGGACGTTTTCATCGTCGCGGACGATGGCAACGTGACCCTTCCAGAACACCAGATCGCCGCGTTCGAGAGCTGATAGATCGCGGCCCACGGATGCGGGTGCGCCCAATGCCCGCTCCTGCATGTCGCTGTCGCGCGGGCAAGAGATGCCGCAGGCCGAGAGCGCGATCTGCACCAGACCGGAACAGTCAAGACCGAGCGCCGTCTTGCCGCCCCACAGATAAGGCACGCCGAGGAAGCGTTCCGCCACGGCGACAAAATCCGTCTCGTACGCATCGATCGGCGCAACATGGGCGGCCGGGACATGTGCGCCGGACGACGTTATCGCCATCCGCTCCTTGACAAACTCGATTGCCAGCCGCGCGCCGAACGGCAGCGCCTCGATCGGTGGCCGCTTGATCGACGGACCGGGAAAGGCAAAGGTCCGCAGCGCCGTCACCTTGTGGGTTGCCGCCGCGCCGGGCAGCGCCAGCGCGCTTGCCGGCAGCCAGCCGACGTAGCGATCGGCAGCGAGCTGCCCCCAGATCCAGCCTTCGACATTTGTCTCGTAGACGGTAACACGCTCGCCCTTGAGCGCTTCGGTCGCAAGCGGCGCGTCGGGCGACGGCTCGCGGCGCAGCGGCACCTGCGGCGCGACGATTTCGTACGCGCAGCCATCAACATAGCGTGCGGCCGTCACTCGGCCGGCGAGCTCCCTCGCCGCCAGATCCGCGCGGGCGGGCGTGACGCGAGGATCGAATGCGGCCATGGCTTTTTTGTTCATTTTTGCGACAAGCAGCAACCATTAAATTTTATCATTCTTGGCCCGTTGCAGATGAAACTTCGCATAGGCGCGCACCTGCGCCGGGTGAAAAACGATGAAAAGTCGGGTAGGATCGAGGCGCGGACCGGGCTTCGAATGATGCCGACGTTTCCTCGATCCTCCCTATCATTCCGTACGGCGGGTTTTCCCCGATACGGCTGGAAGGCTGGCATATAGGGCAGCACCT
>JAKAPE010000275.1 GCA_021811945.1 Pseudomonadota bacterium | reverse complement strand
GCACCTGATACTCTCGACCCATAACAAGGCGACGGGAGCGTTCAAGGATGTCGGACGGTATGAGCCAAGCGACGGCCGATGCCGAGCCCACTCAGACCTGGGTCGGGCGGTCCATTCCGCGCGTCGAGGACGCAGCACTGCTCGCTGGCCGCGGCCGTTTCATCGACGATCTCGGGGTGCGTCCCGGCACGCTGCACGCAGCGCTGCTGCGCTCGCCGCACGCCCATGCCGATATTGCCGGAATCAATAGCGAGGCGGCCAAGCGTGGGCCCGGCGTGGTTGCGGTGCTCACCGGCACCGACATCAAGGCACTGACTTCGAGCCTCGTGGTCGGCGTCAAGGCGCCGGTGGAATGCTGGCCGATCGCCATCGACCGCGTGCGCTATGTCGGCGAGCCGGTGGCCATCATCGTGGCACGCGACCGCTACCGCGCGGAAGACGCCGCTGATCTCATCGAGGTCGATTATCGCCCGCGGCCCGCGGTGGTTGATCCGCTCGCGGCGATCGCGCCGGATGCGCCGCTATTGCATGCCGGCTTTCCCGGCAATGTCGCGAGCGATCGCCGCTTCCGCTATGGCGATCCCGAAGCGGCCTTCGCCGCAGCCGCGCATCGCATCGCGATCGACATCCGCTATCCGCGCAATTCCTGCACGCCAATCGAGACCTACGGCGTGGTTGCCGACTACGACGCCGCCGAGGACGCCTATGACGTGCTCGCCAATTTCCAAGGGCCGTTCAGCATCCACGCGGTGCTGTCGCGCGCGCTCAGAGTGCCGGGCAACCGCCTGCGGCTGCGCACCCCGCCGGATTCCGGCGGCAGCTTCGGCGTCAAGCAGGGCGTGTTTCCCTACATCGTGCTGATCGCGGCGGCGGCGCGCGCGGTCGGCCGTTCGGTCAAGTGGATCGAGGATCGGCTGGAGCATCTCACCGCCTCGGTCTCCGCCACCAACCGCGCCACCACGCTGCGCGCCGCGGTCGCGGCGGACGGCCGCATTCTCGCGCTCGACTGGGACCAGGTCGAGGATTGCGGCGCCCATCTGCGCGCACCGGAGCCAGCGACGCTCTATCGGATGCACGGCAACCTCACCGGCGCCTACGATATCCGCCACGTCGCGGTGAGAAATCGCGTCGTCGTCACCAACAAGACTCCGAGCGGCCTTAATCGGGGTTTCGGCGGCCCGCAGGTCTATTTTGCGCTGGAGCGCTTGGTGCAGCGGATCGCCCTCACGCTTGGTCTCGACCCGCTCGACGTGATCACGCGCAACCTGGTTCCGGCCGATGCTTTTCCCTATCGCACCGCGACCGGAGCGCTGCTCGATTCCGGCAATTACCAGGAGGCGCTGGCGCGCGGCATCCGCGACGGCGGCCTTGCCGAACTCAAAGCGCGGCGCGCTGCCGCGCGCGCGGCGGGGCGGCTCTATGGCATCGGCTATGCCGCAGTGGTCGAGCCCAGCGTCTCCAACATGGGCTATATCACGACGGTGCTGACGCCGGCCGAACGCCGCAAAGCCGGGCCGAAGAACGGTGCACAGGCCACCGCCACCGTAAGCATCGATCCGGTTGGCAGCGTCGCCGTTCATGTCGCCTCGGCGCCGCAGGGCCAGGGTCATCGCACGGTGCTGTCGCAGGTCGTTGCTGACGTGTTCGGGCTGACGCCGGCCGACATTCGCGTCAACACCGAAATCGACACGGCGAAGGACGCATGGTCGATTGCCTCCGGCAATTACGCGAGCCGTTTCGCTGCTGCCGTCGCCGGCACCGCGAAGCTCGCGGCCGAGCGGCTTGCGGCACGGCTGGCGCGCATCGCCGCGAGCCAGCTGAACATCGCGGCTGACGACATCGCGTTTGCTGGCGGCATGGTGCGCTCGCGGCGCAATCCAGACAATGCATTGCCGTTCTCGCGGCTTGCTGCGGTCAGCCACTGGGCACCGGCGACGCTACCCAGTGACGCAGGGACCACGATCCGCGAAACGGTGTTTTGGACGCCGCCGGAGCTCACCGCGCCTGATGAGCAAGACCGAATCAACTCGTCACTGTGCTACGGTTTCATTTTCGACTTTTGCGGCATCGAGATCGACCGCACGACGCTGCAGCCACGCATCGATCGCTACGTAACCATGCATGATTGCGGCACCATCCTGCATCCCGGCATGGTCGACGGCCAGATCCGCGGCGGTTTCGCGCAGGGGCTCGGCGCCGCGCTCTACGAAGAATATGCCTACGGGCCGGACGGCTCCTATCTCACCGGCACTTTCGCCGACTATCTGCTGCCGACCACCGCGGAGGTGCCCGCTCCCGTCATCCTACACATGCAAACGCCGTCGCCCTTCACGCCGCTCGGTGCCAAAGGCGTGGGCGAGGGTAATTGCATGTCAACGCCGGTATGCATCGGCAATGCGGTGGCCGATGCGATTGGCGCGAGCGACATTGAACTGCCGCTGAGCCCGGCGCGTCTCGCGGCGCTCGTGCGCGGACCGGAGCCCGCGCCGCCCGCAGGCCTGACCATCGAAGCCATGGCGGCGGGCGGCCGCGAACTGCGCGGCGAGGGCTCGGCCATCGTCAACGCGGTACCCGTGCAGATCTGGGCCATGCTGCTCAATCCAGAAACGCTCAAGGCGGTCATTCCGGGCTGCCATAGCGTGCAGAAAATCTCCGACACACATTTCCGTGCCGACGTCACGCTCGGCATTGGCCCGGTGAAGGGCCGCTACCGCGCCGAGGTGACATTGTCGGACCTCGATCCGCCGCGCGCGGTGACGCTCGGTGGCTCTGCCGACGGCGCGCTCGGCTTCGGCCAAGGCGAGGGCCGCATAACGCTGACGCCGGAGCGCGATGCCACGCGTCTGCATTATGCCTACACCGCCGCGATCGGCGGCAAGGTCGCAAGCATCGGCGGCCGCCTGCTCGATGGCGCCGCGCGCGTCATCATCAGGCAGTTCTTTACCGCGCTTGCCCGCGAGGCCGGCGGCGGCACTCGTAGAGGCGGGCTATGGGCCAAGCTGCGCGCCTTGTTCAGGAGGCGGTGATGAAGCCCGCGCCGTTCGACTATGTGCGCGCCGAAAGCCTCGATGAGGCGCTCGACGTGCTCGCCCGCGAGGGCGGTGATGCGCGCATCATCGCTGGTGGCCAGTCGCTGATGCCGATGCTTAACATGCGGCTTGCCAAGCCAAAGGTGCTTATCGACATCATGCGGATTGGTGAGTTCGCGCGGATCGACGATGCCAACGATCGCGTCACCATCGGCGCCGGCATCCGCCAGGCCACGCTGTTGGCGTGGCCCGACCTCAAGCGCCGCCTTGCGCTGGTGGCTTTGGGGCTGCCGTGGACCGGCCACGCTCAGACCCGCAGCCGCGGCACGGTATGCGGCTCGATCGCCCATGCTGACCCTAGCGCGGAATTGCCGCTGATGCTGCTCGCGCTCTCCGGCGCGGTCCATCTGCGCAGTCGCAAGCATCGGCGGCGCGTTCCCGCGCAGGATTTCTTTACCGGCATGATGGCAACGACGCGCGCCGATGATGAACTGATCGAGGCGGTGTCGTTCCAGGCCGGAACAGAGCGCTGCGCTTTCCGCGAGGTGGCGCGCCGGCACGGGGATTTCGCCATCGTCGCGTGCGCTGCGGTTGCGAGTGGACACGGCGTGCGGCTCGCGGTCGGCGGTGTCGCCGATATGCCGGCGGCCCGCGACTTTCCGCGGCTTGCCGGCGCGGCGCTCGACGATGCGCTCAACGGCTTCGCCTACGATCTCGGCGCCCGCGACGACCTTCATGCAAGCGCGCGCCACCGCCGCGATCTGGTGCGCGCGCTCGGCCGCGAGCTCATCACCGAGGTGTTGTCATGACGCGTCTTGCGGCCGAGCGGCGCCACGTCGTCCGCTTCACGCTGAACGGCACGCCGCTCGAGGGCGAGGCCGAGCCGCGGCTCTTGCTGTCCGATTTCCTGCGGCATCAGCTTGGCGCCACCGGCACCCATGTCGGCTGCGAGCACGGGGTGTGCGGTGCCTGCACCATCACCATCGACGGAGCACTCGCGCGCGCCTGCCTGATGCTTGCGGTGCAGGCCGATGGCTGCGCGCTGCGCACCGTCGAGGGGCTGGCGCCGTCGCCGGCCCGCCTGTCGGTGCTGCAGGAAGCGTTGCGCCGCCACCACGCCCTGCAATGCGGCTTCTGCACCGCAGGAATCCTGATGTCACTCGACACCTATCTGCGCCGCCATCGCAATCCCAGCGAGAGCGACATTCGTGACCTGCTCAGTGGCCATCTGTGCCGCTGCACCGGCTACACGACGATCGTGCGTGCCGCGCTCGAAGCGGCGGCTGAGCTGGCGAACGATCTAACGAGCGAGGACAGAAATGCTTGATCTCGGCAGAAGTTTCCTTGCCAGCGTGGCTCGCGACCCCGACGTGCTGGCGGTGGTCGATGGCGACGTGCGCCTCACTTACGCGCAGTGGTATGCACGCATCTCGGCGTTGGTCGCCTCCTTCGACCGCATCAGATTGAAGCGAGGCGACCATCTCGTCACCGCGCTGCAGAATTGCTGGCAGGCCGCTACCGTGCATTGGGCTTGCCAGTTCGCAGGCCTCATCATCACGCCGGTGAACTGGCGCGCCAAGGCCGACGAGCTCGATTTCTGCCTCGAAAATTCCGAAGCCTGCGCGGTGATCTATCAGGACGTCTCGGCCGACGCCGCCGCCCGGTCACGCTATGCTGGGCGGCTGCCCTTCGTGTTCGTCGGCGCCGGAACGCAGCAACTTTCGCAGGCGCTGGCGTTCGACGCGTTGATCGCGGGCGCGGCCGCAGATGCCGCGCCGCAGGCCGATGCCGATGCTTGGTCGATCATGCTCTATACCTCGGGCACCATGTCGCGGCCCAAGGGCGTGCCACGCCGTCACCGCGCCGAGCGCGCCGCCGGGATCGCCCATGTCGCACAAAACCTCTACAGCCGCCACGAGCGTACGCTCGGTGTGATGCCGCTCTATCACACGATGGGTGTGCGCTCGCTGATCGCAATGTCATTGATCGGTGGCCTCTTCGTTTGCCTGCCGCGCTATGACACGCGCCGCGCGCTCACGCTGATCGAGGCAGAAAAAATCACGAATCTCTACCTCGTGCCGACGCTCTATCACGACCTCGTCCACGCGCCGGAATTCGCCGCGGCCGACGTCACCAGCATGCGCAAGCTCGGCTTCGCCGGTGCCCCAATGACGGACGGTCTGCTCAAAACGCTCGATGAGGCGTTCAAGCCTGACCTGTTCGTCAACCATTACGGAAGCTCCGAGATCTACACCTTCACCGTCAATCCGCAGGCGCCGAAGAAGCCAGGCTCCGCTGGCAAGGCCGGCATTAACCAACACGTCCGGGTGGTGAAGCTCGGCGCGAGCTTTCCCCATGATGTCGCCGCGACCGGAGAGGAGGGCGAGATCATCGCGCTGCTGGCTAGCGACGAGGCGTTCGAGGGCTATTGGCGGCGACCCGACGCCGATGCGAAGGCACTGCGCGAGGGCTGGTACTTTACTGGCGATACCGGCTTCTTTGATCGCGACGGCGATCTGTTCGTCACCGGCCGCGTCGACGATATGATCATCACAGGCGGCGAGAACGTCTCGCCCGTAGAAATCGAGAGCTGTCTGTCGCTGCACCCGGCCGTGCTTGAAGTCGCGATCGTTGGACTGCCCGATGAGCGCTGGGGCAAAATCGTCACCGCCTTCATCAAGCGCAAGGCACCGGTCAGCGAGCAGGAACTCGAGGAGTTCTGCCGAATGTCTGGCTTAGCTAATTTCAAGCGCCCACGCCGATTCGTCTTCGTTGAGGAAATTCCCAAATCGCCAGTCGGCAAGTTGCTGCGACGACTCTTGGCCACCGGCGAATACCAAAGCGAAAACCGGCCGCCGTCCGGCGCAGCGTGATCAATCAACTACAAAGGATCTGTTATAATGGCATCGACTTA
>JAKAPE010000027.1 GCA_021811945.1 Pseudomonadota bacterium | reverse complement strand
AGCCGCCCGGGAGCGGGCCGTATCCTCCCGCCCGCGGGCACCGCACTCGCTCCGCTTTCCGGAATACCTTCGCGAAAGGCGTCCTTCATCGAGCGAGATTCGCGGCGTATCTGTAACCTATTCGCAGACGTACGTCAAGGACGAATGTCCGCGATTTTGCGACAAAGCGCCGATCAAAAGTCATAGGCGATAGCCCTGGCTGGGAAGCAGGTTTGCCTGAAAATCCGTCAGATCACGCAGCAGACTGAATCGTCGAAGTTAAAGCGTTCTTAAACTTTCTCCGAGCATTTTTGCGGGGCGAAGCCTTAGGGTCCGGCATGTTTGGAAGATCCAACCCTGCGATCGCCGGTTCGGGCGATCGAGATACGGCCGCGCCCGTCCCATCGCCGCAAGTCCCGGTATCGCCGCCCCCGGCAGCGGCCGATCCTGCGCGCGAGATCATCGGGCTCGTCCGTGGCGATCTGTTGCATACCGTGCGCGCCGTTGCCGACGCCAACCTCGAGCTGCGCGCCAACCTCAAGGACGAGGCCGAGCTGATCGTCGGCATCGAGCAGGCCTCACGCACCGTGCAGACGCGGGCCGACGAGGCGCGTGCCAACGTGGCGTCGTTGCACGCTGGCCTCATGGAGCTGACCGAAGCCGGCGCCGAAATCCGCGCGCGGTCGCAGCAATCGCATTCGCTGGTGACGCTCGTCGCCGACCGTACCGAGCAAGTGAGCCGCGGGCTTGATAGGTTGAAGTCGTCGACCAACGATATCGGCAACGTCGTGCGCCTGATCGCGCGGATTGCGAGCCAGACCAACCTGCTTGCGCTCAACGCCACGATCGAGGCCGCGCGGGCCGGCGACGCCGGCCGCGGCTTTGCGGTAGTTGCGCACGAGGTAAAAACGCTCGCGGCGGAGACGCGCAAGGCGACCGAGAACATTGCCGGCAAGATCGAGCAGCTTGCCGCGGCCGCCGCAGCAAGCATCGAAGCCATCTCGGCGATCTCCCGCACGATCGAGGAGGTCAAACCGTCGTTTTCGCATCTGGCGTCGGCGATCGAACGGCAGAGCAGCTCGACCGAAGCGATCGAATATAGCGCCGCGCAGGCGGCAAACGTTGTCAACGAGGCGGCCACGGCCGCTTCCTCGCTCGGCGCCACCGCGGCTTCGGCAAGCCGGATCAGCGAACGGGTCACCGGCGTCACCGGTGCCGCCCTCCAGACTATCGATCGGCTGCGCGATCACTGCGTCGTGCTGCTCGCGCAATCCAACGACGGCACCCGCCGTGTGCTGGATCGGTTGCCGCTGATGCTGCGCGGCCGGCTTCGCAGCGAAGACAACTGTGTTGGCTTTGTCACCGTCGATATCTCGGAAGAGCTGGTGCTGCTGAAGCCCGCAGAGCCGGTGTCGCTGCGCCCGGGACAGCGGCTCACGGTCGAGTTCGAGGACGGGATCGGCGCGCTGATGGCGCGCCACATCGAGAGCACCGTGCTCGGACTCTCGATCCAGCTCGACGCCAGCGACACCGCCGCGAAAGAGCGCCTGCGGGCCCGGCTTGTCGCTGGCAGCGAGGAGCTTGCGAGGGAAACGGCGAACCTGATCGAGGCGGTCCAGGGTCGGGCCCGCATCATCGAGCAGACATTCGAGCAGTTGTTGGCGCAAGGGCGCCTGAACCAGGACGATCTGTTCGACTCCGACTATCAACCGATCGCCGGCACCGACCCGCAACAGTATCGCAACCGCGCGCTCGCGGTTCTGGAGGAGGCCCTGCCTCCCATCCAAGAGCCGGTACTGGCGTTTGACCCGAGGATTCTCACCTGCGTCACGGTGGATCGCAACGGCTACCTTCCCGTTCACAACGCCGCCGTCTCCAAGCCGCAGCGCCCTGGCGACCCGGTATGGAACGCGGCCAACGCCCGCAATCGGCGGATGTTCGATGACCGCGCCGGGCTATTGGCCGCTCGAAACCTAAGGCCGTTCCTGCTGCAGTCGTATCCGCGCAACATGGGCGGCGGCCAGTTCGTCATGGTGGCCGAAGTCGATGCGCCCATTCGCGTGCGCGGACTCCACTGGGGAGCGCTCCGCATCGCCTTCCGGCTGCCCGGCCACGCCTAGCCAGAGCGCCGTTTTGCGCCAAATGGCCCTTTCTGATCCCCCGGGCAATCATCCGAAACCTGTCTCGGATTCCCGTGGAGCTACAACGTCCGGCTGATGGCCAGCGGCCGCCCCTGCCTGGCGTTGGGCGCGTTCGGACGGCCCGAGGCGCCGTAGATTTGCGGCGCCGCCTTGCGTGCGAGATCGCTGGAAAGCCGGCGCACGATGCCTTCCGAGACGGCATGGGCGGTCGCCAGCACGAGCATGTTCTTCTTGAGCGCGGCGTGAAAGATTTCCTGCGTCCGCTTGAGCGCGGCGCAATGCGCCGGCGCTGCCAGCGACAACGATTTGGCGTTCGGCGTCAATCTCTCGCCTTCGGCCAAGAGCCGACCCGCGAGCGCCGACTTGGTCGCCGAGAGCGCGGCCGCCGCGCGCAGGCGGCCGGCCTGCACCAGGGCTGTCTCCTCTTCGACGAGGCCGCGCAGCCGGTCGATGACACCGGCCAGAGTCTCGATGAACTTTTCGGCGTCGGCCGCCGTTGTCAACTCGCTCATGACAGGTTTGCTCCCTGCTGCTTCAACAAGGTGTCGTAGACGTGGGCGGCAATGCCGATGCCGCCCGCCTTGGCGAAAGCCTTGGCGTACTGCTCGGTGAGCAGCGAGCGCCACACCTTGAGCGCGCCGCTGCCGCCGAAGGGCCCGTCGCCGTCGATGCCGGTGGACATCTGTTGGAACATCGAATTGAGGAACATCGCCTCGAAATTTTGTGCCGCGGCTTTCGCCTTGCTCTTGGTCATGCCTTTGAGCGCGGCCAGCGCCTGCGTGCTCTGAGCGCGGTCGATCGAGCCAAGCGAGAGGCCGAGCGCGGCGGCGGCCATATCGGTCATCACATCACCTCGATATCGGCCTGAATGGCGCCAGCAGCCTTGATCGCCTCCAGGATCGCGATCAGATCGCGGGGCCCGATGCCCAGCGCATTGAGCCCGTCGACCAGTTGTTGCAACGACACGCCCTCGTGCAGCAGCGCGAGCTTCTTGTTGTCTTCGACGGCGCCGACGCTGGTGCGCGGCACCACGACGGTACGGCCGCGCGAGAAAGGCGCCGGCTGGCTCACCTGCGGCGATTCCGAAATGGTGACGGTGAGATTGCCCTCCGCCACGGCCACAGTTGAAACCCGCACGTCGCGACCGATGACGATGACGCCCGAGTGCTCGTCGATGACGATCTTTGCCGCCTCATCAGGCTCGACCTGGAGCTGCTCGATCTGGGTGAGCGTCTCCACGACGTTTTGCGGGAAATTCTTCGGCAGCGTCAGCAGCACGGTCGAGGGGTCGAGCGGCTGGGCGACCGGCTTGCCCATATAGTCGTTGACGGCCTCGGCGACGCGCTTGGCCGTGGTGAAGTCGGGGTTGCGCAAGGTGATGCGCAACTGGCCGAGCGTCCTCAGGGAGAAATCGATCTCGCGCTCGATGATGGCGCCGTTGGGGAGCCGGCCGACCGTCGGCACACCGCGCGTGATCTTGGCCGCCTTGCCCTGCGCCTCAAATCCGCCGATGACCAGGGAACCCTGGGCGACCGCATAGACATTACCGTCGGCACCGAGGAGCGGCGTCACCAGAAGCGTGCCGCCGAGCAGGCTCTTGGCGTCGCCGAGCGCCGAGGCGGTGACATCGATACGAGTACCTTGCGTCGCAAACGGCGGCAGATTGGCCGTCACCATCACCGCGGCGACATTGCCGGTGCGGATGCGCTGGCCGCGGATGTTGACGCCGAGCCGCTCCAGCATGCCCTGCAGCGACTGCCGGGTGAACGGGGAGTTGTTCAGCGTGTCCCCGGTGCCGTTGAGGCCGACGACCAAGCCATAGCCGATGAGCTGGTTCTCCCGGATGCCCTCGATGGTGGCGAGGTCCTTTATGCGCGAGGTCGCCCATGCCGGCGCCGTAGCGGCGACAAGGAGAACGAGCGCGGCCAATGCGCGACGCAGCGTCCCTTCCATCTCCTGCTCCCCAAGAGGGTCGGACACTGACGCGATGCCAATCGCGTGCCAAACTTGGCGCGGTCTGAGCGTTTCGCAACCGACTGAAGTCAAAAGACTATTCGCAAAGCGCGGCAGAACGGGCGGACCGCTGCGGCGCGAAACCCGCGCCGGCCGCGGCAATTGTTGCCGGGCGGCATTTCTTTACCGCCTCTTAACCATAACGTCGCACCTTCTGCGCATGCGCGTTTATGGAGCGAATGGAACGGCTTTGCCCACGGGAGCGCCGACCGCGCGGCGAATGCCGGCCGGCGCCTTCGCCCTGAGCGAGGGAGACGCGCCGGCAACGCCTGCCGCAACGGTCGCCCTTCGCACGGTGGGCGGCATCGACGCGCTGATCGCGCTTCAGGGTATCGAGGATCCGGTGGAACGGCGCCGCCGCGCGGTCAAGCATGGCCGCCGGGCGCTCGACGCGCTCGACGAGCTCAAGCTCGGCCTGCTCGCCGGCAGCCTCGACCGGGCCACGCTCCTGCGGCTCCAGGCCGCCGCCGCCGACCTCAAAGAGGGCTCGGGCGACGATGGGCTCGACCGCGTCCTCGGCGAGATCGACCTGCGGGTAGCGGTCGAATTGGCCAAGGCGGGAATCAACTGAAATCCTTTGCCCGCAGGCGGGTCACATCCCTGCGACCGGCGACGGCGTGCTGGGCCTGAGCTTCGCCGCCCTGATCGTTGTTGTCTCTGTCACACACGACGGATATATAGGCCACCTCGCAGGGAGGACCTCGCGCATTGCGCGCGGAGAACAATGACAGTGCAGTTGGTGAAGGGCAAGAAAAACGGCCGATCCGACGATGCGTCCGACAGGAGCGGCAAGGCGATCGGATCGTCGGACAGATACTACCGGCCCACGGACCGGGAACCGTTCATGAACGAGCGCCAGCGCCACTATTTCCGCTTGAAGCTGCTCGACTGGCGGGAGGACATCCTCAAGGAAGCCAAGGATACGCTGCAGCATCTGCAGGACGACAGCCAGAACCATCCCGATCTTGCCGACCGCGCGTCCTCGGAAACCGATCGCGCGATCGAGTTGCGCGCCCGCGACCGCCAGCGCAAGCTGATCGCCAAGATCGATGCCGCCCTGCAGCGCATCGAGGACGGCACCTACGGCTATTGCGAGGAGACCGGCGAGCCGATCTCGCTCAAGCGGCTCGAAGCCCGGCCGATCGCCACCCTTTCGGTCGAGGCACAAGAGCGGCACGAGCGCCGCGAGCGCGTCTACCGCGACGAATAACCGGCCCGTCATCCCGCCGCACGCACCGGCGCTGCGGCGCAAGACAGCGAAGCGCGAGCAAACAGGCAGCGGCCAGGAAACGGCCGTTTGCTTCGCCATTTGCGATCTTGCATCCGCAAGCCCGCACACCCTTAAGGCTTTGTTTACCGGCGCCGCTTACCGTTCGTTAACCACGTGATTTTTGCGGCGGAGTCGCGCCGTCTTCTCTTCGCGCCACGCACGATGCGCAACGCTTCATTGCCGCCGCCCGGTCCTTCATATCCGCGCCTGTTGCGCCGCGCGCGGCGGGCTTTCGCCGAGGGCGAATTGGCCAAGGCGAAGCGGCTGTGCACCGCGGTCCTGCAAAACCATCCCGACGATTTCGCTGCGCTGCATTGTCTTGGTGAAATCAATTTCAAGCGCGGGCGGCTTGATGCGGCGCTTGCGTTTTTGCAGGCGGCGCTGAAAGCGGATATTTCCCGCGCCGAGGGATTTGCTAGTTTGGGGCTGGTGTTTCATGCGCTGGGGCAATTCGAACGGGCGTTGGTGAGCTATGACGAGGGGCTGCGTCTGGCACCCGGCGACGCCCAACTGCTCAACCGGCGCGGCGTGGCGTTTCTGGAACTAGGCCGGCCGCAGGCTGCGCTGGCGGATTTCGAACGTCTGGTGTTGTTTGATCCGGACAATGTCGATGCGCTCGGCAACCGCGGCAATGCGCTGCTCAAGCTCAACCGTCCGGCGGAGGCGATCGCCGTCTACGACCAGGCGCTGACCAAGGCGCCGAAAAATGCCCCGCTCCTGACCAACCGCGCCATCGCCCTGCGCCGGCTCGATCGGCCCCATGAAGCGCTGATGAGCGTGACCGGCGCGCTCGCCGTCGAACCCGATTTTGCTCCGGCTCGGTTCGTTGAGGGCGCGCTGCGATTGACGTTAGGGGATTTTATCGCCGGCTGGCGCGGTTACGAATGGCGCTGGGGCGGCGCCATGGCGCGGCACCGTCGAAATCTTCCGGCGCCGTTGTGGCTGGGACAGCAGCCGCTCGACGGCACGACCATCCTTCTCCACGCCGAGCAGGGCTTTGGCGACACCATCCAGTTCGTGCGTTATGTGCCTCTGGTGGCAGCGCGCGGCGCAAAAGTCGTTCTTGAAGTTCAGCCGCAACTGCTGCGGTTGTTGTCGGGGATGGCCGGCGCGGCGACGGTGATCGCGCGGGGGGCGGCGCCGCTGCCGGACTTCGACTTTCATTGTCCGCTGCTCAGCCTGCCGCTTGCCTTCGCCACCGAGCTGGCGACGATCCCGGCCGACATTCCCTATGTCGCGCCGGCCCCGGCCGAGGTCGCGCACTGGCGCACGCGCCTGCCGACGCAGCGTCCGTCGGTCGGCTTGGTGTGGTCCGGCGAGCGCGCGCACGACAACGATCTCAACCGCTCGCTGCGCCTTGAGACGCTGGCGCCGCTGTTCGACTTGCCGGGGTTGAAATTCGTCAGCCTGCAGCACGACGTACGCGCGGAAGATGCTGTGCTGCTGCGAAGCCGGCCCGATGTGCTGCCGCTGGGACAACAGCTTTGCGACTTTTCCGACACTGCCGGCGCCATCGCGTCGCTTGATTTGATCATCTCGGCCGACACCGCGGTCGCGCATCTCGCGGGCGCGATGGGCAAGCCGCTCTTCTTGCTGCTGCCGTTCGCCGCCGACTTCCGCTGGCTGCGCCAGCGCGCGGACAGCCCCTGGTACCCCACCGCGCGACTTTTTCGCCAGCCGCACTTCGGCGATTGGCACGGCACGGTGCGAGCGCTGCAGCAGGAATTGATGCGCTTTATTCGTCGTCCGGAGGCGGCCGCGTAGTCACCCACCTGCTTTGACTTGGCAGCCTGACTTGGCAGCCTGACTTGGCGGCCGACTTGGCAGCAAGCGCAGCAACCATTAACTCGATTCTGATTGGCGCAGCATGACGCCGTGCTCGCCGGCGTCAAGACGCGGCCTGTGGGCATGGCGGAGCTCCGAAAACTGGCGGCCTCCGGAGGGGAGCTTCCGGAGGCCGCGTGCCGGGGCCCCGCCTTCTCTTGCGAACCGGGCCCCGCGGGAGCGGGCAGAAATCGGCAGTCTGAAGTCAGAAGTCAGAAGTCTGAACTCTGAGGTCCGAATGCGTTCATGTGCTTCGCGCTTTCAAATTCTATCTCGGATTTCAGGTCTATGATCTGCAACTTCCGATCTCAGCTTAGAACGGCAGGATCACGTCGGCGGCCTGTTGGCCCCAGCGCTCCTGCTGAATGTTCATGAGTTGGCCGCGGCCGCCGTAAGCGACGCGTGCCTCGGCGATTTTCGTCAAGTCGATGGCGTTGTCGCTCTGGATATCCTCGGGACGTACAACACCGGCGATGATGAGCTCACGGAGCTCGTAATTGAGACGGACTTCCTGCTTACCTTCGATCACCATGTTGCCGTTCGGCAGCATTTGCGTGACCACCGCAGCGACGTTGGTCACCAACTGGTCCTGGCGGTTGATCCACCCCATGCCGTTGCTCTGCGAATTGCTGTCGGCGGTCAGCAACGAGCCCGGCAGAAATTTCTTGGCCGAAGACGGAAGCGCATTGGCGCCGAGGAAATTGCTGAGTTCGGAATCTTCGGTGGTGCTGCGCTGGAGCTGCGTCTGATCCATGAACTGCGCCACGTCGTTGACGTTGACCTTGACGGTGAGAATATCGCCCACCTGGTGCGCCCGCTGGTCGTTGAAGAACGCCCGCGAGCCGTTGCGCCAGAGTGAATTGGGATTGTAGGTGACCGGCTGCGGCGTCGGCATCGGCATCTGCACCGGCTTGTAACCCGGCTTTGCCGTCGGATCGTCGACCGCCGAAAGCGCCGGCGGCGCGGTCAGCGTCTTTAGGCGGTCGACGCTGGTACAGCCGCCGAGCAGCGACGCTATCGCCGCGGTGCCGAGCAGCGAACGCACGAGGGGGGAACGCAGATGCGACTTCAACATTGCCTTACTTGCTGCCGAACGCGCCGTGCTCTGCTGCCGGGCTGACGGACGGCGGGGCAGGGAGATCCACCGTCGGCGTATTGGCGGCTATTTGCGTGGGCGCGGCGCTCACCGTCACACGGCCAGGACCGCTGACGACGCCTTGCAGCAGGCGTTTGGACTCCATATTGACGACGTTGACCGCGGCGCCGAGCGTGCCGTCCTGCCGCGCCTTTCCGCGCAGCGTCAGTCTCAGTCCGGGCGCTTCGTAGACGATGACGACGATGTCGTCGCGGTGCACGATCAGCGGCTTCATGAGATCGGTCTCGTGCAGCGGGTCTCCCGGTCGCAACGCGCGCCGCGCGGCCCACCCGACCGCGGCACGCATATCGCCGATGGCGGTCCCCTGCCGCTTCGGCAGCCGGCCGATGACGAGATCGGAGGTCCTAAGCACCTCGCCGCGCTCGACCGGCCGCGCCACCATCACGGCGTCGACGGTGGCGACAGCCGTGCCCGAGTAATGCGGCGCGAGGCGACGCAGCACCGCGCTCGACGGCAGATCGAAGATCACGTCGAAGCGCCCGCTCTGCGCCTCGTAGGACAGCGCCGCCACCTCCAGCGGCCCCTTGGCGTCCGCTTCGATATGCAGCGTGCGCACCGTCTGATCGAAGCTGATCGCGGTGTTGCGGGCGGCGCCGAGGCCGTATTGGTCGGCGAGCGCCTGCACGACCCGCGCGGAAATCTCATGCGGCGTGATGGTGCGGCTCGCTCGCGTGACGACGACCTCGGCCAATCCGCGCGTATCGATGCCGACGAGCTGGTGCGGCCGGATCGCATCGAGGACGCGTTCGGTCGCTACCATGCCGCGGGTGCCGAGATCAGGCGCGCGGAAAATCGGCACGTCGGCGACCGGCCCGGCGTTGGCGACGAGGTCGCCGATGCGCACAATTTCGCCGATGACGGTGACGTTCGCCCGCAGCACCGGCCTCGCCGGCATCGCGTTCGGTGCGGCGGCGGGGCTGAGGCAGAAGCCGGCAAGCACCAGCGCCGATGCGATCAGGCGGAAGATTGGGCGGATCATCGACAAAACTCCTCATTTCATGAGCTGCTCAGTGGTCTGCAGCATCTCGTCGGCCGCGGTGATGACTTTGGAGTTCATCTCGTAGGCGCGCTGCGCTGCGATCAGGTTGGAGATTTCGGTGACCGGCGACACGTTCGATTGCTCGAGGCTGCCTTGCAGCAGCGTGCCGGCGCCGTTGATGCCCGGCACGCTGACCTGCGGCTGCCCCGAGGCCGGCGTCGGCGTGAACAGGTTGTCGCCGTTTGCCTGCAGTCCGGCGTCGTTGATGAATGTCGTCAGCGTGATCTGGCCGAGCAGAGTCGAAGTCGTGTTTCCGGGAAGTGTCACCGAAACTTGGCCCTGCTGGTTGATCGTCAGCCCCGTCGAATTCACCGGGATGGTGATCGTCGGCTGAACCAGGTTGCCCTCCTGAGTGACGATGCGGCCCTGGGAATCCATCTGGAACGAGCCGTCGCGGGTATAGGCGTAGGCGCCGTCGGGCATCAGGATCTGGAACCAGCCGGAGCCCTGAATGGCGACGTCGAGCGAGTTGCCGGTCTGCTGGAGCGTGCCCTGCGTCATCTGCCGCGGCGTGCCGACGGTTTGCACGCCGGAGCCGAGGTCGATGCCGACGGGGAGAATGTTGCCGTTCTCGGAGGCCTGCGCGCCGATGCGCTGAACGTGCTCGTAGATGAGATCCTGAAATTCGGCGCGTTGGCCTTTGAAGGCCGTGGTCGTCATATTGGCGAGGTTGCCGGCGATCACCTGGACCTGAAGGTCCATGGCCGCCATTCCGGTCGCTGCGGTATCGAGCGCACGCATGATGTCACGTCCTCAAATTCTCCGCCTCATCCTTCCACGATCGGAAAGGATGGGCGATCAGGTCGGCGTCTGCGCCAGTTGCTTCAGGGCAGTGCGCTGCAGGTCGCCTTCCTGCTGCAGAAGGTCGGAGATGTCGGAGAAGTTGCGCGAGATTTCGATCATGCGCGCCATCTCGACCACCGCGCGCACGTTCGATTTTTCCAACGCGCCCTGCACGACGCGGGTCGACGGCGGCGCCGGATTGGCATTGACGCTCGCCGGCGCAGCGAAGGTCGAGCCGCCGTCCTTCCGCAGCGATTGCGGGCGATCAAAAACGACGAGCTGGAGTTGTCCGCGCTGCACGCTCGCCGTGCCGTTGCTGCTGCGCACGGTAATCATGCCGCTCGGGCTGATGGACACGTCATGATCGGTCGGCTGGAAGGCGATCGTGCCGCCGGTGCCGAGCACGGGACTGCCATCGCCGGTGACCAACGTTCCGTTGGCGTTGATCGAAAGCGTGCCGTCGCGGGTGTAGCGCCGCCCGCGCGGCGTCTGCACCACGAGGTAGCCTTTGCCGTCGATGGCAATGTCGAGCGGGTTGCCGGTATGATCGATCGACCCGGCACCGAGATCGATCCAGCTGGCGCGGTCCTGGACGAAGGCGATGCGCTGGTCGGTGCCGGTAAAATCGTTATCGCTGGCGCCGGGCATGAGGTATTGGGCGAACGCAGCGTTGTCGGCCTTGTAGCCGGTGGTGTTGACATTGGCGATGTTGTTGGCGACGACGTCGAACTCGTGCCCGAGCGCCATCTGGCGCGACAAACCGACGAGCAGGGCATTGTCCATCAGTGTTCTCCCCAAAGCTTCAGCAAACCCGCACGAAGCCGTTGTCTCCCGGCCGCTTTCCCGGCCTGCTGCCGCCGCTCTCCCAAGCTGCGGCACCCAGCCCTGACGTGCAGAAGCCGTGCCAAGGAAGAAATGTCCACGCGAACAAAGGCTTGAAGGATGATCTGGTGGCCGTCGGCCGGGTAGAAAAAGCCCGCATTAGCCATTCACCCGGCAAAAAATTCCCCTGCGCAAGCATCCATTAACCATTCCTGCCTAGCTTCGATGACAAGCGGCGCCGCAGCCGATGGCGCCAACGGCGCCCGCGGCGTTGAACGCGCATTTCTCCCGCCGGCTGCGGGCGCATCTCATGCGAGCGGAGCGGCGATGGCAAAGAAGAGCAAGACGCAGGCGGCAAGCGACATCGCCGACGTCGAAGGCGAGGAAGAAAACAAGCAAGCAGCCCCCACCCGGTGGCGCTTCTCGCTCAAGCTCATCTTGATCGCGGCCGGCGGCCTTGTCGTTCTCGCGGTGCTCGGCGGCGGGGCCTACCACTTCCTCGGCAGGCACCGCCAGACGGCGACCGCGGCAGCGCAGACCAAGCCGGTGGTCTTCCTGGACATGCCGGACGTGCTGGTGAACCTGTCGTCAACCGGCAATGAACGCACCCAATATCTCAAGGTCAGGGCGACGTTGGAATTGCCCGACCAGGCGATGTCGGCGCGAATAAAGCTGCTCATGCCCCGCCTCTTGGACGCGTTCCAGACCTATTTGCGCGCGTTGCGGCCGACCGATCTCGACGGCTCGGCCGGACTCTATCGGCTCAAGGAGGAACTCACGCGGCGCGTCAACGCCGCTATTGCTCCAAGCCGCATAAACGCCGTGCTGTTCAAGGAAATCATCGTCCAGTGACGTTTCGCTGCGGTTCCCATGCGAAGGCAGGGATTGAAGAGGTTCCGTCGATGGCCGTGCGATCCTTGCTGACCGCGCTTGCGCCGCAGCGAACGGGTTTTGTCTGTGCAATCGGGATGCGAAATAAATGGCGCTGAACGACCAGATCGACCAGGACGCGCTGGCGGCGGAATGGGGTGTTGCGCTCGAAGCCGAGCAGAACGCCGCGGCAGTCGAGAGCGACCCGGCTGCTGCGGCGCCAGCCGAGGGCGAAAACGGTGCCGGGGCGACGGCGGCGCAGTGGGCGACGCTGGCCGATGACGGTCATTTCATACAGGCGGCCAAGGGCGGCGCCGAGCGCGTGCTCACCCAGGAGGAGATCGATTCGCTGCTCGGTTTCTCCCTGGCCGACGTTTCGCTCAACGACAATTCCGGCATTCGCGCGATCATCGATTCGGCGATGGTCTCCTACGAGCGCTTGCCAATGCTGGAGATCATCTTCGACCGGCTGGTCCGGCTGATGACCACCTCGCTGCGCAACTTCACGTCCGACAACGTCGAAGTGTCGCTCGACCGCATCACCTCGGTGCGCTTCGGCGACTATCTCAACTCGATCCCTTTGCCGGCGATCCTCGGCGTGTTCAAGGCCGAGGAGTGGGAGAATTTCGGCCTCATCACCATCAATTCGAGCCTGATCTATTCGATCATCGACGTGCTGCTCGGCGGGCGCCGCGGCCAAATCGCGATCCGCGTCGAAGGCCGGCCGTACACCACGATCGAGACGAACCTCGTCAAGCGCATGATCGAAGTGGTGCTCGCCGACGCCGAACTCGCCTTCAAGCCGCTTTCGCCGGTCAAATTCAACATCGACCGGCTGGAGACCAATCCGCGCTTCGCCGCCATCTCGCGGCCGGCAAACGCGGCGATCCTGGTACGGCTGCGCATCGACATGGAGGATCGCGGCGGCGCCATCGAGCTTTTGCTCCCCTACGCCACCATCGAGCCCATCCGCGACGTGCTGTTGCAGATGTTCATGGGCGAGAAATTCGGCCGCGATCCGACCTGGGAGGGCCATCTCGCCACGGAGATCGGTCAGGCCGAGATCGCCGTCGCCGCTGTGCTCTACGAGGCGCGGTTGCCGCTTAAGCAGATCATGAAGCTCGGGGTCGGCGACACGCTCATGCTCGAACTCAAGCCCGACGCGCCGGTCACTGTGCGCTGCGCCGACGTGACGCTGACCGAAGGCCGTATGGGGCGGGTCGGCGACCGCGTCGCGGTGCGCGTCGCCAAGCCGCTGCGCAAGCCAAACACGACGTTCGCCATGTTCGAAATGGCGGGCGGTTCCGGAAACAGGATGGAGGCATCATGACGAACGCCATCGGACTGGCCGCCGACATCACGGTCGCGGTCCTGCTCGTGCTGACGATCGGCTATTGCATGCGGCTGAATCGGCGGCTCAAGCTCCTGAAGGCCGACGAGCAGTCGTTGCGCGCGACCATCTGCGAACTGGTGACGGCGACCGAGATCGCCGAGCGCGCCATCGCCGGCCTCAAGCTCACCGTTGCCGAATGCGAGCACGGCCTGACCGCGCGGCTCGCCAACGCCGAGCGCTTCATCGCCGACCTTGATCGCGGCATCGCCAACGGCAAGAGCGTGCTCGATCGGCTGTCGCAGATCGCGGCGGCCGGGCAATGCGAGCGGGCGCCGGAGGCGCGGGACGCACCGCGCTCGGATGCGCAGGCGGTGGCGGCCGCCGCGCAGGCGTTTGCCGAGCGGCTGCGGCTTAGGGTGCACGGTCTCGCCGCATGATTCGCTTCATCCGCGATCTGCGACTTATTCCCATCGTGCTGATCGCGAGCGCGTGCCTCTTGGTGTTGAAGCTCGCCGACCTCGCGCTCGATGGCGGCCATCCGGCGGCCGCCGACAACGCGGCGGCGAACGATGCCGCCACAGAGGTCGTACACACGATGCCGGACGTACCCCGAACGACGCTGGCGCAGCATTCCTGGGCGCAGCAGATGTTCAACTTTTCCAGTGGGGCCGGCACCTCGGCGTCCGCCGGCGACGCGGCGCTGGCCACCACCGGGTCGATCGCGCCGCCGCTCCCTGACGACGCCAACAGGATGGCCAGTGGAGCGAATAACGGCGACATCACCGGTTCGGTGACGATGAACCAGGACAAGAACGACGCCACGCCAACCAAGCAGAGCGGCGCCGGCAAGCCTGACAAAGATGCAAAGGATGCAAAGGATGCCAAGAACGCCAAGAACGCCAAGAACGCCAAGAACCCCAACAACCCCAACAACTCTAACAACGGCAAGAACGCCAACAACGACGTGGACGTAAAGCGGGCAAGCGGCACTGTCCTCGAAAGCAACGGCATTTTGCTGCCCTCCGGCTCCGAGCGCGCGATCCTCGAACGGCTGCGACAGCGTCGCCAGGAACTCGACGCGCGCGCCCACCAACTCGATATCCGCGAAGGCCTCATTGCCGTCGCCGAGAAGCGCATGGAATCCCGCCTCGCCGAGCTCAAGGATGTGGAAGCCCGCATCGCGACCGACACGAAGAGAAAGGATGAGATAAAATCCGCTCGCTTCAAGGCCCTCGTCACCATGTACGAGAATATGAAGGCGCGCGACGCGGCCAAGATTTTCGACCATCTCGAGCTGGGCGTACTGATCGAGGTCGCCTCGCAGATCAATCCTCGCCGCATGTCGGACATCCTGGCGCAGATGTCGCCTGACGTCGCCGAGCGTTTGACCGCGGATCTGGCGAGCCGCGCCCGCACGGTCAACAAGGTCGGCGCCAATCTGCCGAAAATCGTAGGCAGCCCGACCACGCCGTAGGAACCGAACGGACCATCGCGGGCAAGATTGCGGCCATAACCTCATGGAATCATTGGAAAAGCCATTAAGCTGGCGTTAAACGCGCGGGCCTATCCTTGGCGCTCTCTCCTCGGCGCCACGCCTGGCGGCGATGCGAGTGCAGTTGACCTCGATGTTGCGTCGGTTGAGCTCAGTCATGGCGTGCCGTCGTATTATCTGGTGTGTTGCCGCGTTCGGCCTTTGCCTTTTCGCCGCGTTCTGCATCGCGCCGGGCTCTGCCGCGGCAGATGCGATCCCGGTCGCTCTTTCGGTCGACGTGAGCGGCGGCTACGCCCGGCTCGTCTTCGACATAGGCGACGACATCGACGCCACCGTGCGCGTTCGCAGCAACGTGCTCATCGTCGGCTTTTCCAAACCGATCCTCATTTCCCTGGATCACCTGCCGATGCAGGCGCCTGCCTATATCGGCGCGGCGCGGCGCGATCCCGACGGCAAGGCGATACGCTTCGCGCTCGAGCGCAAAGTGAGGATCAATTCCATCATCGCCGGCGAGAAATTCTTTGTCGACCTGCTTCCGGACACTTGGCGCGGCGCGCCGCCGCCTCTGCCGCGGGCCGTGATCGATGAATTGGCGCGCCGCGTCCGTGAAGCCGCACGGCTCGAGCAACGCGACCGCCTCGCGGCGCGGCGCCGGCAAGCGACGCCTGTGCGGGTGCGCGTCGCCACCGAGCCGACCTTCACGCGCTACGTGTTCGCCGTGCCGGCGCAGACTTCCGTGTCCTCCGACCTCGGCAACAAGCGGCTGACGCTCACTTTCAACGCGCCGATCAAGTTCGATCTGGCCGATGCGGAAGCAGCGCCGCCGGGCGACGTCGCAGCAATAAGGTCTGAAACCGGGGAAAAGTCGACACGAGTGCGTTTCGGATTCATCGGCAAGGTCGATGTGCACACCTTCCGCGACGACAAAAGCTACCTCGTTGATGTCAACCGGCCCGACCGCCCTGCAGGCGCGCCTCGCGGCGCCCTACAAAAGGCGGTGCCGGCACGCGCGCTTGAGGTCGCCCCCGCCGACGAAACAATCGGCAACGGCGCGGCGGCGGCAAAAACCGTGGCAAAAAAAGCCGCGGCGCGAATTTCCCCGGCACACGGCCCGGCAGCACAGAGCCCACCGACACCTTCTGTCACGCCAGGTCCCGACGCCGCCTTGCCGATGAAACCGCCGGCACCGGCAAAGCCTGCGGCCGGCGCGGCGGCGGCAAAAACCGTGGCAAAAACCGCGGCACGACTTGCCGCTGCGCGCGATTTGGCAGCACAAAGCCGACCGGCGCCATCGGTCACGTCCGATCCCGGCGCCACCTTGCCGATGAGGCCGCCCCGGCGCGACCCGGCCGGCCGGGCGGTCGTCGTCGAGCTTTCGCGCCAAGGTGCCAAGCTCAAACTGTCGTTTCCGTTCTCGACGGCCACGGCAGCGGCAGTGTTCCAGCGTGCCGACACGCTTTGGATGGTCTTCGACGCCAGAGCGAAGATCGACCTTTCCGCGCTCGACGACGAAGCAAGCCGCACCATTCGCACCGCCGATTTCACCAGGGCGCCCGACGCGGACATCGTCCGCCTGCACCTCGATCGCCCGCATTTGGCAAGCGTCGATGCCGAGGGACCGGCGTGGACGGTGACGATCGGCGAAAGCATCGCACAACCTGTCCGGGCGCTCGAGATCGCCCGCGACTCAGTCGGTTCCGGCCGCGCAAGCGCGGCCATTCCGTTTGTGAAGCTGCATGAGCTGCACCGCATTGCCGATCCGGAGATCGGCGACCAGCTTCTTGTCGTCACCGGCTTCGCCCCGGCGCGCGGCTTCATCAACGAACGGGATTTTGTCGAATTCCACGTGCTCGCCTCGACGCAGGGCATGGCTGTCGAGCCGCTCGCCGATGATCTGGAAATGGCGCTCGCCGCCGGCAAAGTGGTGATCAGCCGTCCTGGCGGCCTGGTGTTGTCGAACGCGCCGCCAAGGGTGTCCGGCGACGGCGGCCTGCGGCCTGTAATGTTCGATTCGCAGCTCTGGCATTTCGACCTTCGCGCGAGCTACGACAAGCGGCAATCGCTTTTGATTGCCGCAGCCGCCGCGGCGCCGGCGGGCGAGCGGCTGGCGCCGCGGCTCGATCTTGCCCGCTTCTACATTGCCCGCGGCATGTATCCGGAAGCCAAGGGCGTACTGGATGTGGTGCTGGCGGAGCGACTTCCGGCTGCGCAGGAAGCCGTTGCCCTCGTGCTGCGCGCGCTGGCCGACGTGATGATGAACCGGCCCGCCGCCGCGCTCAAGGATCTGACCGATCCCTCCGTCGGCGACCAGCACGATGCGCCGCTGTGGCGCGGCTTCGCCTATGCGCAGCTCGGCAAATGGGCGCAGGCGCGCGAGGCTTTCAAGAGCATGGAAGCGGCGATCGCCACGCTGCCCATCGAGCTTGCGCGGCTGGCGCTGCGCGACGAGATGCGCGCGGCGATCGAGGTCGGCGATTTTGTCGGCGCCACCGACGAGCTCGACGACCTGGAAACGATCGGCGTGCCGCGCGCGATGCAGCCGGCGGTCTCCGTTCTGGTCGGACGACTGCGCGAGGGGACGGGAAGAACCCAGGAGGCGCTCGCCGATTACGGTACCGCGGCGGACTCGTGGGATCGGCCGGCTGCGGCGCAAGCGCGGCTGCGCGAGACGCTGCTGCGCTACAAGCTCGGCAACCTCAAGCGCGAGGATGTCGTCGCCAAACTGGAAACCCTGACCACCATCTGGCGCGGCGACGAGACCGAGATCGAGGCCCTGCAAATGCTGGCGCGCCTCTATACCGAGCAAGACCGCTACCGTGATGCGTTCTACGTCATGCGCAGCGCCATGGCCGCCCACCCGAATTCGGACCTGACGCGTCGCATCCAGGCGGATGCGGCGACGACTTTCGAATCTCTGTTTCTCACCGGCAAGGGTGATGCGCTGTCGCCAATCAATGCGCTCGCTTTGTTCTACGACTTTCGCGAGCTGGTACCCATCGACGAGCGCGGCGACGAGATGATCCGGCGGCTTGCCGACCGGCTGGTGTCGCTGGACCTGCTCGATCAGGCCGCCGATCTGTTGCAGTACCAGCTTGATCGACGCCTGCAAGGTGCCGCGCGCGCTCAGGTGGCCACGGGTCTTGCCGCCATCTACCTCATGGACCATCGGCCCGATCGGGCGCTGGCGATGCTGCGCGCCACGTACCTCGCCGGCCTTCCTAACGAACTGCGCGATCAGCGCCTGCTGCTCGAAGCGCGCGCACTGTCCGATCTCGACCGCCACGACCTCGCTCTGGAAGTGATTGCCGATGTTCCCGGGCGCGCGGCAATCAGATTGCGCTCCGACATTTTCTGGGCGGCCAAACGCTGGCGCGAATCGGCCGAGCAGATCGAGCTCTATTACGGCGAGCGCTGGAAGCAATGGCAGCCCTTGAACCAAGTCGAGCGCAGCGACCTTATGCGCGCTGCGATCGGCTACGCGCTGGCGGGCGATACGCTGGGCTTGGGCCGTTTCCGCGACAGATACGCGGCGAAGATGGCCGCGACGCCCGATGCACGCGTCTTCGAGATCGTCGCCGCGCCGCTTGACGCGAGGGGTTCGGAATTCCGCGACGTCGCTCACGCCGCCGTGGCCGTCGATACGCTGGAAAGCTTCTTGCGCGACATGCAGAAAAGCTATCCGCAAGTGAGCGCCCTGCCGCCGGCCACGGTGCCAGCACGCCCCAACGACGCGGCGAAAATGCCCTCCATCAAACCCAAGGCCGCGCCATCCCCGGCAATGTCGCGGGGACCGTTGGCGCCCACGGGCGGCCGGATCGCGCAACGGCAAAGGGGAGCCCTATGACATCATGCAGGCTTCACGTCTTGCGTCGCTCGGGTCAGGTGAGGAAAGTCCGCAGCTCGGAAAGCGCCACAGGGTCGACACTGAGGCTCCGAATGGTCGCCGTGTGCCGGAGCACAAAAGCTGACACTAGGCATCCCATTTGAGGCATCCCATTTGTTGTGAGCAGGCCGTTGCCGCCATTCGCCGGCAACACAGCCGAGCCGACGTGTGTTGGTTCAGGACGAGCTTTCGCTCAACAATTCGGCGATGACGCCGACGATCTTGTCCGCTCGCGCCGGCTTCGTAATAATAGGACGGTTCGCCCACTCGTCAGGCAGAGTGTCGTGGCTGAAATGCCCCGTACAAAAGGCGAACGGTACGCCTTTGCCGGCAAGAAGCCGCGCGAGCGGCCAGACCTCGCCGTCGGCTAATCGGACATCAAGCAATGCTGCAGAGATTCCGTTTTCGGCAACGAGCTTTTGCGCTTGCTCAACGCTCGCGGCCGGACCCAGAACGGTGGCGCCGGCGTCTCTCAGAATCTCGTCGTATCCCAGTGCAAGCAGCGGGTCGTCTTCTGCCACCAGAATGCGACGGCTGCGCAACCGATCTGTGGACATAGAACCCCCGGCAAGTGCTGGCTTAGTTTGCCACAGGCGCCGCGTCCGCCAAACAGTTCTTCACAGGGGCTGTGAGTTCCCAGAACAATCCTTGCGGCGCGAAATCCAAAGTTACTGAGCCGTCGAGCGCTCTCTCGACCATCTCTTTGATCACGACGTGGCCGAAGCCCTTGCGCAGCGGGGAACCTGCTTCCGGCCCGCGCCGCTCGCACCAGCAGACGCGCATCCGAGTGGGTTCGGAGCCGTTCGCAACGATACCCCATCCGATCTCGACTCGCCCCGAGGGGCAGGTGAGTGCGCCGTACTTCGATGCGTTGGTCGCGAGTTCGTGCAGGGCGAGACCCAAGCTCTGCGCTGCCTCTGGTTTCAACAGGAGGGTTGGTCCGTGGGCGTCAAGTTGTTCCTCGGCCCCGAAGGGCTGCAGCTGCCCGCGAACGAGGTCTTCGAGAGACACACCTTGCCAGCCGCCTTTGGTCAGGAGATCGTGGGAGCGCGCCAAAGCCTCGATGCGGTTTGCGAACCGCTCCTGGAAATCCGTAAGATCAAGGCTCGTCCGCGCCGTCTTCCACGCCATCATCTGCACCACCGCCAGTATGTTCTTGGTCCGGTGCGACAGCTCGCGCATCATGAACCGAATATGCTCCTCCGCCTCCTTGCGGGCGGTGATGTCGCGCATGATACCGGTGAAAAAACGTTTTCCGCCCATCTGCCATTCGGTGCAGAGGAGGTCGATTGGAATGGTCGAACCGTCCTTGCGCTGCGCTTCCATCTCGCGACAAATACCGAGAGCCTTGGCAATCCCGGTGCGGACGTAGGCTTGGATATAGCCGTCGTGTGTGCTGCGGTGCGGCTCCGGCATGAGCATGTTGACGCTCTTTCCCACGATCTCATCCGGTCGGTATCCGAGCACGCGCTCGACCGCCGGGTTGGCGGACCGCACGATGCCTCCTTCATCGATAACGAGAATCGCGTCCGCGGCCGTGTCGACCGTTGCCGCCAATCGTCCTTCGGTCTCGGCGAGCTGATCATGCAGCACACGGATCGTCGCCTGGGCCTCAGCCAGTCGCCGTTCCAACGCGGCTATTTCCACCGACATCTCCCTTCCGCCGGCTCATTCGCCCAATGTGTGCGGAGAAGCCTCCGCGACCGTTATTTGGAAGGCGCTATCGGAATCCACGGACGCAGCAAGCGAGCGGTTCGACTTGTCGTACAAATTCGCGGTGGAAAAGTACTGCCGAATACTTGCGTAACGCAAGAGCCGTTTCCGCTCTAATGGAACCGCTGCTTAGCTGGCCCAATCATCGGTATCCGCTTTAGCCGGTGCGCCGGGCGCGGTAGCGGGGGCGGCGATGAAGCCGACGTATCCCGCGGAGAGGCAAGTGGCGTGTGACAACCGATGTCAGAAGTCAGAAGGTCGGGCTGTCGGCTGACCGACCGGCGATCAGGTGCCGTAGCTCTGGATCAACGAGCCTGCGACGAGCGTCCAGCCGTCAACCAGAACGAAGAAGATGAGCTTGAACGGCAGCGACACCACGACCGGCGGCAGCATCATCATGCCCATCGACATTAGTACGGAGGCGACGACGAGATCGATGATGAGGAAGGGCAGGAACAACAGAAAGCCGATCTCGAAGGCGCGTCTGAGTTCGGAGATCATGAATGCCGGGACGAGGATGCGCATGGATAGATCTTGAGGCTTGTCCGGCGGCTTGCCGCCCGCCATATCGACGAATAATCGCAGGTCCTTCTCGCGGACGTTCTTCTCCATGAAGGCGCGGATCGGTCCGCTGGCGCGGTCAACCGCCTGGTTGATGGTGATCTGGTTGGCGATGAGCGGCTTGATGCCGACGTCGTAGACGCGGTTGAGCACCGGCCCCATGACGAAGGCGGTGAGGAACAAGGCGAGCGAGATGACCACCGAATTCGGCGGCGAAGTCGCGGTGCCAAGCGCGGTGCGCAGAAGCGAGAGCACCACGACGATGCGGGTGAAAGACGTCATCATGACCAGGATCGACGGCGCCAGCGACAGCACCGTCATCAGCGCGATCAACTGGACGATCCGCTCGTTGAGGCCGGCTCCGGCGCCGCCCTGGCCGAAATTTATGCTGATGTCCTGCGCGGCGAGCGGTGTCGTCGAAACAATCAGAACCGCGAGCGAGGCCACTACCGTTTTGACACGGACGCAGCGGCCCCATGACGATGCCATCAGGTCTTGCCCGCCGGACGGCCCAACAAACTCGCCATCTCCTGCTCGAGGCTGTCGTAGAGCGCTTTGCTCTGTCCGGTCTTGGCTTCGCTGCGCGCGGGCCTTGTTTCGGCGCTAGGCGCCGCACGCGGCGGCGCGGGCGGCGTCTCCGCCGTGTCCTCGACCGGCGCAGGCGGCGTAGGGGAAGGTGGTGGCGCTGCCGGGCGGGCGGACGCCGGTTGTAGGCGCGCCTCGCGGCCGTCACCTACCGATTTCGGCTTGCGCAATACCGCTTCGAGGCGATGCGCCATTTCCGTGAGATTTTGGTCGGCATCTTCGCCGTCTGCCCCGCCGTACTGCGCCGGCGTCATGCGCGGCTCAACATGGGGGCCGACGGGGGGACCGGCAAGGGGACCGGCAAGGGGACCGGCAAGGGTGCCTGCAGCCGCCGTCGGACGGCGGCGCGGCGGCGCCGGACGGGCCGCGATTTCCTCAGCCAGCGCGGCGAGTGTTTCCCGCGCCGGCCGCGGCGGTTCGCCGCCGTGGTGCGGAGCCGGCGCCGCCGCCGGTTCTTGCATTTCCGGTTCCGGCCGCAACACCGGCCGCGGCGACGCCGCCGGCTCCGGCGCGAGCGGCCATGCGCTGGTCTCCGGCAGCGGTATCGCCCGCGGCAACGCTTCCGCCGCAAGCGGCGGCCGCATGACGGCGACGTCGCGTGCCGCCGCCGCGCGTACGATATTGGCTTCAACGACGATGTCGGTCGGCCCGCCGATCATCAGCAGGTGCTCGGTGTTGTCGCGTCGTACCAGAACCAGCCGCCGGCGCGCGTCGACGTTGGCATAATCGATCACGCCGAGCCGCGGCTGACGCCCGCGTGCTCCGGCGGCACCAAGCCGACCGGCGCCGAAGCGCCGTACCGCCCAGGCAGTCGCGCCGATCAACCCGAGCACGATGAGGAATGCCAGAAAAAAGCGCACCGCAAGCGGCATTTCCGCTCCGAACAAGGCTCCGAACATCCGCCTAACTCCCCATGTTATCGAGTCGGCCCTCGGCGCACCAATGGTTAACGCCCCCGGCAACATTTGCCGCCCCGAATACTAACAAACAATTAAGGCCCGCGGTCACTTGCGCCCCCGCACGCCGTCACGCCAGCATTGTCATGGTAAACGGCGGTTTAATGGCAAGATCGCCATCAAGGCGCCCTTAACCGGCCATTAACCATATGCCCGGCAAAGTCTGCCCAGCCAAGCCACGGGCAGTCCGATGCCGATTTCCAATATCCCGATCCTGTCGATGCTGCGCACGCGCATGGAGTGGCACCAGGAGCGCCAGCGGGTTCTCGCCGAGAACGTCGCCAACGCCGATACGCCCGGCTATCGTGCCCGCGATCTCGTCCCGCCGGATTTCGAGCAGACCCTGCAGGCGACGGCCCGGCTCGTGCGCACCGATCGTCGCCATATTGCGGGCGGCGGCTTCGGCGGCGCGTCCTTCGCCGACGGCCACGACGTTCATCACCAAACGCGCCCGAGCGGCAACGCGGTGAGCCGCGAAAACCAAATGCTCAAGCTCGCCGCCAACCAGATGGATTACGAGGCGGCGACTTCGGTCTACACGCACAGTCTCAGCCTGATCAAGATGGCATTCGGCAAATAGCCGCAGGCCGCCGGGGGGAGCCCGAAATGATGGACTTCATCAAATCGATCGCGATCGCCTCGAGCGGCCTGCGCGCGCAGGTCGGCCGCATGCGCATCATTTCGGAAAATATCGCCAATGCCGATTCGACGGCGCAAACACCTGGCGGCGATCCCTACCGGCGGCGCATCGTCACCTTTCACTCCGAGCTGGATCGCCAGCTCGGCGCCGATGTGGTGACGCTCGGCCGCGTCGAAACCGACAATTCCGGTTTTAGCATCCGTCACGAGCCGGACAATCCGGCCGCCGACGCCAAAGGCGACGTCAAATATCCGAATGTGAACCCGGTGGTGGAAATAACCGATTTCCGCGACGCACAGCGCTCTTACGAGGCGAACCTCAACGTCATCACCGCCAGCCGTCGCATGCTCCAGCTCACGATCGATATTCTCAAGAGCTGAGCACGATGCACGCGCGACAGCTTCTCTCAACCGCCCTTCCGCGCAGGAGCGAGGGCCCGCAAGGCATCCGACCAAGCGCGGCGTGCCGTTTCGGCGTCCCCGCCGGCGCGGGGAATGAGCGGTAAAGGTCCAAAGACGAGGTGAGACCATGCCGACACCGGCCGCCGCCGCCAACGCCTATGCCGCGCTCGCGCGCCTGCGCGAGCAGAGCGCCAACCTCGGCGGTTCTGCCGGGCCGCAGGACGGCCCTGACTTCGGCACGGTGCTCAAGGACGCGATGCAAGCAGTCGCCGAGGCCGGGCGCAAGTCGGACATACAGGCGCGCGCCGTGGCCATGGGCAAGGCCAACATGATCGACGTCGTCACCGCCGTGGAGGAAAGCGAGACCGCCGTCCAGGCGCTGGTCGCCGTGCGCGACAAGGTGATCGCCGCCTACGAGGATATTCTGAAGATGCCGATCTGAGAGTCCAAACGCTTGCGTTCGTCGCCCTGAGGTGCGAGCGCAAGCGAGCCTCGAAGGGTGCCGCTCGGCGCCGTGATCCTTCGAGGCCCGCGTTCGGCGGGCACCTCAGGACGATGCGAAAAGGCTGGGAATCGTAGCAAAGATGAATGGGCCGGAAGTGATGGACGTGGCGCGCGATGCGATCGTGACGCTTGTTCTCGTGGCGGCGCCGTTGATGCTGGTCGGGTTGCTGGTCGGCGTCGCGATCTCGCTGTTGCAGGCGCTGACGCAGATCCAGGAGGCGACGCTCGTCTTCGTCCCCAAGATCTTGGCGATGTTCCTCGCGCTTTTGGCCGCTCTGCCGTTCATGGCCGACCTCATGCACAGCAACTTTCTGCGCATCGCCGCGCACATTGCGGGCGGCTGAGCGTCGATGCGCAAGCCGATTGAGGCGGTTGCGCTTCTTCTTCCCCCGCTTCGCGGACGCTAGCGGTGCGCATCGACATCTCGTTCCTGCCGGCGATGGCTGCCGCGTTCCTCCTGGTGTTCGCGCGCATCGGCACCATGCTGATGCTGCTGCCGGGGCTCGGCGAACAGAATATCTCCGCGCGGCTGCGGCTGACGGCGGCGCTTGTCTTCACAGCCGTTCTCCTGCCGCTCCATCGCAGCGCCTATCACATCGACGCGGGCGCGCTTGGGCCTGATCTGGTCATGCTGGTTGACGAGATGCTGATCGGCGCAATGCTCGGAGTGACCGCGCGGCTCACCATTTCCGCGCTCCAGGTGGCGGGTTCGGTCGTCGCGCAGCAGCTCGGCCTGGGATTTGTCACCGCGGTCGATCCGACGCAGGGCGAGCAGGGTGCGATCGTCGGCAATTTCCTCACCATGCTCGGTCTGACGCTCATCTTCGCCACCGACATGCACCACCTGCTCATCGCGGCGCTCAACGACAGTTATGGTCTTTTCGCCCCCGGCCAATTGCCGGCCGCCGGGGATGTCGCGGCGCTCGTAACCCGCACCGTCTCCGGAGCCTTCCGCATCGGCATCCAATTGTCGGCGCCGTTTCTGGTGTTCGGGCTGGTGTTCAACATCGGGGTCGGCGTGTTGTCGCGGCTGATGCCGCAAATGCAGGTGTTTTTCGTGGCGCTGCCGCTGTCGATCCTGCTCGGGCTCATGTTCCTCATCGTGGCGCTTGGCGCGATGATGGGAGTGTTCCTCGATTATGCCGGCGGCGTGATGCATACGCTCGCCCCGCACGCCTGAGAGCCCATGGCCGAGGAACGCGACGACAGCGACCAGACGCAAGACCCGACGCCAAAACGGCTCGAGGAAGCGATCAAGCGCGGCGACGTGGTCAAGAGCCAGGAGGTCAGCACCTGGTTCCTGCTCGCCGGCGGCACGCTCACGGTGATGATGTTCGCGATGCCGTCAGCGAGGAGTCTGCAAGCGATGCTGCGCGGCCTTCTCGCCAATTCATATCAAATCCCGGTCGATGACGGCGCGCTCGTCGCACTGGTGAAGACGCTGGCTTTGCGGCTCGGCACGACGTTAGGCATTCCGCTCCTGCTGCTGTGCGTGGCGGCGTTTGTCGGCAACATCATTCAGCATCGCCTGGTGTTCTCGACCGAGCCGATCCGGCCGCAGTGGTCGAAGATTTCACCCGCGGCCGGCGTGAAGCGGCTGTTTTCGCGCCAGGCGCTGGCCAGCTTCGCCAAGGGACTGACCAAGCTCGCCGTCGTCGGCGCGGCCATCGCGGTAATGCTCTGGCCGCAGCGTTACCGCCTTGCCGGCGTCATCGCCGCCGATCCCGCGGCGATCCTGCCGTTTACGCTTTCGCTCGCCCTGCGGATGCTGGGCATCGTCGTCGCCATTCTCGCCGTCGTCGCCGCCGCCGACTACCTTTTGCAGTACCGACAATGGTACGAGCGGCAGAAAATGTCGCTGCGGGAGATGAAGGAGGAGTTCAGGCAAACCGAGGGCGATCCGACCGTCAAGGGCAAGCTCAAGCAGTTGCGCTTCTCGCGCATGCGCAAGCGCATGATGGCGGCGGTACCCAAAGCCTCCGTTGTCATAACCAACCCGAGCCATTTCGCCGTCGCGCTACGTTACGAGCGCGGCATGAAAGCGCCGGTCTGTGTCGCCAAGGGCGCGGACCTGATCGCTCGCAAGATCCGCGAATTGGCGGCCTCCCACGACATCCCCGTCATCGAAAATCCGCCGCTGGCCCGTGCCTTGTACGGCACCGTCGAGATCGACCAGGAAATCCCGCCCGAACATTACCGGGCGGTCGCCGAAATCATCAGCTACATCATGCGGCTGCGTCAGGCTGTGGGCGCCGCCCGGCCGCGGTGAGGTTCCGCGCGATGCCTCTTGCGCGCGCCCGCCGCACAAGGCACGAAAGTGGTTGCCTTTCTCCGCTTTCGCTGAGCGCAGCGGGAGGCGAGGGCTTTTGCGGGACAAGCGAGCCAAGCATGACGGGGCGGCCGATCCACGGCAGCGGTGATAGGGCGAGGGGTGCGGCGTCGATGCGCAAGGCGGTCGATCGCACTGCCGGCGCTGCGCGCGGCGGCGGCGTGAGCCTCGTACTTCTGGTCGCCGGCATGCTGGTCGGTGCCGCAACCGGCATCGCCTTGCTCGGCCGTCATGCCGAGCCCTACATCCTCGGCTTCCTGGCGGTGCTCGCCGTGGCCGGCGTGTTCTCGCTGTTCGCGCTGGCGAGCGGCATCCTGCGGCTGTCCTCGCGGGAAGCGGTGAGCCCGCTGCTCAAGGCGGTG
>JAKAPE010000274.1 GCA_021811945.1 Pseudomonadota bacterium | reverse complement strand
GATCTCTCTGCACCGTGCCGACCGCCTTGCCGCGGTCAGCGGCGCGGATGACCTCGCCCATCAGCACCGAGCCGGCCGCCCATTCACCGCCGAAGCCGAAGCCTTGCAGCCCGCGCACGATGAGGAGCTGGTCGAAATTCTGCGTGAAACCGGAGAGGAAAGTGAAGAATGCAAACCACGCGACCATGATCATGAGCAGCCGCGCGCGCCCGACCCGGTCGGCGAGCATGCCGGTGATCCAGCCGCCGAAGGCGGAAATCACCAGCGTGCTGGTCGCCAACAGGCCCGCTTGCGCATTGGTGATGTGCCAAAGCGCAATCAGCGCCGGGATGACGAAGGTATAGATCTGCACGTCGAGCGCATCGAGCGCCCAGCCGCCGAAGCAAGCCCAGAACGTGCGTCGCTCGGCAGCGCTCAGGTTACGATACCAATCGAGCATGCGGCGACTATAGCCCGGATCGGATTGTGGCGAAATCCAGAACTATCGAAATCCGATCGAAATCCAAGACTATTCACCGGATTATGAGCTTTGACTCTTTGACTCTTGCACAGAGGCAAAAGCGCTGAGCGCGAACGTCTTTTTCTTCTCATCCCTCGCCGATCTCGCGCAGTATCTCCTCGGTGTGTTCGCCGAGCCGCGGCGAGGGACGGTCGGACGCCATCGGGGCGCCGTCGAGCACGATGGGCGTGCGCACGCCCGGAATTTTGCCGTCACGGGTAGCCGCGCTCTTGAGTTCGAGGCGCATGCCGCGATGGATCACTTGCGGGTCGGAAAAGACCTGTCCGAGGTCATTGATCGGGCCGGCCGGAACGCCGACATCCTCGAGTCTTTGCAACAGCTCCGCACGGGGAAATTTGGCCGTGAGCGCGCATAGCCGCTCGATCAGCTCGGCGCGGTGGGCGAGCCGGCCCTTGTTGTCGCGATATGCCGGGTTCTTAGCGAGCTCGGGAACGCCCAGCACGCCGCACACCTTCACGAACTGGCTGTCATTGGCGGAAGCGATGATGATTTCGCCGTCGGCGACCGGAAACACCTGGTAAGGCACGATATTGGGATGCGCGTTGCCGATGCGGTGGGGCACTTTGCCGGAGACGAGATAGTTGAGCGCCTGGTTGGCGAGCATGCCGACAGTCGAGTCGACGAGCGCGGTATCGACATAGCCGCCGCGGCCGGTTTTTTCCCGCCGCGCCAGGGCGGCGAGGATGCCGACGGCCGCGTAGACGCCGGTGAACAGGTCGGAGACCGGAACGCCGACGCGCATCGGCTCGCCGTCGGCGTCGCCGGTCAAATCCATGATCCCGCCCATGCCTTGCGCCATAAGGTCGTAGCCGGCGCGTGCGGCGTAGGGTCCGTTCTGACCGAAGCCGGTCACCGAGCAATAGACGAGCCGCGGATTTTCGCGGGAAAGAGAGTCGTAATCGAGGCCGAATTTGGCGAGGGTGCCGACCTTGAAATTCTCCAGCACCACGTCGGAGCCGGCGGCGAGTTTCTTGACGATGCGGCGGCCCTCCTCACTGTCGAAATCAAGCTCGATCGACCGCTTGCCGCGGTTGGTGCCGTGAAAATAAGCCGCCCCAAGATGGCCGCCGTCGGCGGCCGGCACGAAGGGCGGTCCCCAGCCGCGCGTGTCGTCGCCAACACCCTTGCGCTCGACCTTGATGACGTCGGCGCCGAGATCGGCGAGGATTTGGCCTGCCCACGGCCCGGCCAGGATGCGAGCAAGCTCCAGTACACGCAGACCGGCCAAGGGACCCATCGACGGCTCCTTTCGCAACGCGGCATCTTCGCCGCGTTGCCGTTAACTGACCCAGCGGCGGGGATTTGTCCACCTTGTCATTGCCGCCGGCGATCATTAGCTCATTTGGGCGGCATGTGGTTTTCAGCCGGGCGGATGGGATGGTTGGCGTGAACGCCTCGTTCTTCAGCGAAATGCTGCAGAGCATTGCCGAGCGTAGCCGCGCATTCTTGCGCGAGCGCCGCGAGCCGGCGCGCGAGCGCTCCGACGGTCTGGTCGAGCTGTGCGAGGCGCTGCTGTCGGGACGCGGCGAGGCCTCGGGAGTCGCGCTCGCCAACGAAATCCTGGCCGACTATGCGGAGCTGACGATCGGGCCGCGCATCGCCTTCTTCGAGGCGCTGGCGACCACCTTCGGCCACGACCGCGCCCGCATCGATGCCGCGGTCGCCGCCTGGCGGCAGGCGCCGTCAGCGGAGGCTGCGACCGAGCTGCACCATGCCGCCGAGCCGCGCCGGCTCGAGCTGTTTCGCCGGCTCAATCTCGCGCCAGGCGGCACGGCAGCGCTGGTGCGCATGCGCGAGCAGCTCCTCGACGCGCTCGATCGCCGCGACGACCTCGCCGTCGTTGACAAGGATTTCACCCATCTGTTCTCGTCCTGGTTCAATCGAGGGTTTCTGGTGCTGCGCCGCATCGATTGGTCGACGCCGGCCGTGATCCTGGAAAAGATCATCCGCTACGAGGCCGTACACGAGATCCGCGACTGGCAGGACCTGCGAAGGCGCATCGACCTGCCCGACCGCCGCTGCTATGCCTTTTTCCATCCGGCGCTGGTCGATGAGCCGCTGATCTTCGTCGAGGTGGCGCTCACGCGCGAAATCCCGGCCGCGATCGCGCCGATCCTTTCCGACAAGCGCGCGGCGGTCGATCCGGCGCGTGCCACGACGGCGGTGTTCTATTCGATCACCAATTGCCAGCGCGGACTCAATGGCGTTTCCTTCGGCCACTTCCTCATCAAGCAGGTGGTTGAGGAAGTCTCGCGCGAGATGCCGCGCATCTCCTCCTTCGTCACGCTGTCTCCGGCGCCGAATTTCGCCCAATGGCTCAAACGCGAGCGCGCGAGCGAGGCTTCGCTCGCGCTCAGGGAGGACGATCGCGAAGCGCTGGCGGCGCTCGACAGCGCCGATTGGTGGCTCGATCCGGATGTGATCGGGGCGGCGCGCGAGCCGTTGCTGCGCGCCGCGGCCTGGTATTTCGTGCGCGCACGCAACAGCCGGGGATTGCCGCTCGATCCGGTCGCGCGTTTCCATCTGGGCAACGGTGCGCGGCTCGAGCGGCTCGACTGGCCGGCCGACACCTCCGCGCGCGCGCTGGCGCAGTCCTGCGGCCTCATGGTGAATTACCTCTACGATCTCGACTACATCGAGAAGAACCACGAGGCCTACGCCCAGCAGCGCAGCATCGTCGCTGCGAGTGCCGTCAGCCGGCTGGCGCGAGCGCCCGCGCGCGAAATCGTACCGGTCTCAGGGTGAGTTTCAACCTCGCTCGTTCCCGCGAAGGCGGGGACACGGAGCGACTGGGGAGCGCGGTCGAGCAAGCGAAGGGATTCCCGCTCCCGCGGGAATGAGCGGAAGAATGATGCCAAATCTTCTCGGCATCCTCGAAACCGTGCTCTATGTCGAGGAGTTTGCGCGCGCCTGTGCGTTCTACGAACGGGTGCTTGGCCTGAACAGCATCTATCGCGATCAGCGGCTGTGCGCTTATGACGTGGGCGGGCGCGGCGTCTTGTTGGTGTTCCTGCGCGGGCATTCGCTCGAAACCGTGCATCTTGCCGGCGGCACCATCCCGCCGCATGACGGTCGCGGGCCGGTGCACGTCGCCTTCTCGATTGCAGCCGACGAGCTTGCGGCTTGGGAGGAGCGGCTTGCCGCGGACGATATCGCCATCGAAGGCCGCACCAAATGGCCGCGCGGCGGCGAGAGCATTTATTTCCGCGATCCCGACGGCCATCTGCTCGAACTGGCGACGCCGGGCTTGTGGCCGGGATATTAGCTGTGTTCGCTGCCTAGCCGGGGCCGTGTTTTGCGCGTGGCCAAGTGCGCGCTCGTTGAGCGGAGTCAGGGCGCGGGTCTTGAGCGAGGTTGAAGGCGCCGACACTTGCCACTTGCCGCACCTCACGCTTGTTAAAGGCCATGTCCGATATTGCAGGCGGCTCGACTATTCGAACGCACGATGACGTCGAAAATGACCCATTGCTGACATGAGTGATGGCGCTTTATTCTTACGCACAACGGCTCCCGCGTCCCGGCCATCGATGTTACTATGAGCGCCGATTCGCGATAGAAAGGGTGAGCCTGCGTACCTCATGGGTGGAGCAAAACCAATGAGCAAAGTGCGTGCACCGCGCAATAGAACCTTATCACTCACTGAACGTGATCGAGCGAATTTGCGTGGCAGGGTCGTTTCTTTGGACGCAATACCGGCCGAGTTCATGGACAAGACGATATTGGGAGATAGCCTCGAAGCAGCGAAAAGGCTGCCGCGCTCTTTTGCAGACTTGTTGTTCTTGGACCCGCCCTACAACTTGAACAAACGTTTTGGTGACACGACCTTTGAGCGCCGCCCGGTCGATGAATACGCAGATTGGCTCAGGCGGGTGCTCGATTTGATGCTTCCGGCTGTTAAACGTACTGGAACGGTCTACATTTGTGGAGATTGGCACACCTCGCATTCGATCTTTATGGCTGCTTCAACTCGACTGAACATTCGCAACCGGATCACTTGGGAAAGGGAGAAGGGACGCGGCGCAAAGCACAACTGGAAAAATTTGAGCGAAGATATCTGGTTCTGCACCGTGTCCGACGATTACACATTCAACGTTGACGATGTGAAGATCAGACGGAAAGTCATGGCCCCATATCGAAACAGCGACGGGTCTCCCAAGGATTGGGCAGAAACCAATGATGGCGGTTTCCGCGACACTCACCCATCAAACTTATGGACAGATATTACCGTCCCGTTTTGGTCTATGCCGGAAAACACCGACCATCCAACTCAGAAGAGCGAAAAGCTGATTGCGAAATTGATCTTGGCGAGCACCCGACCCGGTGCAGTCGTGTTTGACCCCTTTCTAGGGACTGGAACGTCCTCCGTGGTTGCCCGGAAACTCGGTCGCCATTTTCTAGGTATCGAACAAGTGGAAGAATATGCCTTGCTCGCGGAGAAAAGACTTGAATTGGCGTCGGTCGAGCCGACGATTCAAGGTTATAGGGACGGTGTATTTTGGGAGCGCAATACATTCGCAATTGTGGATGGCCGTTCTAGGTCCGTATCTACTGCGGACACAATCGAGCAAATTAGCCTCTTCTAAAGGGCCAACAGCCTTTCCAAGAAACTGCATGCTCTCCTAACATCGATGTGAGGCGCATAGTCGGGCTCGCTTGCGCGGCCAAATTGGCCCGACAACTGCGTCACGCCTCGCGAGCCGCGCCCGGCCCAATGATGCTGTACTCCCGTGGCATTAAGTATGGCATCATCAAACACCGACAGAAGCCGACATTGCACGATGGGCCTTTCGACTCTCACCGCAAGCATGAGAAATGCAAATACGGAACGTGGTTCGGCTAGGAATTCAAGAAACTTATCGACGTTGTAAGCCTTAGGCGCAGCCGCCCGATCAATAAGCTTAGTCTTTATGTCGATAATCAATCTACCGCCATCAAGGGGGCGGACAATATCACCAAGGCCATGCACGTTCGCGGTTTGCGTTAAAATCTGTTCGATTGTATTACCGCGCAAGTTGACGTTGTCGATGCTGGCAGCGTTCAAAATTTGGTCTCGTTTAATCTGAACAAGATTCGTCAGTTCCTTCTCTACCTCTTGATAGGCGGGGCTACGCATTGCTGCCAATGCTCGTTGCGGTGCCTCCAATAATGTTGTTTGCTGCGCGTTAGTCGGACGGAAGCGGCTGTCGCGGGACGCGATCGCGTTTGTTGCTTCGACAAGTCGCTCCACATTTTCCGCCCAGGTAAAGGCGGAGTGCAGCGCGAAAAGTTCATCGAAGTTCTCAGGTGCGTTTTGAATCCCGTCATACTCTGTGAATATATCGGTTCCGTTGAAGCTGCCTCTAATGTTATGGGTCTTCAGGGAATCGTGTGGGTACTTTTGGCCCATTTTCGATCGTCTGCCTGCTGCTGCTGAGACCGTGGGCATGTGGGCAACGCACTTGCGTTGTCCAAGCGAAGCGTCATGTCCACGGTCA
>JAKAPE010000273.1 GCA_021811945.1 Pseudomonadota bacterium | reverse complement strand
ATCTACAGGCTCGGCATTGTTTTGAGCGATCGTCGGCGACTTCCGTCGGAATCGGTGGCCGGCTTGCCTCGGAATCGCCGGCCGCTTAGAGTTGGATTAGGCAATCGCGGAACGCCAGTGACAAAACGGCGTTTGCTCAAGTCCTGCCCCTGGAGACAGCAATGCGGCGATGCAATGTGCCCATCGAGGTTGAGCCGACCACCCCAGCCTCCTTCGCTGCAGACGTTCAGCGCTCGAAGGCCGTTCCTCCGGCACGAGAATCCCTTGCCTTTGTCGCTCCGGGCGCCGACGTTGTGCCGCCTGGCCCCCACCCCGGCACCAGCGACGAAGAGCTCAGGCGGCTTGGCGAGACCTGGGCGGCGCTCGTCAACGCGTGGCGGGAGCAGGCAGTCGAATTCGATCCATTGCGCCGGATGCTGTGCTGTCGCGGGAAAACGCCTTCGCCAGAATGGCTGCTCGCCTTCTGACCACCGATGGTCCCGAACAAGAACAACTATTCGCATCCGCGCGCAAGATACGCGACACGCATGTCGGCGCCAAGCTGGAATTACGCGCAGTCATCGACCTCAGCAACAAGTGCCGTGTCAATTGCAAGTTCTGTCCGATGCGCCGAGACAACTCGCGCGATCTGAAAACGACAAGAATAACGACAGATGAGGCGACGAGCGCCGCCATTCTGGCATATGAGCAAGAATTTCAGCATCTGTTCCTGCAATCGGGCGAAGAGACGCGGATTATCCCCATCGTTCTTGAGACGCTGCAAAATATCAAAGCCAAAGGCTTGGATATGCATGTCATTCTTAACCTCGGCAATCATTCGCTTGAAACATATAAGGCACTCCTCGCCGCAGGCGGCCACGGATATCTCATAAAGCACGAAACGGCCAACGCCGCACTCCATCTCGCCTTGCGCGAAGAAACACTCGAGAGGCGGGTCGCGCACATGCTGCTGGCGCGCCAGGCCGGTTTCTACATCGGCAGTGGCAACATCGCGGGTCTGCCCGGGCAAACGGACCATGACTTGGCTCGCGATCTGATCTTTTTGGGGCGCATAGGCAGCGCGAGGATGGCAAGCTGCGCTCCGTTTACGCCGTCAGAGAGCCTGCCGGTCGGATTTCAGGAACCTAGGCCGGGCACCTTTGAAAAGACCCTCCGGTTCATCGCTCTGCTCCGGCACTGTTTCCCTAACGCCCGCATTCCGGCGACCAGCAATCTCGACAGCCCTCATCTCATGCGGCCCGCGGCGCTCGCCAAATCCGGCCAAGCCATGGCGCTCGACGCCGGCGCCAACGGGATCACGGTGCAATTCACCCCAGACCGGGTCGAGGACAGCTATGCCTTGTATGAGCGTGGCTCCGATAAGCGCCAGCATGGTTATCTGGTGGGCCTGGAAAAGGCAAAGACTGCTGCACAGCAAGCTGGTCTGGCGTTGGGGCTGAGTTCACAAGCTTCGTTCGCCACCAGCGATCTTGAAGTCGAGCACGGATATCGCGCTTAAGCTGATTGCTCGGTCGGCGAGGCAGCCACGAAAATTGCCCGGCTACCGAAATTACGGAAATTACAAATTACGCAAATTACGAAATTACGAATTACGGAATTACGGTGACAGTGCACTTAATTGTATTTTTCTAATAGCACATGCTCCTTGTCCGGCCTCGCTATTGCTGTCTGCAATTAAGTGCACTGTCACCGTAATGGTAATGCTGTTGTGTGCCTGCCGACCGCACCTGGTACGGAGCCCCCGGCACGGAGCCAAGGTGAATGACGATGAGCGAAGACACGCAAAACGAGCTTTTTGCACCGATGGCGGTCGATGCCGGTTGAGGTCGTTTGGTTTAACGCCCGTCGGGGTTGCGCAAGCCGAACCAGGCGTCGCGGACCTGCTGGTAGTGGACCATTGTATCGTAGATGGTGACCGGCAGCGCGAGCACCGCAGCGGAAAGGCGACCGACGGCCGCCAGCAGACTGTAGGAAGCGACGACGCGGTCGTGCTGGGCGACGATCAGAGCGAGGCGCGCGTTGACCAGAGCCTGCTCGGCGTTGAGGACATCGAGCGTGGTGCGCTGGCCCGCTAGCGCCTCGTTGCGCACGCCTTCCAGCGCCCGCGCGGCGGCATCGTTCTGGCGTATCGCCGCGGCGATCTCGGCCTTCGCCGCCTCAAGCTGTCCCCAGGCTTGAACGACGTTCGCCCGGGTCTGGTCGCGGACCTGATCGACATTGAGCCGTTGTTGGCCGACCGTCTCCTTGTCGAGACGGATGGCCGAATATTCGGCGCCACCCTGATAGAGCGGAACGCTCAGGCTGACCTGGGCCGTGCCCATGAACAAATTCGGCATCAGAAGCTGGGGATAGGACTGCTGCAGCACGCTGCCTTGGAGCGCCAATGTCGGCCACAGCGCGCCTTCTGCGATTTTTACCTGAAGTTGCGCGACGTCGACGCCATAGATCGCGGCAATCACCGCCGGGTTCCGCGCGATGCCGTAAGCAACCGCGGTCTTGAGCGTTGCCGGTGCCAGCCGATCCACCGCTGCCGCCGGCTTAAGATTGGCCGGCTCGTCGCCGATGATGCGCCGATAATTAGCCGTGGTCGTCATGAGCGTGGATTCGGCCACGTGCAGGCTCGCCTGGCCTGCCGCGAGGCTCGCTTCCGCCTGAGCGACATCGGTCTCAGTCACTTGGCCGGCGGTGAAACGATTGCGCGTGTCCTTGAGCGTGCGCTCCAGGACGTGAACGTTGTTCTTCTGGACTTGAAGACTCGCGCTGTCGCGCGACATGTCCATATAGACGGTCGCCGCCGACAGCAGCACCGACTGTTCCATCACGCGCAACGTCTCGCGCGCGGCCGAGACCTCGCTCTCGGCCCGGCGCACACCGTTGGCGGTCCGCTCGCCGTTGAAGAGCGTTTGCTGGCCGTTGATCCCGACCGATTCCGGCGTGGTATAGCCTTTGGCCGAGAACTGGGCGCCGCTCGGAAAGCCGGGAAACGGCGGTATGATCTCCGTGAGATTGGAATACTGTTCGCCGAGCGTGGCGGTGGCGGAGAGGGTGGGGCGGTAACCGGACAGCGCCTGCGCCACGCCCTCGTCGGACTCGCGCACGATAGCGCGCTGGGCGTTGAGCTGCGGATTGGTCTCGTAGGCTCTCGCCAGCCCTTGCTCGATCGTTTCCGCGGTGGTCTCGCGGGGCGGCATCGTGATAAGCGCCATCGCGAGCGGCATCAGTGACGCGATCGCGCGCCAAATCCGCCCTTTCGCCCATCGCAATCTGCGCGGCGCGCGCGGTTCGCCCGCGAGCGGATTGCCGGCCGAAGATGCAGATGCCGGAGGCGATTGCGACCGTCTTCGAGCCCTCGGCAGGATAACTCTACTCGGCACAATCAGCCCCACTTGACACCAGCCAAAACCCTAACGTGGGCCTTCCGGCCTTACAAGGTTGGCGTGCCCGCCTGTCCCCAACGCCGCGGCCTACCGCGTTCGTTGGCCCCGCATCGCTCGATACTCCGGTACGCAGAAAATGTCTATCAGACGATAGATATTCTGCTGGCTGCGGTCAAGCGCCGGCCGGCGGCGGGGGGCGGCGGGGGCGGCGGGGCCGATTGGTGCATCGCCGGCGCCAGTGTCCCGATTTCCGAAGTTCGCATCATTTTGCGGCTCGCTCGTTTGCAAACTTCGGAATCGAAGGACACCAGCAACTGATTGATCTAGTGTGGCTTTGGTTCAAAAGTCCGCATGACGAGCTCGCGGCAAGAATGATGCGGACTTCTGAACCGCCACATTGGGCGGCGAAACTTCGACGGATGGATCAAATCGGCCGAGTTTGTGAAAGTTCTGACGCCAGCTCAACGATCGCAACCGTGGTGATCGCGGCGAACGGATGCCGCTTGCGCGAGCAAGCGCATTTCCCGCAGCCCGAGCGAAAACGCGGCAAGAAAGAGCGGAAGAACGAAATAGAGCGCACGAAAGGTCAACAGAGCCGCCAACAGCTCCTCCTTGTGAAACTGCGGCAGGCCGAGAAGCATCGTCGCCTCGATCACGCCGAGCCCTCCGGGCGCATGGCTGACGGTTCCGAGCAGCGTCGCAGTAAGGAAGATGACGAGCACCGCCACCAGACCGACCGCCGGGCTCGACGGCAGCAGCGTGTACATCGCCAGCGTCACCAGGATGAGGTCCATGGCCCCGATCGCGATCTGCACCAAGGTGAGCCGCAGGTTCGGCAAGACGATGCGCCAGCCGGAGCCTCCGATCGCACGCGGGCGTGCCGCGAGCCAGATCAGATAGGCGGCGATGCCGAATAATCCCGCCAGTCCGGTCGCGCGGTTGATCCATAACGGGAGGTGATCGACCACGCCGGCAGCCTGCGGCGCGTAGGTCACGGCGCCGCCAAGCAAAAGCGCATTGCCGAGCACAAACGTCATTCCCGTCACCAGCGCGATCTTGGCGACATCGACGACGGTCAAGCCCCAAGCCGAATAGATGCGCAGCCGGATCAGGCCGCCGGTCAGCACGGCTGCCCCGAGGTTGTGGCCGATCGTCGAGCTGGCGAAGCTCGCGAGCGCCGCCACCGCATAGGGAACCTTGCGCCAGCCGATCGTGCGGAGCGCGAACAGGTCGTAGAAGCTCAACGCGACGTAGCCGCCGACTGCAAAGGCGCCGGCAATCGCCAGCGTTTCGATCGACTGGGCCTTCATCGCGGCCGCGACCTTGCCGAAGTCGACGTCGCGCAGCAATCCGTAGAGCGCGAAGGCAGCAGCGGCCAAGATCAACAAACTGACCGCAATGCTGATCTTGCTTCGGCCGAGCCTGGGAAGAATGGTGTTGGCAATGATGCTTGTCACGTCGGATTTCGACTCGCTGCGATGATGACGGCTCCTGACGGCAACGCCGCCGCCGCGACGGCGGCACGCTCCCATTGTCGTGTCACGACATCGTTACGAGCCCACGGCGCGGCCCGCATAGCACCGGACACCGCCGCTGTCATCTGTTTGAGACATAAAACGGCAATCGTTGTCTTATGCGATTCGATGTTCTCTGCCTGTCTCCGCGAAAGCGGCGACCCAAAAGAATCGACTTCAGCAATAGCGCGGCCTGTTGGATTGCCGCTGACGCGTGCAGCTCGAGGCACTCGCCAGCGGAGTTCCCGTCGCCGCCTTCCCGGTCACCGGGCCCAAGGACGTGATCGGCGACCATCCGATCGGAGTCTTGCACGAAGACCTCCGACGCGCCTGCATGGAGGCGCTGCAGATTTCCTGCGGCGCCTGCCGCAAATTCGCGCTGGCCTGCTCCTGGGAAAACAGCGCGCGCCAATTTCTCGACCACGTCCGCAAAGTGGCCGCGGGCGGCAGTACGCGCGCGCGAGATTCCGACGACCATCCGGATTCCCCGGGAATCCGGCGACCCTGTCAAAAATCACATTGCAAATCGCCACTAAATCATCGACTGTGGCAGCGCGATCACAGCTAATGCACGGCAGATGGGAAATAATGTCCGTAACGCCCAGGGGGTACAGGGTCGCGCATCATCGTTCTTTCGTCGCGCATCATAGTTCTTCTGTTGTCATCGTGTCAGTTGCCTATGTCGGGTACGGCGGTCAGGTGGTTGAAAAGACGCGCCACCGCTCTCGCGGCGGCGGTGCTGTTGGCGGGCTGTGCGGTCGGTCCTGATTTCCTCAGTCCCGCCTCCCCGCCGGTCACGCGCTATACGCAGGAGCCGCTTGCCCCGCGCACCTCCTCCACCAATGCGCCTACCGGAGAGGCGCAGCACTTCGTCATCGGCCGCGACATCCCTCGGGACTGGTGGCGGCTGTTCAAATCGCCGGCCCTCGATGCCCTGATCCGGCGCGCGCTCGACAACAATCCGACGCTGCAGGCGGCGATCGCAACGCTACGCGCCAACCAGCAGGCGGTCTATGCCCAGGAGGGCAAGTTCTTTCCGCTGGTCAATGCGAACTTCAATCCGACGCGGCAGCTCACCGCTCCGGTGCTCGCTCCAATTCTTGCCTCGGGGCAGAACCCGTTCAGATCG